>JAJYEA010000058.1 GCA_021790425.1 Thermoplasmata archaeon | reverse complement strand
CATCTCTTCCACGAACGCGTCGATGTCCTTCGAGAGCGCTTCGGCGTCTGCCGGCTTCATCTGACCCGGAGGCAGGGACCGCAGGGCGTTCTTGACCAGGCGGGCGTAGAGCATCATGTCGCTCTGGCCCTTCTCGCTAAGTGCAGTTCCCGTGCCGTGGTGCTCGACGTCCGTTTCCACCGCGGTGACCACCTTCTGGGCCTGCTCACGGCTCAGGTAGCTCTCGAGCACTCCCCGGAAGAGCGCCAAGGACCACTTCAGGCCCGAGAGCCCTCCCGCAGGAACCGCGAGGGGCGGGACGGATGCGGCGGGCGCGGCCGCCGGGGGAGCCTCCCGGGGCGGAGCCCTCGACTCGTGGACCCGGAGGACGAACTCTCCCATCGTCTCCCCCGTCTCCCGGAGGAAGCGGGCGGAGTGGAAGATGTTCTCGGCGTCCCTTCCCACCGAGTCGAAAAGGGTCTGCATCTGCGCCTCCGTGAGGCGGCGGTACGACTCCGCCAGCGTCGCGGCCACGGCCCGTGCCTGCTTCCACGCCCTCTCTGGAGTGTCGGCCAGGTTCCCCTCCACGAGGGCCCGCGAGAGGTAGGCCTCCACCTCCTCGCTCACCGACCGGTCGACGCCGCTCGTCACGGCCACCCGGAAGGACTCGATCTCCCGTTCGACCGGGCCCTTGGGGACGGGGGGCACCACCGCGCGCATCCGGGCCGCCGGGGGTGGAGGGGTCGAGACGAAGGCAGGTCGGGCGGCCTCTGCGAGCCTGACCTGTTGCGAGAGCGTGGCGCCGTGTTGCGGGCCTCCCATGCCGGGCAACGCGGCGAAGAGCCCGTCGAGCCGTTGCCGGGCCGCCTGCACCTCCTTCCGTGTCGGAGGGGGGGTTCCCGGGGAGGTGCTCTGCCGGGTCATCCCCATGACGAAGGCATCGATCTCCTTCGAGAGGGCCTCCATCTCCCAGAGTCCGAGCGACGTGCCCACGAGCGGTCTCAAGGAGTTCTTCAGGAGCTGGGCGTACGTCCGCAGGTCGTCGCTCCCGTGGGGGGCTCCCGGTTGCCCCTGGGAAGCCGCGACCTCGCGTTCGACCTCGCCGACCAGTGCTTCCACGTCCCGCTGGGCGAGGTAGCTCTCCAGGAACCCCCGGAAGAGGGAGAGGGACCAGTGGACGCTCGTCGCCTGGGCCAACGGCACGGGTGGGGCGGCCTCGGTCTGGTCGACCGCCTCCAGGACGCTCAGCACCCGGGTGACGTACTCGGCGAGCGTCTCCCCGGGGTTGAGGTGGACGCCGGTCTCGTTCATGAACTGGCGGAGGTCCTCCTGGATCTCCCGGGAGAACTCCTTCATCTCCTCCTCCGAGGAGCGCCGGTAGCTCTCGCGCACCGAGGCGCACACGGCGCGGGTCATGTCGACCGCCCGCGGTTGCGTCCCGGCCTTCGCGTAGTCCAGGGTGGCCCGTCGGATGTACTCGCCGGGGGTCTCCCCCGGCTCCCGGACGACCCCGGTGATGTGGGCCGTTCGGAGCGCATCCACTTCGGAGGACGGCGGATTCGCCGCCCCGGCCTCGGGGGTCGCCAGTGCATTTCCCGCGAGGGTAAGCACCGGGGGCTCGCTCTCGACATCGGGCGCTGCAAGAACTGGGAGGGAGGGAGAGGGTCTCTCCGTCTCGGATTCCACCCCGATGTCCAGGGCCCTGGTCCGGGCCGACAACGCGGCGAGCTCGGACTCGACGTCGGACTGGGTGACGGGCTTCTTCTTCTCCGCCTCCGTGGGGATGATCGCGGCGTGGACGAGGTCGGAGGGGAGGATCTCGTTCACGAGCAGCTTGAGGTCCTTGAGCTCGCGCTGGATGGTCTGCCACTTGGCGCGAGCGATGACCACGTGATCCGCCGTGCTCCTCGGGACCTGCCCCCCTTCCTCCTCGTCCTCGGGCACGAAGGCCGCCACCGTCCCACCGGTGGCGGCGATCGCGCCGATCAGCAGGAAGAGGATCCAGATCGGATAGTACCGGTCCCCGATGCGGGTCGGTGTCCCCCAGAAGTCGACAGCCAGGAAGAGGCAGACCGCAGCGAAGACGAGCATCGGGAGGCTCTCTTCGAACCCCTGCTTGATCTCGGCGGCCCGGGGACCACCGCTGCGTTCCGCGGAGTGCTTCCCTTCAGAGCGAGGCTCGGCGCGCGAGGGTTCCCACTCCTTCAGGGGAGTGCGCCGGGCCTTGGGGCCACGCCGGGTGCCCTGACTCTGTGAGGGCATTCATATGAGGCTATGTTCATGGGGGCCCTTGAATCTATCGACCGCTCTTCAAGGGCTCCGCGCGGGGCAAGGTCCCGGGTCGAGCCCTACTCGGGTCCCGGAGTCTTCGCCGATAGGGCCCGGCCACCATCCTCTCCCACCATGGGGAGGGGTTGTCCCGTCCGGCGCGGTCGTTCCAAGCTGGCCTTTCCGGAGAGCCAGTGACGTACATCCCAGAAGAGGATGTTCTCGTAGGGGCAGGACTCGACACAGTCGCCCACTCCGATGCACTTCAGTGCCTTGAACTCCCCCTTGTCGATGAAGTTCACGGGGAGGTCGTTGAGCCCCACCGGGCAGGCTCGTGTGCAGGGTTTCGTCTCGCACGAGACGCAGACGGCGGGGTCCCGGGCCTTCAGCCGGAAGAACCCCAGCCGACCTAGGACCTGGTTGAAGGTTCCCCAGTAGCAGTAGCCGGAGGAGACGCAGGCATACACCCCGACGAACGGGATGGTGAGGAAGACAACGTACCAGAGGAAGTTGAAGTACAGCACCTCGGTGAAGTAGGCGAGGTCCAGCCCGTAGGCGGTGACATGCACGATCCCCGCATAGTCCAAGTAGGACAGTGCTGCCGCGGCCGTGATGGACGCCCAGGAAAGCGAGAAGACCACCCCGTAGAGCCTCGAGAGCTTGCTCCCCAGGAGCTTGTTCCCGACCGTTGAGCGACGGTTGAACCCCTTGAGCGAATCATAGAACGTCCCCTGGTACATCAGGGCGGCCGTGCAGAGCCCCGAGCACATCTGCCGGGCCCCGAAGAGGAGCGAGAGGACGGCCGCGATCGCATACGTGAGCGCGATGACCACGAAGAACGGGGGAATGAATCCCCCTCCAGTCCCGATCCCCATGCTCCACCCGATCAGCGGCAGGGAAGAGAGGCGCTGCGGGGAGAGGATGAAGGCCGGGAGGAAGATGGCGTAGACGAAGTAGGCACCGATGACGAAGGAGAGACGTGTCCGGGTCTCCCGGCTCCGTGTCTCCCGGATCTTGAAGGCGACCAGCGCCCCCATCTCGGCCCCCATCATGATGAGGAACCACGGGGAGGCGAGCACCCCCGTCACGAAGAGCAGTCCGTTGAAGAGGGCCGGCAGTGCCGGGGCCCCCGCCCCTGCCGTGAGCGGGGCGTAGGCCATGCCGGTGAGGAATCCCGTCCCGGAGAGGGCGACATCGAAGAGGGCCCCCATGAAGAACTCGGCCACGAAGACGCCCAGGATGAGCCCGAACATCGGCCAGGCCCGCTCGAGGTACGCGACCTTCTCTCCCTGCGACAGTCGGTCCGGCATCAGGATCGCGTTGAAGAAGAGCGTCATCTCGGCGAGGAGGCTCACGGCGAAGAGCGCCGGGTTCCCGTCCAGGGTCCACACGAGGAGACCGGCCATCATGAGCCCGAAGACGAAGGCAAGGAGCACGAGGTAGTCGAAGATCGCCCGGTTCATCCGGGGACTCCGGCGGAAGCTCTCCATGACAAAGACGAACACCACTGTCATGGCCCCTCCCCCCCCGACCACCGAGGCCGTCAGCCAGGGCTGGAGGTCCGGCACGGCCGTGGGCGAGAGCGCCATGATCACGGGCTGGAGCGATAGGATGACGAGGAGGAACCGGGGCGTCTCCCGGCGGGCCAGGTAGACGGAGAGGGCCATCTCGAGGGACATCGGGAAGAGGAACCAGCTCGAGGTGATCCCGGCCGCAAGGAGCGAGCCCAGGGGGGCCGTCCGCGCCACTCCCGCGAGGTCTCCCGAGGCGAGCTCGAGCGCGAAGGTCATCACGAGCTCCGTCGCGAGGGCCCCCGCGATGACCGATGCCCGGACCGCGAGCGAGGGGCGTCGCCCCGCCTCCCACTTCTCGCCGCCCCTGAGCTCGGCGAGGAGCTGTCCGATCCCGAAGACCATGACCCACATGCCGAGGAAGAGGGCCGCCTGGAGCCCCCACTGCACCGGCAGGGCCTCGTAGAGGAGGAACCCCCCCGCCATCGAGCCCATCATGGCGAGGAGGAAGAGGGCGAGCGCCACGTCGAAGGGGGAGGCCGCGACCGCCGCCCGCCGGATCACGTAGGCGGCGACCACGGCCATCGCGACCGCAAGGACCCACAGTACGGCCAAGAGAACGGGATCCATCGAGTCGCCTTCTACGCCGTCGCCTCAGGTCGCGCGGACGCAAAGTGGACCACGAGCGTCCGCCAACGTTGCCAAGGCGAGTTGCCCGACAGCGCTCGGGCGATATCGACGTTGGCAACCACAAGGACCCGATGAGGGAACCGGAGAAAAAGGCTGTACCCTGCCAAGGGGGGCCCGTAGTCAGGGGGTACCCTGGGTGGAGGGAGGACCCGGTCCACTACGGATCCCGAGCTAGGCGCAGTCTTTTACCCGGTCTGGAGTAACTGCACCCGGGGATGGGCGCACCTTTGGGAGACTTTCCGCAGTTCTGGACCGCCTTTCTCTACCAGTTCCGCTCCTACCTCCGCACTTGGCGCTTCGTGGGTCTCGTGATCTTCGTCGCGATCATCGCGGGCGCGATCTTTGCCGTCCAGGCGCACAATGGGGTAGCGACCGTCACCACGGTGCACCCCGACGCCTCGGACGAGCTGAGCACGTATCTGGCGCTGGTGGTCGACGCATCGATACTCACGGGCGCGCTCCTCGGCGGGGACGCCCTCGCGGTGGACCTTCAGGGGGGCCCGGGGTACCTCATGCTCACCCAGCCCGTGCGGCGGAGAACGCTCTTCGCGGGGCGCTTCGCAGCCGCCGCCGTCACGGGTTGTGTCGTGATCTCCGTCTACTATCTCTTCGCGGCGGGGGTCTCGGAGTACTTCTACCAGACCATCCCCGGAGCGCTGGCCGTGTCCCTGGGGCTGGCGTTCCTCTTCATCCTCGCCACGCTGGCCGTCGCCTTCTTCTTCAGCTCCTTCTTCCGGAGCCCCACCGTGGGCATCGTGGCCTCGGTCCTCATCCTGCTCCTGGCCTTCCCCACCCTGACCTCGGTGGGGACCCTGGGCGGTGTCGAACCCTGGTTCTCCCTGGACTATGGGTCCACGGCGATCGTCGATGTCCTCATGTCCAACTTCGTGCACGAGTCCGTGCAGCATCTCTCCCTGGGGAAGAAGGGAGGGTCCCTCACGATCTACTCCTGGTATCCCTACCCCTGGGAGGGAGCGCTGATCATGGCCGCCTATCTGGTGGGGTTCCTGGCCGTCTCCTACGTCATCTATCGCTACAAGGAGGTGAAGGGGTAGGTGCCCGCACTGGAGGCGATCCGCCTCACCAAGCGCTTCGGGGCGTTCGCGGCCCTCCAGGACGCCTCCTTCCGATACGAAGGAGGGGGCGCCATCGGATACCTGGGCCCCAACGGCGCCGGGAAGACGACGACGCTGAAGCTCTTCACCGGGCTCCTGCGTCCGACGCAGGGCCAGGCGCTCCTCGACGGCCGGGACGTGACGGCGGACCCGAAGACCGCCCTGTGGGACGTGGGGGCCATGGTGGAGAACCCGGAGCCGTACCCGTCCCTCACGGCGCGCGAGACGCTCTCCATGATCGGGGAGTTCCGCGGGCTTTCCCGGGAGACCATCCGGGACCGCACGGAGAGCCTGGCGCGGGAGCTCGAGCTCCCGCCCCTGGACCAGCGCACGGGACGGCTGTCCAAGGGCCAGAAGCAGCGGGTCGTGCTCGCGTCCGTCCTCCTGACGGAGCCATCCATCCTCCTGCTCGACGAACCCACCAGCGGGCTCGACCCCGCGGAGCGGGTGATCGTCCGCAACATCCTGGTGAAGCTCCGCTCGCAGCACCGGCTCATCCTGATGAGCTCCCACCTCCTGCAGGAGGTGACGGAGATCTGCGACCGGGTGATCTTCATCAACCAGGGCAAGATCCTGCTCCAGGACACGGTGGCCAACATCGGCCAACGGTTCCGGGCGACCACCCTCGACGTGGAGTTCTCGCGACCCCCCGAGCTCCGGGCGCTTGCGGCCATTCCGGGGGTCACGAGGGTAGAGTCCGCCACCCCGACCCGGTTCCGGCTCGCCTTCGACGGTTCTGAGGAACAGCGGGCCCAGATCCTCGAAGCGTGCCAGCGCCTCGCCCCCGTGACCTCCTTCTCGAGCTCGAAGCTCACGCTCGAAGAGGCCTATCTCGCACTGATCCAGGGACCCAGTCCCCGGTGAACGACCGCGGTCCGGTGCGGACGAGTGCCCCGGGCCCGGTCCGCGTAGTTCAGTACGCCCGCGGTTGAGCCCTTCGGGGGCGCGAGATCAGTACTGCGACCACGCCGACGGCCACGATGCCGGCGATCCAGAGCAGGTCGAAGAGGGTCCCACCCGTGGTCGAGAGGCTCCAGGGGTTGGGGGTGACGCTCGTGGAGTTCGCCGTGAAATTGAGGTGGACAGTGGAGGGGTTGCCGTAGACGGACACGGTGCCCGAGGGGTGGTCCACCGAGTAGCCCGAGAGGGATCCCACAACGAAGTCATAGCTCCCATTCGGCTCGATGTAAGTGAGAAGGCCCCCGGTGATCGCCTTCGTGACCCCGCCCAGCGTCACCGACCAGCTCTGCGAGGCGGGAAGTCCCGACTGTCGGAAGCTGACGACGAAGACTTCCGTGAAGGTCACCGCGACGGTCTGGGCGGTCCCGGCCATGGTCACCTGCCCCGTGTAGGGGGACGCAACGTAGCTGCTCAGGTTCGTGACGTAGTAGGTGTAGGTGCCGTTCGACTCGTTGAGCACGATCGAGGAGGTCACCGAGTTGGTCCGGTTGCTCCAGGACTGGATGGCCACCCCCCAGGCTGACCCCGTGGGAAGGCCCTGTTCCGTGAAGGTCAGCGTGTAGGTCGTCACCTTCGAGAAGACGATGGTGCGCACGACCGAAGAGCCGTTCACCGTCACGTTCCCCGAGGAGGGGGTGGGCGAGAACCCCGAGTCCACCGGGACCTGGAAGGTATAGGTCCCGTTCGGTTCCGTGAAGCCGATCCCGTAGGGGGTGGGCCCGGTGTAGGGGACCCCCACGAAGTTGAGCGACCAGGTGATCCCCGCGGGGAGCCCTGCCTCGTAGAAGTCCACGGAGTACGTGGCCGCGGAGGTCGAGGTGAAGTGGATCGCCTGCGACACGTTCAGGCCGGTGACGTTCACCGCGCCGCTCGCGGGCGACACGGTGTATCCCGTCACCGCGGCCACCGAGAATGCGTACGAGCCGTTCCGCACCGAAGGCGGGACGATCGTCGTGGTGGTCGACGGATAGGCCGTCCCATTGAAGGTCACCGACCAGGAGGTCCCCGCGGTGAGTCCGCTCTCGGTGAAGGTGACGTAGTACCGTCCTGGCACCTTGGTGAAGATCACCGTGACGTAGGTCGGTGCGCCCACAGGGAGCGTGCCGGACGAGGGGGTGGGCGAGTATCCGCCGGCGCTCGGGACCGAGAAGGTGTAGTTGCCCGCCGGTTCCGCGAAGACGATCGAGGTGAGGGCGGAGGTGAGCGTCGTCCCGTTCAGGGTGACCGCCCACGTGGTGCTCGCGGGAAGGCCCGACTCGTTGAACGTCACGTTGTAGACCTTGCGTCCGACCGGGGTAAAGGAGATCGGGACCGGCACCCCACCCCCCTTCACGGTGACGCTGCCGGAGGTCGGGGTCGCGGTGTATCCCGCGACCGTGCCCACCGTGTAGACATACGTCCCGTTGGTCTCGTTGTAGGCGATCTGGGGGGAGGTCGAGGATGAACCGACCCCTCCCAGGGTCACGGACCACAGGGTTCCCGAAGGGAGGCCGTTCTCGGTGAAGGTAACCGGGTAGTGGGGCGTGGGTGTCGATGTGAAGCTCACGAGTTGGTTGACCGGTGCTCCCGAAACGTTCTCGAAGCCGCTCACCGGGTTCGAGACGTAGCCTCCCACGGGATTGACGGAGTAGCCGTAGACCCCGTTCAGCATGGAGAAGGAGATCGTGGAGGACGTCGAGCTCTGGTTCATCCAATTGAGGGTCACGGACCAGGAGGTCCCCGCCGGCAACCCCGATTCGGTGAAGTTCACGTAGTAGCGTGCCTCGGCCGGCCCCGCGTACACGATGGCCTGGCCGATGGCGCTCCCAGCGACCGTGAGCGTGCCGGCGGCGGGCGAGGGGGTGTATCCGCTCGCGGTCGCGACCGTGAACGTGTACGTGCCGTTGGGCTCGTGGAATGCCAGCGCCTGGGCCGCCGTGCACGAGGTGGTGCTTCCCAGGGTCGCGCACCAGTTCGTTCCAGAGGGAAGGCCCGTCTCCGACAGCGTCACCGGGTAGGACCGGTTCCAGACGGGAAGGTAGGGGACGTCGCTCGCGGAGTTCGGGTCCACCCCGACTGCGACGAGCGTCCTCGGGTCGATGGTGATGGCCGCGGGCCAGGCGCCGCTCGGCTGATAGACCACGGCCGGCGGGAAGGTCCCGCGGGCGATGTCGAAGGGTTGCAGCTGCGCCCCGCCCCCGTTCGCGTATTCCCAGAGCAGGGCCTCATCGGCCCCTCCGTTGGCCACGGTGACGGCGTTCGCGTCGCTCCCGGGCCCCGGGAGGGTGTAGTTCCGGATCGCGTACGGTGGAGCGGTGCTGATGAGGCTCACATTGGAGGCCTCAGCCACGACGAAGCTCCGCGAGGCCGGATCGTAGGCGCTGGCCACGGAATAAGAAGGGGTCGTCTGGTTGGTCACCCATCTGCAGGTGCTGACGTTCACGATGCCCACCGCGGAGGGCCCTTGGTAGGCGAACGACAGGAGTTCCTGGGCCGGATCGTAGCCGAACCGGCCGGGGGTCTCGCCCGCCGGGAGGGTCAGGTTCGCCCGATAGGTCCACGACGCATAGTCGAGGATCGAGATCGTGTACCCGTTCGAGAACATGACCCACTCGTGGGTGGGGTCGACCGCGATACCGCTCCCTCCCGACGTGCCGATGGTGCGCAGCACCCGCAGCGTGGAGGCGTTGAAGAGCGTGAGCGCTCCGACGGCTCCCCCGGTCACGAAGCCGAGATCGTGCACGGGATCGATCGCGATCATGGCATAATCCCCGGCAGAGACCGTGATGTTCGCCGTGGCCTTCCAGGTGCTCTCGTTGACGACGGTGACCTCGTTGTTCCGGCCGACGGAATAGAACGATCCGTTGTCCGGGTCGAAGGCGACCCCGTCGGCCGCCGCGGCGACGGGGGCGTGCAAGGTGTAGTTGACCTCCGCATAGGGCACCGCGCTAGCGACCCCGGGGGAAGGAACGGCCGGTACGGCTCGGGCCGTCGACGCCGATGCCGGCAAAACGCCCCCGACCACCAACAACAGGAGGAGACCTGTCACGGCTGCGGAGCGGGTCAGGCGGCCCCGTTCAAGATCGCTGTTCCCCACCACGGCAGTAGGTCTCGGCAACGATTCGGACCGTAAAAAGGCTCCTCCACGGGATTCGCCGGTTCCAACGGCCCGGTTGGCGGGCTCTGGTCCCCCAACCTCATCGTTAATACCCCTCGTTCCTATCCAAATCCGTGGCTGGAGGCCCAGCGCCCGCAGCTCCCGCGTCGAGATACGGGCATCAGACGTACGCGCCTGCGGCGTACGGCGGGCCGGGCATTCCTCCGGCCGATGCGCAGGGCCCGGTGTACTGGGCCCCTCCAGCCGTCCCGCAGGAGCCTCCTTCCATCGAGCGCCGGAATTCCCGGGTCCCTTCGGTCCTCGCGCTCGTGGGGGTGGTCGTGCTCGTGTTCACGTTCCTGACCCCCTGGTACACGATGAACCTGACCGGGCAGGACGTCAACCGCACCACGGTGACCGAGTACGTGAACTTCAACACCTTCACCCTGTGCGCGAACGCCACGGGGACGAACACGGGAGGAAGCTCGGCCAGCTTCGGAGGGTGCTTCCTCTACGTGGCCGCCGGGGGTATCGGATTCGTGTTCCTCGCTGCCGCCGGACTGTTCCTGCTCGGGATGGTGCTCGGGATCGTCGGCGGGCTCCTCGGGCTGGGGGCGGCCTCGCAGCGGGGGCCGGTGACCGGGAAGAAGGTGAAGCGCCCCTACACCTTCACGCTCCTCGCGTTCGTCCTGGTGCTCGTCAGCCTCCTGCTCTTCGTGGTGATGGACGTGGTCCTCGTCGGGATGGTGGGGGCGTCCTTCTGCAACGCCGGGAGCTCGGCGTCGGGGGTCATGGGGTCCTGTCCCTTCACCCTGAGCGCCGGCAGCGGCGACCAGGTCACCGGGACCATGACGTGGGGACCGGGCATGGCGCTCTTCATCGCACTCCTCGGCCTGGTCCTCCTGGCCGTGGCCATGGTCCGTCTGCGGGGCTACTATCACGAGATGCGCGTCTGGGACCCGAGCCTGGCCCCGCCGGTCGCCCCGGCGCCCATGACCTACCCCGGCTACTGAGTGCCCCGGCCCGTTGCGAACGGTTAAGCTTCCCCCTAGGTGAACTACGCCGATGCGGTTTCCACGCACCGTCTCGATCGCGGCCGTGGCCGGCGCGGTCAGCGGCTTCTCGCGCTATCCCCTCTGGATCCTGCTGGCGCTCTACTTCGCACTCGACCGCCACCTCAGCGACCTCGACATCGCCCTGATCTTCCTCTTCTCGAGCGCCGTCCCGTCGCCCTTCAGCCTCTTCGGAGGGCGACTGGCCGACCGACTGGGCCGCCGGCCGTTCCTCCTGACGGTGATCCTCGGGATGGTCGCGGGGTACGCGGTGCTCTTCGTGGCGGTCACCTACGCGCTTTCCATCTCCCTCGTGGTCGGGGCGATGGTCTTCGTCACCGTGCTGAACAGCCTGGAGGCCGTCGGGATCAACGCATTGGTCTCGGACGTCACGACCGAGGCGCAGCGTCTCGCGTCCTTCAGCCTCCTGCGGGTGTCGGGGAATGCGGGGATCGGGTTGGGGTTGGTCCTCGCCGGGATCTCCGCGGAGGTCTGGCCCGGGCTCTTCTTCCTCTTCCCCGCAGTGGGGGCGCTGCTCGAGTTCGCCCTCTACTGGCGGTGGGTGCCGGAGTCCCGCGCGGCGACCGCCGCCCCCGCGGTCCCGGAGAGGTTCACCTACCGGGCGCTCCGGGACCGTAAGCTCATGGTCCTGAGCCTCCTCCTGCCCGTGGCCTACCTCGTCGCGAACCAGTGGGAGACCCCCATGATGCCCCTCTACCTCACCGGGCACTTCGGGATCGCCCTCTACCTGGTCACGCTGCTCTACGCGGTCAACACGATCACGGTGGTCTCCACGCAGTTCCTGGCGAACAAGGTCCCCGCCCGCATCGGGCCCGGGGTCGCCTTCTCAGTGGGTCTCGTGCTCTACGCGACCTCCGACGTCGTCTTCTGGCTCACCGGGAACTTCTTCCTCCTGGTGGCCAACGTCGTCCTCCTCACGTCGGGAGAGAACCTCACCAGCCCGTACGCGTTCGTCGCAATCTCGAAGATCGCCCCCGCCGACCGGCGGGGGGAGTACTTCGGGGCGAACCAGCTCCTCTCCGGGGTGATCGCCCCGTTCGGTCCCTTCGTG
>JAJYEA010000057.1 GCA_021790425.1 Thermoplasmata archaeon | reverse complement strand
GGGAGACCTCTCTCCCGGACCGACCAGGATGGAAACTGCGTCGGAAGTGGGCGAAGCCACCCAACCGATGCCTTGCCGCGTGGCCCCCGCCGATGACCGCCTCCCGGGCGGGGAGCTTGGACGGAGACGTGCACCCAAGCGCGAGCTCACCCTGAAGGACCCTGACCTCTGGGTCGTTCACGGTTTCATCCAACGCGCTCGCGACGAGGGGCGTTCTGAGACGGACTATCGGGCCTTCCTCGAAGGACTCCCGAGCGGCGACCGGGAGCGCTGGACGGAACCGAGATTCGTCTACGCTTACCTCAAACTCTACCTTCGGGCCCGGCGCATCGAGCAACGCGGCGTTCGCGCGGGCCGTCTCGGTCCGCGCGTGCCGCCCCGCATGGTCGCGAGGATGGAAGGCACCGACGGCGGGGCCTCCCCGGAGGTGGCCGCATGAACGCCTGCCCTCGCTGCGGGGGGATCCGCACCCTCGAGAACCAGGATGGGAAGGTCACGGCCTGCCTGACCTGCAAGTGGACACGGAGCCCCGGGCTCGACCGGTGGCTGCCACCGGGACCTCCTCCGCCGGACGCTCCCTCGGGGTCGTCGCTCGCTCCCCTCCCTCTCCTCGCCTCGCTGAACGGGACCACTCCCAGCGGGGAGGAGGGGCGCGCCGAGCCGGTCCGCCCACCGTGGACCAGGGATCCGGCGGAGCGCGGGGGCCCTCGCACCGGGGGCCCCACAACCCCCCCACGCCCTCAACCCCTTCCGGCGGGCATCCCGCGGCGGCGCAGGCCGCTCACGGCGGTGCCCGCCGTCGCCCTCGCCCTCTGTCTCGCCCTTCCTCTCCTCCCGGCCTCCTCCGCTTCCCCCCTTCCTCTTCACCCTGCGCTTGTCGCAGATGGTCCGACCTTCCAGGTCTTCCTCTCCTTCCACAACTCCTCCTCGAACTCGACCGTCCCGGTCCCCCAGGCGGTCGCCGACTTCCTGTTCATCAACGGCACGGACCTCGAGCCCATCGAGAACCTCTCCGTCTCGAACGGAGCGAACTACACCTACGCCGACTTCGCCGGGATGAACCTGACCAACGTCAGCACCGTCCTGGTCCTGGGGCACCCCCTGAGCGGGTCCCCCAACGCGACCGGGGCCCAGGCCGAGGTTGACAATGTCTCCTCGCAGACCAGCGTCGCGGTCGACCTGGTCTGGACGAGCTCCTCCTCGCTCATCCTGCCTCCTCCCACCGGCAACGGCTCGCTCTCTCCTCCCCCTCCGGCCTTCCCGCTCTTCCTCCAGCTGGTCGGGGTCGGGCTGTTCCTGGCGTTCACCCTGCTGCTCGTCGCCGGCCTCCGGAAGATCGTGGGCGACCACGGGGAGGAGGACGGCCCATGAGCTGGGAGCAGGACCTCGCGAACCTCATCTGGAACAGCTTCTGGGGCGCCATCTCCTCCCCCTTCGCGGGGGTCTCGGACCAGCTCCTCCAGTGGTGCGTCTCGGCCGTAGAGACCACCCCCAGCCTCTCCAACCCCGCGGTGGCCGCCGTCTGGAGCATCACCTACGCCGTCTTCCTCGGGGCCCTCGGCATCGCCATCGCCGGCATCGGCCTGATGTACATCCTCTCCCCCCTGGCGGAGCGCAAGTTCCAGCTCAAGCAGCTCTGGATCAAGTTGGGCTACGCGCTCGTCCTGGGCTCGTCCACGATGCTCATCGGCAACTTCTGCATCTCCGTCTCGAACGACCTCGCGACCGCGGTCCTCTCCCAGGGGAACTTCAACGTCTTCTCCACGGGAGGGTGGAGCAGCTGGTTCAGCGGGTCGGGGCCCCTCGCCGTGGTCCTCTACCTGATGTCCATCATCCTGCTGGTGACGCTCCTCATCGAGCAGGGCGTCCGCATCCTGATGGTCTTCTTCACCGGGGCCATCCTCCCGTGGGCGTTCCTCCTCTGGTCGTTCCCGACCACCCAGGCCTTCGGCACGAAGATCATCAAGATGTTCTTCGAGTGGACCTTCGTCAACGTCTTCATCGGGATCGTCCTCGTCCTGGGTTCGCTCTTCATCGGCGGCCAGGGGACCTCGAACGGCGCGCTGAACATCGCGCTGGTCCTCGGCAGCTTCGCCCTCGCGGCCGCCATGCCGAAGGTCATGACGGAGAGCGGGTCGGCGGTCTCCAGCGTCGGCCAGGCCGTGCTGGGGGGTGTGCTCGGGGCGAGCAGCATGGGCGGCGGCTCGGGCCTCACTGGCGTCGAAGGGCCGAGCGGAGCGCTCTCCGGAGCTGCGGGGGCCGCCAAAGGTCCCGCTGGCGTCCTCGGAAAGGTCGGTCAGGCCGCGCGGCTGGTCGCGGCCGGGCACGGGGTCTCGGGGATGGGGGCCATCGGCGCCATCTCCCTCGTCCACGGGGGCAAATGGGCCGGCCAGAAGATCGTGGGGAGGGGCCGCACCGCCCTCAGGTCGCGCTCCCTCCAGAAGGGCGGCGTCCCCAAGGTCACGGCCAAGGCCGTCGCCTCGGGGAGGATCGATCTGAACGACCGCTCGAAGTCGGGATTCGCCCTCCCGCACGGCGGGTGGTACGGGGCCGACAGCGCGTACATCCGGGAGATGCGGAGGAAGGCGAGCGCATGAGCGACGACGGGGAGACCGCGATGGACGGGATGGTGATCTTCCCGCCCCGGATCGGGTCGCTGGCAACCAGGATCGGACCTATCACCGTCCAGCAGGGATGCTACCTGCTGGGTTCCGCCTCCCTGGGCGCCCTCCTGGGCTACTCCATCAACGGCCTGGCCCCGCACGCCGCGTGGGCGACCGCGACGGGGATCCTCGCCTTCGTCGGGGCGGTCGTGGCGGGGCTCGTCCTCGGATTCGTCCGCCGGTCCGACCTCCCGCTCCTGAAGTACCTGGCCCTCCGGCAGCGGTTCCGGGCGAGACCGGCCAAGCTCGAGGGGGAGGCGGCCGAGGCCTACGTGCAGCTCACCGGTCTCACCCACGACACCCTCCTCCTGCCGCACGACGTCTACGTCCGCGTCGTGGAGGTCAAGGGGGTCAACTTCGCCATCCTCTCCTCCGAGGAGCGCGAGGAGCACGTCCACGGGTTCCTGGGCTTCCTCAACGCCCTCGACTTCGACATCCAGATCATCACCCGGTCGGACCGGTTCGACAACCGTCCGTTCGTCCTGGCGATCTGCGACCGGCTGCTGAAAGCGCCTCCCGGCCTGCTCCACCACGTCGGCAGCAGCTACCTCCGGTTCTTTGACGAGGCGACCCGGGAGACCCTGGACCGGAAGTTCTACGTCGCGACAGCGGTCCGCCTCGCCCAGGTCGCCCCCCATCTGTTCGCGGGGGGGGCCTCTCCGTCCCCCGAGGAACGGCGCCAGGCCGCGGGGAGGCTCCTCGACAGCCGGGTGGAGAGCCTCGTCGGGAACCTCGTGACCCTCGGGCTCGAGGCCGAGCCCCTCGAAGGCCCCGCGCTCGTCGACATGCTCCGGAGCTACTACCGGTTCGGGTCGGGCCGGGAGGGGGGACGCGGAGGGGAAGCCCGGTCCATTGTCGGTGCCCTCCGCCCCTCGCAGGTCCTGTTCTTCCCGGACCACACGGTCGTGGGGGGCGAGTACGTCCGGGTGCTCCAGGTTCACGGCTACCCCGCACGCCTGCCGGTCGAGTTCCTCACGCCGCTCCTCACCATGCCCGCCCGGGTGGACGTGACCCTCCACGTCTCCCCCATCCCGCAGGACCTCGCCCTCGTGATGCTCCAGCGCGAGATCGTCCGCGTCGAGGCCGAGCGTCTCGGCAAGGTGGACCGGGGATCGGTCGACACCGCGGCGCACGAGCACCAGGTCGACGTCTTCCAGGCGCTGCACGCCTCGCTGACCCGCCAGGAGGAGCGGCTCTTCCGGACCGGGCTCTACATCTCGCTTCGGGCGGACTCGCTCGAGGAGCTCGACAGGCTCACCGGCCAGGTCCAGGGGACGCTCCGGGGCCGGATGGTCAAGGCGCGGGCGCCGGTGTTCCAGCAGCAGTCCGCGATCAAGTGCACCCTCCCGTTCGGACGGGACTACCTCGAATCCGGCTATCCCCTCCAGGGGAGCGCCATCGCGACGACGTATCCCTTCGTCTCGGGAACCACTGCGCAGGAGGGAGGGGTGCTCTACGGGTTCTCCGAGCTCAACGAGACCCCGGTCATCTTCGACAGGTTCAGGGAAGGGAACTACAACACCTGCATCTTCGGGGCCTCGGGGTCGGGCAAGTCCTACGCCCTCAAGTCCGAGATCCTCCGCCAGTTGGTCCTCCGCCCGACCCTCCGGGTATACGTCGTGGACCCCCTCGGGGAGTTCGGAGAGCTCACGCGGTCGCTCGACGGCGCGGTGCTCCGTGTCGGGCCGAAGGAAGAGACGTTCCTCAACCCGATGTGGATGGCGAGGACCAGCGAGGAGAGGTCGGAACGGGCGAAGGCCTTCTTCGAGGTCATCCTAGACGAGTCTCCGGAGGAGCGGGCCCTCCTGGACGGCGTCCTCACCCGGATGCACCGTGAGCTCCACCAGGAGTTCGTCATCGCGGACGTGGCCCGGGAGCTCTCCAAGGTTCACACTGCGCAGGCGGACCGGCTGGTCCTGCTCCTGGAACCGTACCTGACGGGCTCCTACTCGTTCCTGAACCACCCGACCACGGTCGACCTCTCCGCCCGGATGGTCACCTTCGACCTCAGCGCCCTGATGATGCAGAGCCGGGCGATGCTCGTCCCGGTGATGTTCGTGGTCCTGGACTTCATCCGGGCCCGGTGCGACGAGGACATGGAACCCAAGATCTTCGCCGTGGACGAGGCCTGGTACCTGATGGGCCGGGAGGGGTCGGCCCAGGCCCTCTCGGACCTCTCGCGCCACTCCCGCCACACGAAGACGGGGCTGACGCTCATCTCGCAGACCGCGGAGGACTTCCTCGGCGACAAGAGGGGCGAGGTGATCCTCAAGAACTCGGCCATCACGGCGCTGTTCCGGCACAAGAACGTCGGCCAGGGCATGCGCGAGTTCTTCTCGCTGACCCGGGACGAGGTCCATCGGGTCAAGACGGCGAGGACGGGCAAGGGCATCGGGTACTCGACCGCGCTCTTCCTGACCCAGCACACGCGGACCCCGATCCGGGTCGAGGCCGCCGAATTCGAGCACCTGCTCATCACGAGCGACCCGGACGAGGTCAAGGCGAGGCTGCGCGACGAGGCACCGTCGCCGGTTTCCCCCGGCGTCCCGGCGGCCGCTGGACCAGCATCCCCTCCGCGAGAGCCATCCGTTCCGGCGGTCCGAACCATCTCGGCGCCGTCCCCTCCCCCTGCCGTCGCCGCGAGGAAGGGCCGCTCCGACGACTATCCGTCCTACTTCGCCTCGCCCCCGCCCAGCGAACCGGCTCAGGCCTCGGCCCGGCTCCGTCTGCTGACTTCCCTCACGCCCCCCTGCAGCTCCGTTCTCGATACGAAGGAGAAGGCATGACCGCAAGAACGAACCTGGTGCACCCGACGCCCATCGCCGACCTCGTCCCGAACCGTCCCGCCCTGGTCCACGGGGTGGTGGTGCACTACGGAAGCGTCTACGAGCGACCGAGCCCGGAAGGAGGGGTTCTCCCCGTCCGCACGGTCCACCTCAGGGACGCTACGGGCGAGATTCGGCTTGCCCTCTGGGACGACCAGATTTGCCACATCCAAGATGCGGACCGGGTCGTGCTGACCGAGGTCTGGGTCAAGGAGTACCGGGATCGGCCTGAGCTGGCCCTCGGCAAGAAGGGGAAGATCATCAACCTCGGACCAGCCAGCGGGAGAGGACCGGTCTGGCACCCTGGCCCACGGGAAAGCCTCTACGTCTGGGGCCTCGTCCGCAGGCGCCTGCGCGAGAGGGACCTGAAGGCCCGCGTCGCGGAGGCGGGGCCCCCGATGGTCCGGCCCGCGCCCTCTCCGCCTGCGGCCTCTACCCTTCACGCCGAGACGGTCTCCATGGTGACGGCCCCGCTCGCGCCCCAGGTCCAAGGAGGTGCCTGATGTCCGCGAATGAGCCGGAAACCTCCGTGCACGGGTGGGGTCCCACCGTGGGCCGCGACGGCTTCCCTGAGCTTCTCGAGGAGTTGGAGATCTCGATGCGTCTCAAAGTCCCCACCGAGGCCGAGTGGCTCAGGCGGATCTGTTCCATCGTGTGGCGGAACGCGGAACGGACGTGGGTCGTGAACGCCCGCGGGGACGTATGGGAGATCACGAACCGGCTTCGGCGGAGCCCCCCGCCGAAGTCGCTCGCAGTCTCGACCCACCTCTTCCCCGCTCCGACCATGCGGTTTCCGCTCGTACCCCAGCTTCCACCCACGCAAGCCACGAACCGCCAACCTGAGGACGGCGCGTTCCTGGACCATCTCTGCTCTATCGTGTGCGAGCAAGACGAGAGAATGTGGGTCGTGGGGCCTCGTGGCTCCATCGAGGAGATCACCGGAAGGGCGGTGCCGAGACCTCTCGCAGGTGCGTTGGCCCTCGCTCCGAGCCTGCCGATGGCGCCGACGCTCCTCGCCCCGACCCTTCCCGCGCCGGCGGAGGCTGCCCATGCTGCATAGGTGGCTCCAGATCGGCCGCCCCGAGCGCGACGCGAAGGACCCCGGCCCTGACCTCTCCGCGCTCGCCAACCTCTCGGTCCCCTCCTGGGGCATGGAGGTCTCCCGCTCCAGGGAGGGAAGGGTCCACTTCCGGCTGCTCGCCCCCGACGCCGACTCGCTCAGCCGGGTCTCCCGCGTCTTGGACCTCACCTTCCCGCACGTCTCCGTCCTGGGGGAAGCCCCTTGCGTGGCCCCCTCCATGCAGGAGCTCTCGGGATGGCGGTTCGCCAGGGCGCGCCCGACCGGCCGCCACCACTACTGGCCCCTGAACATCCCCCAGAGCAACGACCGGTGGATGACGGACTACCAGGAGACCCTGGTCTCTATCCTGGGGAACCCTTCCCTCGGTGCCGCCGAGGTCCGTCTTCAGCTCCTGGCGAAGAAGGTCGGGGCCTGGGAGGCCGGTCTCTTCTCGTCCCGCTACGACAAGCTCGTCCTGGGGCTCCAGGGGCAGCACGACACCCTGTTCAACGGCTCGTGGAAGACCACGCCCACCCCGTTCGACCTGGAGAAGCTCAAGCGGATCGAGAAGAGGCGCGCGACGGCCCCCTTCCACATCGAGGTCCGCGCGGCCTGGAACGACGGGGAGAGCGCCAGGGTCCTGACCGCCCTGCGCCCCTGGCTCGCCCAGTGGACCTCCTTCAACGGGGGAGGGACCTGGCGGTGGTTCGACGAGGTCCGCGCCTGGCCCTTGATCGCACCTCGCCGCCTCGAAGGGTTCGCGAGGGCGTTCGCGGGCCACGACCTCGACCACTTCGCGGTCCGACGCGAGGCACGGGACGTCTCTGCCGACGAGCTCGCCACCATGCTCGCTCCGCTTTGGAGGAGGTGGCACGCCGCCCTCGGACCGGTCCCGTCGCCGACCCCCAGCACGCCCACCTACGATTGGAGACGGCGCGGACCCAGACCCCGAGGTCCGGTGTCGCCGATCGACTTCGCCGAGGACGAACGGATCATCGCGGAGATCCGGGCGAGCCACGGACTACCCCCCGCGCCTCCTCGCCTCCTTCCGCCTGTTCCGGCGAGCACGACGGCGTCCATGGTCCGCCGCAACGTGGTCCCCTTGCCCGTGCCCGCCCTTCCTGGCTGGACCCTGGGGGTCCTCGCGGACCACACGCTCAGGCTCCCCCCGGATTGGCGACATCTCGCCATCGTGGGAGGGACCGGGACCGGCAAGTCCACGCTCCTGCTGAACGTCATCCTCCAGGCGATCAGCGACCCCCGGGCCGGGACCGTCGTGGTCCTCGACCCCACGGGCGCCCTCGTCCGCGCGGTGAAGACGTGTCTCAGCCTCGTCCAGGCTCGGGACTCGGTCGAGTTCGACCCCTCGCAGCTCTTCTTCACCCAGAAGGGGGAGGAGTGGGTCGCGCCGGGGTTCAACCTCCTGGACGTACCGCCGGAAGTTCGTTCGAACCCCGCCGCTTTCGATCGGGCTTCGAGCGTGGTCATCTCCGACCTCATCCGCTCGTTCCACGACGCGTGGGGTACGGAGAGCGTGGGGGCCCGTGCGGGGTACTTCATGACGGCCCTCCTGAAGGGCCTGATGAGGCGCCCGGGGACCACGCTCCTCGACGTTCGCGACGTGATCGTGAACAAGGAGGCCCGGGAACGCTACACCCGGTGGCTCCCGCCCGGGTCGGTGTTCGAGGGTTCCTTCGCCAAGGAGGAGCTGCCCAAGTACCGCATCGAGGACTTCGTCAGCACGCTGGACAAGACCGGATGGTTCGGTGGCTCCCACACCCTGCGGGGGGCCCTCTGTCAGCGCCAGGACGCGGCGAGCTTCCAGAGCTTCCTCGGCCACCGCCTGGTGCTCCTCAACGTCTCGCGCGGGCTGGTGGGCGACCAGAACTGCCGCATCTTGGGCTCGGCCTTCCTCTCGATGCTCTGGTCCGAAAGGCTGGCGCACGGCGAGGGGGCTCCTCCCCTCACGGTCGTCATCGACGAGGCCCAGACGTTCGCGCTCCCCTCCCTCTCCCAGATGCTCAGCGAGGGGCGGAAGTACGGGGTCCGGGTGGTCCTCGCCAACCAGTACTTCGGCCAGCTCCCGCAGGACCTGCGGGCCTCGATGGAGGGGAACGTGGACACCTGGTGCTGCTTCCGTGTCGGCTCGGACGATGCCCGGGCCGCGCTCAAGGTGACCCAGGCCTCGCAGTGGGAGTACACCGAGACCCGGTTCGTGAGCCTGCCGAGCTACCAGTTCGTCTGCAACCAGTTGACCCACTCGAACCAGGGGTTCTGGCAGACGCTCCCACCCCCTCCCGCGTCCCCGGAGGCCCTCTCCGCCGACCGGCTGATCCGCGAGAACACCCAGAAGTACTCCGCGCGCGAGACCTCGGGGGCGTCGCCCTTCCTCGTGGACCAGGAAACGCTCGGGCCCGTCGTCTATGCGGTCTCGGAGGGGACATCTCTGCGCGAGGACATCGCGGAGGAACTCGAGTTCTCCCGGGGGGATGTGTTCGCGGCCCTTCGGCGTGGCGAGGACCTCGGGTACGTCACCTGGGACCCCAGGACGAAGGAGAACAGGGTAACGCCCCTGGGGCAGGCCTTCGTCGATGCGTGGGGCGCCCGCAGGGTGACCGAGTCCGAGGGAGAGCTCCACATGGACCTCCTCGCCCGGGCGGTGGACTACATCCGGGTGACCTGGGGGGTCGAGGTCGACATCACCCCGCAGGGAGCCAACCCCCGGCCCCTTCCGGACGGAACGTTCGAGAAAGGCGGCATCCCCTGCAACCTGGAGGTCGAGTGCACGACGCTGGCCACCAAGGGTCCGCAGGTCGCCAAGAACCTCCGCAAGGCCCGGGAGCAGGGACGCCGATGCCTGTTCGTGGTCCAATCGATGGAGCATGCGGACCGGCTGATCCAGGTCGTTCGAGAGTTGGCGCCCGAGGCAAAGCTCGCAGCGGACTTCGCCATCCTCTACGGGGGGGACGGGAGGTTCTCCGCCCTTCCCAAGGGCATGTCGGCGGACGGGTTCCCGTTCGTTGCGGAGGTCGAGAAGGGGATAGACAAGATCATCTCGAATCCCGACAATGGGATCGAGTCCCCGCCCACTACCCCCCGAGCCTCGAAGCGGGGAGCCGACTTGCCGGTCATCGAGATTGTCCGGGGGGCTGTTAGGTCTCTCCTGGAGGCGGGCAAGGACGAAGCCGAGAGTGAGGAGATTATCGAGGCGATGCCGAAGAACTTCCGCGGGCGCTTCATCAGCGGGAAGACCGGCAGGGTCACGCCAAGGCTTGGCCCCCTCCTTGCTAAACTGGGCATACCCTACGAGATGAAATGGAATCCGGAGAAGGGCTACTCCGTCCGGACCTATCAGCTCCGAGCGGGGGCCGTCCCGTCTCCTGCCGCACAGACCTCAGCAGGGCCGTCCGACATGGACGGCGCGGAGGCGTAGATTCGTGGCAGCCGCCCTCGAACCTCAGCGACTCGGGAGGGACTCCCCGAAGACTGTCCAGCTTGTGTTGGATGGTGAAGGAGATGTCGATCGCTCCGAACTTCCGTTCCTACCTCAACCCCGGCCCGCGAACGGGCGAAGACCCAGCGATACGAAGCTCCCTCCCCGGAGCGTTCCGAGGCAAGCGATCACTCGCTCACCGAGATTGGGCGCGGGTTACCCCCCACCCGGGATGGCCCTCATCCTCGTGCCAATCGACCGGCTGGTCGGCAACCAGTCCGGTGTAGGCATCACGCAAGTCGACAAGGTCGAACTGCCAATCAGCCTTCCATCCGTGCCGGCGCCTCAGGCAGATCATGGTGGGCCCCACCAGCCTGCCGGGCCGCGTTCTCTTCCCAAAGGGAGTGCGCCCTGCGCGCAAGGGCCCGGAGAGGAAGGCGACCTGAAGGGCCTGAAGCAAGAGGTTGCGAGACTTCCTCGCCACCACCCGCTCCGTGTTGCCCTGCAGGGTGAACCGGACCGGATGGCACGCGTGGAGTTGGTCGTGAAGATGCGGGAGTGGGCGAAGTACCTGGGGTGGAAGGACTCGCCATGATCACTTGATCCGGTGCCAACTTGTCCACGTACCGCCACCCATGCGAGATGAGCGCCGCCACGGCCCCCGGGCTGACCACGACCTGTTCGACCCTTGGTCCATGTGGGGATGGGGGAGTCTCCGCGGGAGAAGGTTCGGATACCGCGCTCGACGCCAGTCGCTCGCGTGCGAGTTCGCGAACTTTCTCGACGTCCGAGACGTCCACCTCCGCAAGCTCCTCCTCCGAGTAGCCGGCCAGACGCAGGAACTGGCGATTGACGGCGGAGTCGACCTGGCTCGCATCGACCCCCGCGACGGTCCCGAGGAAGGGCTCGCATCTGTTGTAGGCCTGTCGCATGTCCTCGATGAAGTGCTGGGGGAGGCGGCCCTTGTTTGTCGTGTAGCGGGACTCCATCGACCCCTTGTGCCCCATCCAGAAGACTCGGTAATCGTGCGCCACCTTCCCCTTGCTTTCCGCCAGGAGGAGTTGAGTGTCGAAGTAGGCCCGCAGGACATAGGGTCTCCACGAGAAGCCCGCGGAACGGATGGCGTTCCGGATTCCCGTGCTGATCTTTGTGGTCTTGATGAAATCCTTCCTCCACCCAGTAGGGGAGATCAGATCCGTGTCGGGACTGAGCTTCTCTCCGGTTCTCAGCCGCTCCTCCAGGTAGTCCCGGACGTAGCTGCACCCCTCGCTTCCGAGGAACGAGAAGTACTTGTGGCGGGCCTTCGAGAGTTCCGGTCGGACCACCACCATCGTCGGGATCTTGGAGAACTCCACGTGGTCCTTCCTGATCTCCAGTTCGGGGAGGTCCTTCAACGTCAGCCCGTCGTCTCCGGCGTAGTTCCCGAGCACTTCGGGGCGAAGCCCGGCCTGCGCCATCAGCACACAAGAGACGCGCTCCTTGAGGTACGCAGCGAGGAAGATGCGACGGAGCTCCTCCTGGGTAGGGATGCGCTCCTCGCTCAGCGTCGGGGTGGCGGAAGCCCCTGCGATCTTGATTGGCCTTGTGAGCTGGATGCCGTGGTGGCTCAGCCAGGAGCGGACAGCTTTCAGCGTGCTGTGGATGTAGGAGCCGGTCTTCTTCCGCTTCGTCTCGGCCGCGATGAAATCGAGGAGCAGCGCATGAAGGTCAGCCTCCTTCATCGTGGCGAGCTTTTCGGGGAGGATGTCGACCTGGAGACAGAACGCTCCCAGACGCCGCAGGTAGACATCCGCGGTGATCGGGGACCCCTGGGCGACGTTGGCGTGCCACCTGCGGATGTCGGGGTTCTCGAGTAGAGCCGCGTGGTTAGGGCGGGGTCGCTGGAGGGGCATCAACCCCCTCAGGACGTGAGGGTTCAAACCCTTTTGGGGACGGGCCTGCAGGGATTCGAACCCTGGACCTTGCGGTTAAGAGCCGCCTGCTCTACCGACTGAGCTACAGGCCCTCGCGCGGTGCCCACCGATTCCGCTCTTTAAAGATGTGCCTGGGCCCGTT
>JAJYEA010000056.1 GCA_021790425.1 Thermoplasmata archaeon | reverse complement strand
GGGGGCGGGCTTGGGGAGGGGAACGTTGTGGACCCGGTTCTTGTGGGTGTCGAGCATCCTGGCGGGGAGCTCGCGTCCGCAGAACTCGCAGAGGGCGAACTCGAGGGGAGCGTGAGCGCTCCCACCCGCCGGGGGCGAATATCCCCCCGGGTACCCCTGGGCCACGGCTCCCTGACGTAGGGGGTGGGGAAAAGGGTAGCGCTCGGGCTAGAGCTCCAGCCGGCGAAGGGAGCCACAAATGCGCGTGGGCGCACCCGTGAGGGGTACCGTCGGGGGCCTCAGGCACCGGTGAGCAGGATCAGCGTCGGGATGAGAGAGATGACGATACCAAGCCAGCCCAGGAGGATACCGTACAGCAGCATGCGATAGGCCCGGTCCCAAGGCATCCGGAACGGGAGCGTCCAACGGTCGGCCCCTCGGTCTGCAAGGAAGGAGATGAGGGCCAGTGTCCATGAGCTGGCGACGAGCACGATGGGGACGAGGATCATGCCCACTTGGCCACCCAGGAGAAGTCCCGAAGCCGTACCGGCAGCGGTCCCGGTCGCCGACCCTGTCGCGCTTCCCGCCGCAGTGCCTTGCGCAAAGCCGAACCGGACCGTCGCCGTGATCACCACGCTTCCGACTGCCGCGAAGGTCACGCCGAGAATCGCGTACCTTCGTGGGAGGAACCGGAGCTCGAAGGACAGCACGAGAAAGAGGCCCCCGAGGAAGGCCACCAGAGAGGCCCCGTAGAAGATGGCGGAGTGGAAGAGGAGTTGGTTGACCTGAAGCGGGTTCACCGTGAGGTAGGTCAGGTTGAATAGGAGGGCGAAGAGAAGATAGTCGGCGTTCTTGGCGGAGACCGGGTCCAGCCGCTCGTTATGGACATCTGACTCGACCGTTGCGTCGGTCACCATCCGTCGCAAAACGTTGTGCCTGGAGGCAGCGATGAACCAAGTCGACCCGCCGGCGACGGCGGCCGGAAAGAGGAGGGTCGTGAGGAGGTAGGTTTCAAGAGGGTTGAACGAGGTCATGGACGACGGGTCCCCAGAAGAAAAGGTAGGACCGGGCTAATGGAGACTGCGGGGAGTCCGACCGTGCCTTATTGCGGGCTTCGCGAGGAGCTTATCCCTTGCATGCGCCGGTCTCGGAGGGACTCCGCCCAAAGCCCCGACCGAAGTTGCGTTCCGTTCCAACGCGCCTCACTCCCTCCTCACTCCCATCTCAATCCCTCCTCACCCCTCTTGAAGGACATGGAGGGCAGAGATTGGAGGGGGCACTTGGGGGAGGGACAACGCCGCCTCGTCGCGCGAGTCCGTCCTGTTTTCATTCACAGGGGGGCCAACACCGAGCAGCGGATTTGCGTGCTCGCATACACGACATCTCCCCCGAGCGTCCATCAGAGCCCGGGCCTGTAGGCGAGTGTCAGTAGCGGACGGGTCCCAATGACGTTGAAGACCAAGCGTGCCTATGAACCGGCAAGCCCATCGGACGGCAAGCGGTACCTGGTGGACAGGCTATGGCCGAGGGGGGTGACGAGGGAGGAACTCGCAATCGACGGGTGGCTGAAAGAGATCGCACCCTCGGATGACCTGAGGAAGTGGTTCGGGCATGATCCGAAGAAGTTTCCGGAGTTCCGGCGCCGATTCCTTGAAGAGCTCACCCCGCGTCGAGAACTCCTGGATCGGCTGGCTGACGAGGCTCGAGAAGGTGCGGTGACACTCATTTTCGGAGCAAAGGACGCTGAGCACTGCAACGCGGGGGTGTTGCGCGAGATTCTGGCGAACAAGCTCCGGTCCCGGTGATCAATCCAGAAGGTGTAGCGAAGGCGCGTGGTCGCCGCGGGGGCATGGGAGGCCCCCGGTCGACACCGCAGTTACGAAACCGGGCACTCCCACAAGCATCGAAAGGGGCTACGAATCTCGGATGGATATGCATTCCAACAAGAAGCACCAGTGCGCATCGGAGCGGCCCTTCCCCGATAAGGGAAAGGGGCCGGGGGCATCCTGGGGTGCGCATTCACCCATATAGCATTGCCCCGGACAAGACTTGAACGAGGCTGGGGAGTTTCGCTCATATACACCGTGTTACCATTACATCCGTGTCGTGCTCCAGCACGGCAGAGAAATGGCCTCGAAGGGGGAGAACCAAACATGTGGAAGAGAAGGGTGACTCGCGCCGTGGAGATCTATAACGGGCAGACTCGCAGACGGGGAGCACGGCTAGGCCTCCTCATTGCCGTTCTCGCGGTTCTGCCGGGGATTGTCGCAGGGACTTCGTTCATCACCTCGGCCGGAAACGGGACGAACACCGGTGCCGTTGCGAACCAAGCAGCGATCACCTGTGGCTTCGCCACCCTGAGCACAATCGACTCGGAGATTACCACCGTAACGGGAATCACCAGCACAATCTCGTCCGGAGCCTCCGGTGCTCAGTCCTTCACCCTTCAAGCTGTCGAGACGGGCGGCGCGGCAGGGACGGGATACGAGTACGAAGTGGGCGAGTTCGTCTTTGGCTGTTTCAATGTACCCGCGGGTACGCTCAACGTGGGGCTTCAACTGTGCGGGGCGTTGGCGGCATCGGCCACCGTCACCATCACAGGCGCTTCGATCACTGGCGCGTGCGGAGCCCAATCCACGACCGAGTCGCTCATCAACGCAGACTGGCTGGCCATGGATGTGACCACCGACCTTCCCAACACGGCGACAAGTCCCGTGGCTGCGGCGTCGGCGTGTGGTACAAACCAAGCGACCGATGCTGCATCACTTGCAACGCTCTACGGTCAGAGTGGTTCAGTGACGACCACGAAGGACATCTATTTCTCAGACACGCCCACCCTTGCGACATCAGTCAATCCTGGGGTCACAGATACCGCCATCGCCGGAGAGGATACCACATGTGCGCCCCCGACGGCGAGTTTGCCGGTGGTAATACAGCCGAGCGGCACCAACAAGGGTACTGTCGACCTCAACTCCATCACTCCGCAAACTGCTGCCGGTGTGGTGGGAACGACCCTGGCATACACGGACGCATGCGCCAGCGCCCCATGTGGAACGGCGGGAACGACGGGTGCTTTTGATCCGATTGCATGGATAGGCTTTGCGATTGTAGACGACAGCGGAAGTACCGCAGGGGCGGGAAAGGGAATCGAAGCCTGCTCCGGGACCACTTGCGCCCTGGGCACCAACCCGTTTGCTGGAAACGCGTTCCTAGTTGGCTGGGACGTCTCGACCGCCTAGATACCCGCGCATCGACAAGACCGATGGGACGAGACCGAGACGCTCGTCCCATCAACCCCTTATCCTAAGACGGACTCTCTCTTCCTTGAGAGGGTTAGAGATCCTCGATATCTGGATGAGTTCTACACTCCCTTCGAGAAGAGACAGATCACGCAGCTTCAGGCTGGCGATGATCTTGACGATGATGCTCGTCTTCTTGGCACCTCCAATTGTCACTCGGACGGCTGCAGGCGTGGCCGCCGGCCTTAACGGCGGGGGGATCTACGCGGGTTCGGTTTACCTTCCTGGGAATGAGGTCCCCTACTTCATTTCGCACTTGGTGCCGAACACTTCGGTCCCGTTCTCCGGTTCACTGTCCTTGTCGACTCCAGCCAGCCCTCGAAGTGGGCCCGCTAACTTGTCCATTTCAGACGGTAGACAGACGCTGTTTCAGTGGCCCGACAGATTCGGAGTTGACCAGACGTTTGCCAGCGGTTCTACCTCATTGCCCGTCCAAAATGGCACGGCTTCAGGGTCCATCGAACTTCCCCCTGCGAGAATCATCGAGGCGAATGGGACAGTTGAGAGCGGTCCGCCCGTGCTTACAGGCCCCTACAACCTGTCCATCGACCTAGGTCTGACGCGGGTCTTCTCTCGAGATGGGGCAATCCCCTACTTGCCATTTGCGAGCTTGGGCTGGGGAAACCTCACGGTGCCCGTCCAGACGGCGTCAAGCCGAGCCTACATCCAGGGATCGACGGTCTACGCCCTGGGCGGAGCAGACGGTTCGCTGGGCGTGTTTATACAGGAGCCCGGCGCGCTTGGGGTGCGAGTGACTTCTCGGCAGCTCGCTGCAAGCTCAGTAACCGCGCTTGGATGGGGGAGTCTCCCCAACGCGAGTTCGCCGGCGTTGTTGGCATCTGTGAGCACTCAGGTCTACCTGATCCCCGATGGCGGGACCAGCGACGCCAATAATGTCTTGATGTTCATCCCCGCATTCGGGGCTGGTCAACCGTACACTCCCCTCGGTCTCAGCCTGTTCAACAGGGGGAACGGTGTCGCCACTCTTGTCATTCCAACCCTCCAAGGCGAAGTTTTCGCCGCCAACTGGACGTCCAGCACAGGATGGCCCGAATTCGCGTTACCGCTCTACCACCTGCCGCCCCCCGTCACGAGCTACGCCGCGTACCCCCCCAGAGGTATCTTCGCCATCGGGGGGGCGGGCGTAGTTTATGTTGCCGGTGTAAACGCGTCCGGGTTCACCCCAATGACGGCGGTCAATCTGACGAGCAACTCGTCCGAGTCCGCGCTGGCATTTTCGTCAGATGGAGGCTCCATCTACGCGGCAAATGCCGCGGGCTCCGTATTCCAACTCACGGCACCCACTTGGCGGACATCCGAACTCCAGGGTTATACTTCTCCCACCCCGATCACAGGCATGGCCGTTGGAAACGCTACAGGAGGCTCGGACGAAATTCTGCTCACGGACGTGTCCGGCGAGGTAACACTAGTCGTGAACGCTTTTTCCGCGACACAGGACGTAGTCCACCTGCTGGGTACTCCGCCTCTTAGCGACAAGCCGGACCCTCAGCTGCAATCGGTCTACGGGACAAATGAAATGGATCCGGTCATCGTGAGCGGGTCTGAACTGTGGGGGGCGGAGTCGGAGGGTGCTTTCAACTCATCTCAGATTCCCGGCTTCGCGCCGGTCCTCTCTCAGCTGGTTGCGACGAGCACACCCTCGACGGATTCGGTGGGAAATCCTACAGTTGCAGTCCCAGTAGCGCTCACGGTCCACGACGGGGCGGCCAGAATCTCAAATCTGGAGGTTGTCTACAACTATACCCGGAACCTCACGCTGTCTTCCCGCTTGCTCTCACCCTCGAGCAACGGCTCGGCGTTCAACGTAATCAATATCACTTTCGAGTCCGAGTCGCCCGGCTGGATTCACTACGTACTCGATCTCAGCAGGGGTCCTATGGCCCGCACCCCACCCCCCACGTTCTGGCAACGTCTCAGCCCTTGGTGGGGGGAACAAGGGCCGTACTTGATTCTCGCGCTGGCGGCCTCGGGCGCGGTGCTAGTTGCAACTGGGGTTCGCACGTATCGGCGGATAAGGACCACGCCCCCGGCCAGAACGGGCACGACGGCATCGCAGAGTCGGAAGGGGAAGGGGCACTAGCTTCGCCCGGACGCGCCAGGCGCCTCTAACATGGTTCTTGCACCCCGAGCCAGGAGCAGTCACTGAATCTCCCCTGACTTCAGTTGAATGAGAGACTGAACGCCGGGTTGGTGATGGGCGTGCTTTGCGACGCCCCGGTCACCACGAACGAGACGTAATAGAAGATTTGCAGACCAGTGATTGTAGCCCCAATCACCAAGTCTGGGAGAGAGGTGTGCGAGGGGTCTGCGTTGGCCGTACACGAGTCGTCAGTTAAATGGGCACCACCGGTCTGATTGGCGCTGAATGTGTAAGTGTCGCCACCGGTGTAGTTAGTGGTGCCCCAGGTAGAACGTGTTGCGCCAAATGGGAGAAACAGGCCCCCTCCCGACTGGTCACAAGGCGTCCCTGCCAGCGGGCTAGTGGACGGAGAGTTCTTGTCGAAGCTAATCTCCATGACAACCCATCGAGCGTTCGACGTGGACGCGGTGGCTCCCAGAATGAAATGAACTACGGCTCCGGCACTCGCGGAAGTGCATCCGAATCCCACTTCATCGATGAGATATTCATATCCAAGGGTGCCCGTGTTGAACTGGTTTATGGTAGCCGTCACAGACTGTGTGACAGTTGAGCTGCTAAGCGCAGGGATGAATGAGATGTAGTTGGATCCAGATTGGGACCCAGTTCCTACTACATTCGTGCTCCCCAACGAGACAAATCCACACGTCCCTCCTGAGACATTGTTCTCACCTCCCGTCAGCACGCCAGAACTGCTCGTCCCGAGAATGGCAATGTAGGTCGTCCCGGTGGCCAACCCCGCGCATAGCAGAATCACCAACCCCAAACTTCGACTGCCAACCCGCAGACGGGCCCTCCTCCTAAGAGCGCGAGATGAGAGGAGATCGACACTAGGTAGTGGGGGCGCCGACCGTGAACGCAAATGGCCCTGACCCGCCCATTCTCCAACCAGCCGATGACTGAGGAACGTAATGACGTGACCTCCAGCGGGTCGCCTACCTGAACACGTACGTGGTCGCATAGTACCCCCCGGAATTCGAGCCACCGAGAACGATGACGTACTGGTCGTTCGTACCTGGATCGTAGACCTCGGCGGGCGCGAAGCGGCCGACCGTCGCTCCCGGATTGGAAACCGCGGTCCAGTCCCCGCCACCCGCCGGAGCGGCCACCCACTTGAACGCCCCGTAGACATATCCATGCGCGTCGGAATCGTAGGTCGAGACCCAGCCATTGAAGCCGCCGAAATCGAAGACGTAGTTCTGGTAGTTGTCGTAGGCCAAGGCTGTCGCGTAGGTCCCAGGCATGTAGCAGGCGCCAACCGTGCTCCCCTTCCAGTCGACCTTTCCCTGGCATTGCTGGGTCCACGTCCCCCCAGTCAGTGACCATGCATCGTCACAGTAGTTGCTCATCGCCGTGTCCTTGACGCACGATCCCCCGAGGTAGGTGCAGGAGCCGGCATTGCACGAGGACGTTTCTCCCCCATACAGTAGGAGGTAGCCATCGTTGTAGTCGTAGGTCATCCCCCCGAAGTCGCGTGCTGGGGGCCCGGTGAGGGTCGTGGAGTGCCAGGCGTTAGAGAAGAACTCGTAGAGCGTACCACTGTCCGAGTCGACCTCCGTCGCCGTGTTGCAGCTCGAAGTGCACTTGAGGCCACCGAAGAGGAACACGCACCCCGTGGAGGGTGCGGTGGTAACACCTCCCTGGTTGCAGTCACCTTGTACCGGGTCGTAGGCCATCATCGGGGCATTCATCGGCGGCGGAGTGGTCCCGCACGTGCTACCACCTGTGCCCGCGCCGTCCCCGTTGTTGCAGATGGCGTGCCACGCCGCGCCAGAGAACCCCCAGGTGTCCCCGCACATGTAGAAGTAGTAGCTGTTGGACGCGAGGCACTGGTTCACCCCACCTCCCCCGTTGTCCGCCCCTCCGAACAGCAGGACCTGGCTGTCCGTGCCATCCCAGGCCATCGCGAACTCTGACCTGCCATCAGGGGATGGGGAGAGCGCTCCGAGGCTCTTCCAGCAACCTCCGGAGTACTCCCACGTCGTGGAGACGTACGAACTTCCAGTGTAGCCACCGAAGTAGACTACGTAGCCATCGAGGTAGTCATAGGCCATGCCTCCGGCCGCCTCACCTTGCGAAGGTCCGGCGACGGGAAACTGGGACCAGCCCGTCGCAATGGGACAGCTCGCTCCACCGGTGCCGCCGCTGAGCCCCACGTAGGAAGTGTTGGAAAGCAGCTGGCCGGTCCCTGGGTAAAAGGACGTTCCCAACGCCACCCCGGCGACGATGGAGACCATGCAAAGGACCAGGTAGGATGTCCGTGCCCTTCGAGCCGAACTCAGCCATCGATATCGTCTAGCTGCATGCTCAATCGTGGCGGAGTGCGGCGCCTCAGTGCGCTGCCTCACTGTTCCCCCTCTCTCGCGGTTCCCGGGGGTCCGTCCCCTTCTCCTTCCCCCGCTCCATTCTGGACCGTCAAGGGGGCCCGTGGCTCATCTGAGGCTGAGGGAGTCGACCTCCGTTGGACCACGAGATCCCACAAGGCGAACTCCAGCAGAAGGACTGTAGAGAGCCCCGCCACTACCCAGGTCCACATTCCGTCACTCGTCTGGACGAACGAGAGGTGCGGCGAGGTGGGAGCCGCGACCGACTGGATCTCGAGCGGGGCGCTCATGACCCTGGCGCCAGAGCCGTCGGTAATCACGACGTAGAAGTCAAACGTCCCCGGAGAAGAGGGTGCGAAGGAGTAGGCCCCACCGCTGACTCCAGGGATCACACCACCGTTGAGGAACCACTGCACCGAGTATGGGGTGATCCCGCCAGTAATCGAGGCAGTCAGGAGGACCGTTTCAGAGACCGGCACCGTCGACCTCGACGCGCTGAGGCTAATGGTTGGAAGCGCAGGGTTCGAGGCAACACTGAAGGTGGCCGACGTCCTCGAGTGTGACGAATGTCCAAGACTGTCCACCACATAGACCGAGACCGTGAAGGATCCAGCGATCAACGGCACGCAGCTGATGGTCGAGGCGAAACTCAACGCGCACCCGAAGCCTGACGCCGATTCCGACCAGGAGTAGGAGGAGTAGGAACCGGACCCTCCCGAGGCGTTCGTGCTGAAGGACACGGACACACCCACCTCTCCCGACACCGAACCGGCCACCGGGACGCCAACCGAAGGAGCCGGAGTGGTCGGAGCCACGATGTATGACACGGAAGCGTTGAACGGGCCGAATCCATCGGAGTCCCGGACCGAGACCGCTACGGTGTAGACCCCACCGGCGGAAGCGAGACAACTGTCAACCGCGACCCCTGAGCTAGCGCAGCCGGGCGGAAGGGAGGACCAGGTCCACCCGACGTAGCTTACCGAGCCCCCGTTTGCCGAGGCCGTGAAGATGAGCATCTCACCAGGTCCCGCGCTCCCGGACACGGGAGATGCTGAGATCGAGACAGTAGGGTCAGGCTCCAGTGTAAGATTGAAGGTCAGTGGCTTCCCCCCCGCACAGGCTTCGGGGATGCTGCAACCGGAAAGATCCGTGACGACGACCGAGACCTCCCAATTCTGCGGAGCGGACACCACGCCCACCGTGCAGGCGTAGATGGACACAGGTGCACCAGTGCCTTGACCGGAGCACATCGCTGCTCCGCGGGTTACCGTCCATGTGAAGGAATACGCCCCGCTGCCACCGGACGCGGTGGTCTCTATCGCAAGAGTCTGTCCCTGGTCGGCGGAGCATCTGATGGCACAAAGCACCGGGGAGTTTTGGACGGGAGAGGTCAAGGAGGGGTCAGGGTAAAGCGTGACCGAGAAGGCGAGCGAGGATCCACCGCCACAGGGGGAGGGATAAGCGCATCCCAGACTATCGGTCACACTGACCGCGATCATCCAAATCTGGGAGTGCGAGAGCGCTCCAACCCTGCAGCTGTAGACGGAGATCGAGGAACCTGTTGCCGAGCCAGCACAGGTACTCCCACCCGAGGTGATCTGCCAACTGAAGATGTACCCTCCACTACCGAGACTCGCGGTGGTCGAGACAGAGAGAATTTGCGATGCGTCCGCGACGCAGCCCGAGGTGCAAGGGGTGGGACCGACCTGGGTGATCACCGACAGCACCGGATCAGGGTAGATGGACACCGCCGCGGTCGAGGAGAACACCGCCATCGGCGCCGCGTCGCTGCTGTCCGCGACCGCGTAACAGAAGAAGTGGGTCCCCATCGGAAGTGAGGGAAGGGTTGTGAACGAGCTCGATGTGGCCCCGGAGATGGCGGAATCGGTCCCGGTGCAGGTTCCCGGGGCAGGGGACGAATACCATTGGTAGGAGTAACCGGGGGTCCCACCTGAGGCCGAGGCAGACAGGCTCAGGGAGAGACCAAGGTCGGTCGAAACCGTGGCAGGCGACGGTGCACCGGCAACCAGGGCGGGATTCACTGCTACCGGCACGGTTGTCGAATAGAGAGCCACGACAGGGGTTCCCATGCTGGAGTCGCCGTACTCCACGCAGTAGTAGGTGCTCGCCGACGGTAAGACCGTTAGCGAAACCTGGGTCTGCCCCAGGATGGGTGAGTCGCTCGAACAGCTCGAAGCGGGGCCGGAATACCACTGGTAGGAGTATCCAGGTGAACCTCCCGAGGGGCTGCTGGAGGTCAGAGTGAGCGTCTGGCCGACGTCAAGGGTCGCGCTCGAGGGAGAGGGAAAGCCTGCGACAAGGGCAGGGCTGACCGCGACCAGCACCCAGCCGGACAAGGAGTCCGCAGCGGGAGTCCCCTGGCTGCCGTCGGTGAGCTCGTAGCAGTAATAGCCGCTCGTGGACGGGGAGACCAGGACCGATAGTGAGGCGGCAACCCAAGCCCCCGCGGTGCAGGTACCTGAACCCGTGGAGGAGCTGAACCAAGTCACCGCGTAGGGAGTGGTGCCGCCCCCCGGGTTCGAATCGAGGGTCGCGGATTGCCCCTGATCGAGGATGACCGACTGCGGTGAGATCGGGCCTGCAACGAGCGCGGGATCCACCGTTACAAGGTCCCAAGCGGAACTCGCAACGGCGGTGGGGCTTCCACCGCTGCTGTCCGTCACGACGTAGCAGTAGTACGAGCTCCCGCTTGGGGAGAGGGCCAGCGAGGATGATGTGCTGAGAAAGGTTCCTGAGTCGCACGGCCCCGTTCCCGAAACCGAAGAGTACCAAGCGAAGGCGTACGGGCTCGTCCCGCCGCTTGCCCCACTGCTCAGAACGAGCGACTGTCCCAAGTCGACCGCAGGTGTCGCGGGTGTTGAACTCCCGGCGACGAGTAGGGGGTTGACGGCAATCAGCACGACGTTCGAGTAGACGACTGGAGGGGGCGTACCTGAACTGTTGTCGCCATACGAGACGCAGTAGAACGAGGAGCTGACGGGGGACGCGGTGTGGACCGGGAAGTATGCCCCCGAGATGAGAGGCACGTTCGAGCAAGTCGTGGAGGGCCCCGACCTCCATGCGTACGTGTAGGCGGGGGAACCCCCGTAGGGGCTGCTGGTCTGGAGGCCAACCGTCTGTCCGAGATCGATGACGTTCGCCGTCACTGTGACAAAACCAGGATAGAGCGTGCCGTTCACCTCCCAGTTTTGAGAGGTTCTGACCCTCGAGGTTGCGTTGTCGGAATCGGTGACCGTGACCGAAACGGTGTAGTTGCCCGGGGTCAGGGGAGAGCAGTAGATGACCACCGAGTTGGCCAGGACACACCCCAGATTGGAGGATGACTCGGTCCACGTGTAGAGGGTATAGTTGCCGGTCCCTCCGGTTGCGCTGGTGTTGAAGCTCGCCGTGGCGCCGGGAATCCCCGCTCGGATCGGGGTGAGGGGGGTCCGGGTGCTCGGGATCATTGAGCCGGCCGGCTGGATGATGAAGTTCACCGACCGCGAGATCGGTCCGTAGTTGTTCGTGTCGTCAGCCTGCACGGTGATCGTGTAGGCGCCACCCACCGTCGGCGTGCAGGTGAGACTCGCCGCGGGGGTATTCGTACATCCGGTAGGAAGCGAGGTCCACGACCAAGCGGTGTACGTGCCGCTCCCCCCGGAAGGCACCCCTGTCAACGTCAACGACTGCCCTGCCTCGACCCCACCAGAGAGTGGACTCCCGGTAATCGATGTGATCGAGGGGTCCACCTCAAGAGAGACACTAGTCGACAGAGTCCCACCTGCGCACGGCGTGGGGGCCTTGCAACCGTTGCTGTCAGTCACGTAGACCGTGATGGTCCACGTTGTGGTCACCGTGATGGTCCCAACGGTGCACGAGTACGTAGACGTCGTGGTTCCCGAGGCGGATCCCGAGCAGTAGGAGGCTCCCGCCGTAATCGCCCAGGTGAACACGTATCCTCCCGATCCCGCGCTCGCAGTCGTCGCCACCGAAAGGGTCTGCCCTTGGTCGGAGGAGCAGCCACTGGAGCAGGAGACCGGTGAGGACTCGGAGACTGCCGTTAGCGTGGGGTCAGGGTACACGGTCAGGAGGTACCAGGGTGACCCTGCGCTCTCTGTTCCGGAGTTGCCCGAGCTGCTATCGGTCACCTGGTAGCAATAGTAGGTCGTCAGCGTTGGCGACACGAGGTACGTGACCGCGACCCCTCCGGTCGAAACCCCGCTGTTGCAAGCCCCGGTCCCGGAGCTCGACGAGTACCAAGCATACGCGAAGGTCGGAACGCCGTTCGCCTCGTGAGAGGAG
>JAJYEA010000055.1 GCA_021790425.1 Thermoplasmata archaeon | reverse complement strand
GTTCGGCTCACCTGCGGAAGGGATGTTGCGAGGTAGGACTGACGCGCTGCAGACGTTACCATGGGCGCGGCCACCTGTGGGCGGTCTAAAAGGATTCCCCCGTTATTCAACGCTATTCAGGTCTATTTGCACGGGCCACATCGGGGGCCGCCCCCTCGGTGGGCCCGGGCCCCTCGGGCCGAGCCCTTTAATACGGGGGGTGGATGGCACATGTCGTGGCACGGATCGTTTCGACGCTGGCGGGGCTTTCCTCCGTCCTGATCGTCGTGGGCATCCTCGCAGCGATCGGGATCTACGTGGTCGTCGTGGAGACCAACACCGTCTCGATCTCCAAGGTGAACCTCGAGACCAATCCCACCTTCCAGCAGAACTGCTCGGGCCTCGCGTTCCAGCTGACCTCCGGGACCCAGTACTCCTCCCTCACCTCGTCCGTGTTCTCCGGGACGCTCTCCCTCACCAAAGCCACCGGCGCGTCCACGCCCTGTCCCATCTTCTTGGCGCAGCTGAACACCCCCAAGTTCGCGGTGGTGAGCGACAACCTCCCGCTCTCCGTCAGCTTCGGTTCCTCCCAGACCCTCACGATCACCATGAACACCCCCACCAGCTACCAGGGGTCGGTCAACCTGACCCTGTACGTGAGCAAGGCCGCGGCGGCCCAGGCCACCGGCCTGACCTCCCCGGTTCCGTACTCCGGGTCCCTGAGCGTGTCCTCGGAACCGACGGTCCTGGGCGCCACCGTGCCCCTGTCCGTGCCGCTCCCCATCTCCTCCCCGGTCGTGCCTGCGTTCGGGACCTCCCTGGTGGCGATCGGTCGCGAGCTCGCACCGGTCCGGTAGCCCGCTCGGCATCCGGGGCAGGGGCCCCGCGGGGACCGGGTCCTCCTACGTTCGGAAGCTCCCGTGCCCGTGTCGGCGGCCGGTCTACTTTCCCTCGGCGCCGTAGCGAAGCGGACCCGGGACGGCGGGGGTCTCCTGCTCATCGCTTGCGAGTGCCCCCTTCTCGGCCCGCTTGCCCAGGATCTCGCGGGCGAAGAGCGCGAGGGCCCCGGCGAAGATCATGACCGCGGCGGCGATCAGGAAGATGTAGAGGAAGGCCGTCGAGTCGGGGAAGGGGCCCACCAGGAGGGGCTTGGGGGAGTAGGGGCTCTTGACCTGCATGTACGTCACGTAGGTGGACATGATCGAACCGGCGAGCGGGGCTCCCATCGAACTCCCCAGATTCCGGAAGGTCCCGTTCATGGAGGTCGCCAGTCCCATGTCCCGCGGCTCGACCGTGAGGACGAGGAGGTTGATGACGGCCGAGTTCATGATGGCCAGGCCCACGCCCATGACGAACATCGAGACGAGGAGCTCCGTCAGCGTCGGGGTCCGGGTGGCCAGGAAGAAACCCCCGGCGGCAATGATCCCGCCGAGCAGGGTCAACGGCTTCGTGCCCACGCGGGTCACCAGGACCGCGGTGAGCGGTGCAAAGATCAGCATCGGCACCGCGAAGGCGATGAAGGAGAGTCCGATGTGGAAGGTGTCCAGCGCGAAGCCACCCACCGCCACGGGTTCCTCGAGGCGGAAGGTGAGGGCCTGGAATCCCAGGAACATCCCGAATCCCGCGATGGTGATGATGAGGTTCACCGCCATGACGTTCCGCATGCTCAGGAGACGGACGTCCAGGATGACCTCCTTTCCCCGGGTGTGGAGGTAGTACTCCACGAGGGCCGTGGGCACGAGCAGGGCGGTGCCGAGCAGGAAGAACTCCGGCGCTCCCCAGACGATCCCGTGCCACGAGGCGCCGGCGAAGTTGTACCATCCCCACACGGGCCCCTGGGAAAGTCCGAGGACGAAGTTCGCCAGCGACACGGCCAGCAGGCCGGCACCGGCATAGTCGACGTAGGCGTTCGGCCGGCGGTAGGGGGACTCCCGGAGGAAGACGATGGCGAGGACCACCAGAATGGCCACGATCGGGATGGCGGAGTGGTAGGTGAAGCGCCATCCCCAGGTGTTCGACACCCACGCGCCCAAGGGAAGGCTGACCGCGAACCCGGCCCCGAACATCCCGCTCAGGATGCCCTGGGCCCGGGGGACCATGTCCCGAGGGAACTCCTCCCGGACGAGGCTCATGGCGAGGGGGAAGATGGTCAGCCCCACGCCTTGGACGGCGCGAGAGGCGACCATGAAGGTGAAGGTGGGGGAGAACCCGGTCACGGAGACCGCGGCGAGGTAGACGACGAGCACGGCGCCGAGGACGCGCTTCTTGCCGTAGACGTCCCCGAGCTTGCCCACGATCGGGCTCAGGGCGACCCCGGTCACCAGGTACATCGAGAGGACGAGGCTCACCTGGGAGTAGTCGACGCCGAACTCCGACTGGATCTGGGGGAGGGACGGGGTCAGCATCCCCTCGATGTACATCACGATCATGACCAGCGCGGCCATGAGGAGCATGATGCCGATCGCGTAGCTGCGGTCGAAGTCCTCCGTCTTCTTGACGTGGGGGTCCGGCGCGGTGCCGGACGGCGAGGTCCCGGCGGGCTCGCCCGGGGAGCTCACGAGAACTCCTCGCGCTCGAAGAGTAGCAGGCCCGCCACCGACGAGAGGACAAAGTAGGCCAACATGATTATCACTCCCTCGGCGACGCCGGGGGTGTAGCTCGTGATGGTGGCCCCGCCCCGGGGACCCAGCGAGACCGTCGTCACCGTCGCGGCGAGGCCCCAGTTGATGTTGGTGGCGAAGACGTCACCGATCGCCCCGCTCGCGTAGGAGATTACCATCCACGGCTCGATCTTGACCAGGCCCAAGACGAGGTCCTGGAGGAGGGTGAAGCCGAAGAGGAACAGGATGGCGGTGAGCACGAAGCCGTACGCGCTCGTCTTGAACAGCGAGCTGAACAGGAACGTCGCGCCCAGCACCGCCATGAGATAGACGATCCCCAGGATGATGGACGGGACGAGCTGCCAGGGCAGGAAGTCCGTGCCGAAGTACGCGGCCCCGTTCAGCAGGACGATCGCGAGCCAGAGGCCGAGGATCGAGAGCGAAGCGCCGAACGCGGCGATCCACTTGCCGACGTAGACCGTGGCCCTCCGGATCGGGAGCCCCATCAGGAAGTAGCCGGTCTTGTTCTGGAACTCCCCGGCGATGGCATCCCCCCCGAAGAACACGGCGGCGAGGACCACGATGAGCCCCAGGGCTCCCGCCCAGACGCTCCCGTAGAACGCCAGGTTCGAGCTGAGGAGCCCTCCGGGCCCCTGGAGGGTGTCGTGATAGTGGTACACCACGAAGGACAGGATCGCACCGATGGCGACCACGATCCCGACGAGCGCGAGGTACCTCCGGGAGGAGAGGTACTCCCGGTACTGGTTCTTCGTCAGCTGGAATATCTGGCTCATCGAGGAGGGCAGCTCCGCCACGGCCGCCATGTCAGTCCCCCCTCGCGACCTGTTGGAGATAGATCTCCTCGAGGGCGCTCTCCGGTTCCGAGAGGCTCTTCACGCCGATGTGCCAGGAGACGAGGGTCTCCAGCAGCCGTTCCTGGGCCTCCACGCCGCCCGAGAACTTGACCCGTATCCGGTTCGGCTCCAGCAGGGTGGCGGTGGCCACTCCGGGGAGGGCCGCGACGTCCTTCACGCGTCCCGCGTCCTCGAGAGGCCGGGCCAGCCCCACGTCGACCGTGGCGTGGCCGTCCGCGAACCGGGAGAGGACGTTCGGGAGGGTGTCGTAGAAGAGGAGCTTCCCCTTGTTGATGAGGGCGACCTCGTCACAGACGTCCGTTACCTCCTGGAGGATGTGGCTCGACATGAAGATCAACCGGTTCCGCTTCTTCAGGTTCCGCACGATGTCGCGCACCTCGGCCATCCCGCGGGGGTCGAGGCCCGTGGCGGGCTCGTCGAGGATGACCACGCCCGGATCGTGGAGGAGCGCGGCCGCGATGTTGATGCGCTGCTTCATGCCCTTGGAGAAGCGGCCCACGCGCTCGTCCGCCCACTCCAGCATCTTGACCTCGGTCAGGACCTCCTCGATGCGGCCCTTGCGCTCCGCGGTCGGGACGCCCCTCAGGTCCGCCACCATGTTGAACGCCTGCCGCGGCGTGAGCGAAGGATAGATCTCCGGGCTCTCGATCAGGACCCCTGCGTCCGCCAGCGCCCGCTTGCGGGATTGCTGGGCGGAGATCCCGTTGATGAAGCACTCCCCTTCGGTCGGGAAGATCATGTCGGCGAGCATCTTCAGGGTGGTGGTCTTCCCTGCCCCGTTGGGGCCGAGGAATCCCACGCACTTCGCCCCCTCGAGGTTCATGTCGAGGTGGTCCAGGGCCGTGAAGGCACCGAAGCGCTTCGTGAGCTTCCGCATCTCGATGCTGGGTGTGCTCATGCTCGGGACCTCCGGACGGCCCGGGGACGAGCTCGCGTCCGGGGGTTCGTGGGGACCTTGGGAGACGCCATCGCGTGCTTCCCCGTGGTCATGACGTTCGCCTGCATGCGCTCGATGATCCCGGTCGCGGTCGCGAGATCGTTCGCCGAGAGACCCTCGCATCGGGCCCGCCACAGCTCCATCATCTTCTCCTCTACCTCTTGCATGATCTTCCGTCCCCGGGGACTGAGCGAGATCAGCCGCTTCCGCCGGTCGCTGGGGTCCGGGGATCGCACGGCGAACCCCGCCGCCACCAGGCTCTCCGCCAACTCGGAAGCCGCCGAGGGGGAGATCCCGATGTGCTCGCTCCAGAACGTCGTAGGGACGGCCCCCTCCCGGAGGAGACCGCGCATGAGCATGAACTGGGGCATCGTCAACCCGTGCTCGGCGCCCACCTTCCGCCCCTCCTTCATGAAGCCGGCGAAGAGGGTCGAGAAGGCCCGCCACAACCGATGGGTGGGGTCGGTGGAGCGTTCCTTCGGCGGCGCGCAGTCCAGGGTCATGATGCTTCGGAAACCGGATAGTTCTATTTCCTTATAACCACGATCACGAACCTTAACCGTCGGAGGGACGGCTCGGGTCCGGCGGGGGTGCGTGTCGGTCGGGTCCGCCCCCGGGGATGGGAGGGGGGAGGGGTCCCCCCCTACTTCAACTTACGTACGAATGTCCGGAGGACGTCCTCGAGGTTGGGATGCCCGACCTCGCGGAGCTCGTAGCGCACCCGCACCGCCGGCTTGTTGATCTTGAGGAACCGGCGCAGGTCCACGGGGGTCCCGATGACGACGAGGTCCACCGGCGCCGCGTTGATCGTCGATTGCAGTTCGTTCATCTCCTGGCGGGAGTAGCCTAGCGCAGGGAGGGCCGCCCCGATGTGGGGGTACTGGCGATAGGCCTGCTTGATGCCCCCCACGGCGTACGGGCGGGGGTCGATGATGAGGGACGCGAGTCCCTCGGCCGCGATGGTGCCGGCCCCCGTGGGCATCCCTCCGTGGGTGAGGGTGGGTCCGTCGTCCACGACGAGCACCTTCTTCCCCCGCAGGGCCTCGGGATCGTCCGCGGTCACGGCGAGCTCCGCCTTGATGAGCGTGGCATCCGGGTTCGCGGCCTGGGCATTCCGCTCGATGGTCTGCACGTCCCCCGGCCGGGCCGAGTTCACCTTGCTGACCACCACGACGTCCGCTGCCCGGAAGTTGACCTCCCCCGGGTAGTACGCGAGCTCGTGGCCGGCGCGCTTGGCGTCCGCAATGGCGATGTGGAGGTCGGGCTGGTAGAACGGGATGTCGTTGTTGCCGCCGTCCCAGATCACGATGTCGGCCTCCTTCTCGGCCTGCCGCAGGATCTGTTCGTAGTCCACCCCGGCGTAGACGACGTCGCCCGAGGCGATGATGGGGGCGTACTCCTCCATCTCCTCGATGGTGGAGTGATGCAGCTTGAGGTCATCCATCGTGGCGAACCGCTGGACGGGCTCCCACGGCCCGTACGGCATCGGGTGGCGGACCATGACGACCTTCTTCCCCAGCTTGTGGAGGACCTCCGCCACGCGGCGGGTGGTCGGGGACTTCCCGACGCCGGTCCGGACCCCGGTGACCGCGACCACGGGCTTCTTCGACTTGAGCATCGTGGACTGCGGCCCCATGAGCCAGAAGTCGGCCCCCTCGGCGAGCGCGACGGAGGCCTTGTGCATCACATCGGGATACGCGAGGTCCGAGTAGGCGAGGACCACCAGGTCCACCCCGTGCTTCCGGATCAGCTGGGGGAGCTGCTCCTCCGGGAGGATCGGGATCCCCTTGGGGTAGCGCTTACCGGCGAGGGCGGTGGGATACCGCCGGTTCGCGATGCCGGGGATCTGCGTGGCGGTGAAGGCCACCACCCGATACGCGGGGTTGTTCCGGAAGAACACGTTGTGGTTGTGAAAATCCCGCCCGGCGGCCCCCATGATGATGACCTTCTTCTCCGACATAAGTGCCCTCGACGTTGCCACCTCCCCCCCGATATAAAGGGTGGCCAGCGCCGGAACGAGGACCTCTTTTTCGATGGTATTATGGTGGATTCGCGGCCCCCTCGCCCCGGCCCCCGAAGGGGCTCCCGTTCCGGCCCGTAAGGCCTTATCTGCCGCGGGGGCTTGCATCCTCGATTCACCGTGGACGAGTCGGGAAAGGACGATCGGCAGGTACATCGACGCCTGCGCTTCCGTCACCGAGCGAGGGGCATCGCCATGTTGGTCGTCCCGTTCGCGCTGCTGGTCGCGTTGGGGTTCGTCGCGAACGGCCCGCTCTCCCTGCTCGACCCCAACTACGGGGTATGGACCGACGCCGAGTACAGCGCCTGGGGCAACCAGACCTACACCCTGTCCGGTCTGTCCTCGTCCGTGACCGTGGTACGGGACGGCGGAGGGACCACCCACATCTACGCCACCAACGACCGGGACCTCTTCTATGCCCAGGGGTTCTCGCAGGCCTCCGACCGGCTCTTCCAGATGGAGGCCCAGAGCCTCATGGCTCAAGGGAACCTGTCGAGCCTCGTCGGTCCTTCGGCGGAATCCTCGGACCTCGCCTTCCGGTATCTCGGCATTCCCAATGCCGCGGGAACCATGGCGCGGGAGCTTCCCAGCCAGTATCCCTGGGCGGCCGCGGACCTCCAGAGCTACAGCAACGGGGTCAACGCCTACCTCTCCTGGGCGGAGGCCCACCATGCGCTCCCGCTCCCCTTCAAGGTGCTGGGCTACACGCCGTTCAAGTGGACCCCCTACGACACGCTCGCCTTCGAGCGGCTGATGGTCCTCTCCCAGACCGGAGGCATCTCGGAGCCGTTGATGACGGCCTCGCTCGCGGATGCCGTGGGGGACAACATGACGAACTCGCTCTTCTCCATCTACCCCCCGTACTGGCAGAACTTCACCGTGATGCCCGGGAACGGTTCGCTCAACGGCGTGTCACTGGAGTCCCTGCAGGGAGTGACCCCGGGCCAGGTCTTCTCGCAGGACTGGCTCGCCTCCTGGGCCACCGGGATCGCCTCCTCCGAGGAGAAGGCGCTCGCCCCCCTCTACCGTGCGGCACTCGTGAACGTCACCGACCCCTACTTCACCGGGTACGGCCCGGACGCCCCCAGCGAGGGCGTCGGGAGCAACAGCTGGGTCGTGGCCGCGAACAAGACCGGGCTCGGGGTCCCCCTCCTCGCGAACGACCCGCACCTTCCGTTGCAGCTCCCGTCCCTCTGGGTCTCCACGCAGCTCGCGGACCCCTCCTACGATGTCGAGGGGTGGGCGCTCGCGGGAGCTCCCGGGATCCTCATCGGCCATGACCGGAACGTGGCCTGGGGCCTGACGTACTCCGGCGGAGCGACGGCCCTCGACTACGTCGAGACCCTCCAGGGCGACACCTACTTCGAGAACGGGACCTGGCATCCCCTCACCTGGCAGAACCAGACGTTCCAGGTCTCCGGCGCGGCGCCGGTGTCCGTCCACGTCCCCTGGACCGACAATGGGCCCGTGGTCGCCCGGATCGGGAACTACGGGGTGAGCGTGCGCTGGCCGGGGTCGGGACCCACCTGGGAGCTCATCGCCGAGCTGGCCTTCGACAAGTCCCAGTCGATCGCGCAGACCGAGTCGATCCTCTCCCAGTACTGGGTGATCCCGAGCTTGAACTTCATGATGGCGGAGCACAACTCCACCTCGGGGGCGAGCCACATCGGGTGGTACCTCCCCGCCCACTTCGCCCTGGTCCACTCCACGCTCCCCGGGGGACCGACCATCACGGTGGTCGGGGAGCGGGCCCCGCTGAACGGCTCGGGCGGCTTCGAGCCGGCGGGCTACGTCACCGGGAGCTACGCCCCGCAGTCGCTCGATCCGGTCCGGGGCTACCTCTTCGCCCCGAACCAGCCATCCGTCGGGCAGGACTACCCCTACCCCTTCATCGGGAGCTGGTGGGACGCCGGGGGGCGGGCCCACACGATCGGCACCAACCTCGCCGAGACCCCGCACATGGGGGTGGCGCAGATGGAGGCCCTGCAGGCCAACGTGACGGACTCGTGGTCGTTGATGATGAAGCCCATGCTGCTCGCGGCGCTCTCGGTCGTGGCCTCGGACTCGACGGGCCCGTCGAACGCGGCGCAGGTCGCGATCCAGTACGTCCAGGGCTGGAACGGGAGCTTCGACACCAATGAGGTCGCGCCCACGATCTACAGCTACTGGTGGAACGAGATCCTGCAGCAGTTCTGGGAGCCGGCGGTCACCCCCCTCAACATCCCCGGGGTTCCCACGCCGGACCCCAACGAGATCCTCTGGGTGGGCGAGACCGATCCCGCCTCCCCATGGTTCCCGAACGAGCAGTGGCCCGCCCTGGCGGAGACCGCCGCCTCCTCCGCCCTGACCCTCCTGTCGGGGAAGCTCGGGAACGATCTCTCCGGCTGGACCTGGGGGAAGGTCCACCAGTTCACGGACCCCTCCCTGCTGGGGTACGCGTCCTTCTCCGAGGGCCCCTATCCCCAGTGGGGCGATTCCTACACGCCCAGCGTGGCTCCCTTCGCGGACAACCTCACGGTCCCGCTCGTGGAGGTCTCGATCGGCTCCTCCCTCCGGATGGTCACCGTGCCCGAGGCCGGCCCTCCCTCGTTCGGCATCATCCCCGGAGGAGAGAGCGGGAACGTCGCCTCCCCCTACTACGCGAACCAGCTGCCGCTGTGGCTCGCCCACCAGTATCTCAACGAGTCCTGCGTCCCGACGTCCGCGGGGCCGTTCCCCGGAGGTGAGGTCTCCACATGGACGCTGAGCCCGTGACGGACTCACCGGCTCCTCCAGCCTCCGAGGACGTCGCCCCTCCGACGGCCGCCCCCCGGACCTCCGTGCTCCGCGGCCGGAAGGGTCGGATGGTCCTGATCATGGTCCTCGCGGTCGTTCTCGCGATCCCGGCGATCTTCGTCCCCTTCTGGTGGGCCACGCTCCCGCTCCTGTCGCTCTTCGGACTGGTGGCCTGGAAGGGGCCGTACTGGCTGGCCGGCGTCCTCGGCGGGATCGTCGGAGCCCTGTTCTGGGTCGCCGAGCTCGAGTTCTATCCGTCGGCCGCGGTGACGCGGCTCACGGCCGCGCTCGCGGGCGCAGAGGGGTTCACCCCCACGGTGCTCTTCCTGCTGGGCCCCCTGCTCTTCGGCCTGCTCGCCGCGCTGGCCGCCCTGACGGTGGCGGGCGGGCTCCGGCTCGTGCGCCCCGCCCATGAATGAGGACCAGGGGCACGGCGAGACCGAAGCCGAGGCCCAGGTCCTCGCGGGCCTGCGTTTCTCCTTCGCGCTGTCCCTCGTGATCCTCGTCGTGGAGGCCGTGGGGGCCTGGCTCTCCCACAGCCTCTCCGTGACCGTCGACGCGGTCCACAACGTGCCGGACGTCATCGCCTTCGCGCTCTCGTGGACGGCCCTCGTGCGGACGGGACAGGGCGTCTCCTCCCGCTACACGTTCGGGACGCACCGGCTCGAGGTCTTCGCCGGGGTGGCGAACGCGTCCATCGTGCTCGCGGCCGGCGGCCTCTTCGCCGCGGGTTCGCTGCTCTCGCTGATGAACCACTCGACCTTCGACGGGACGATCGACGCCGTGTGGATCCTCGCGGCCGCCGTTCCCACGCTCGGCCTTCGGGCCGCGAGCGTGGTGCGGCTCACCCGGATCCCGGGCGCGATGCGCAGCCTGAACCTGGCGAGCGTGGTGGTGCATCTCGGGAGCGACCTGCTCATCACCTCGGCCCTGCTGGTGGACGGCGCGGTCCTCCTGCTCTTCCCCGCCTGGATCGCCGCGGACGCCGTCACCGCGCTGATCATCGCGGCGATCCTGGTCTACGAGTCCGTGCCGCTCTTCCGGGACGCCTGGGAGGTCCTGACCGAACGGACCCCGCGTCATCTCTCCCTGGAGGAGATCATGTCGGCCGCGCTCGCGGTCCCGGGCGTGGCCGGGGTGCACGATGTCCATGTCTGGTCCGTCTGCCCGACCCTCGTCTGCATGACGGCGCATGTGCGGATCCGGGATATGACGGTGAGCGAGTCCGGCACCGTGGTCGCGAAGCTCCGCCAGGAGATGGCCTCCCGGTTCGGGATCCTTCACGCGGTCTTCGAACTGGAAGCCGAAGCCCCTGCCTCGGGGGCGACGGCCGCACGGAGCCGCTGAACCTTCTCCAGGAACTCGACCCCCTCCCCGCTCTTCATGGGGGTCCCGTCCGCCCGATGGAGGGGAAGGCCGGCAGCCCGGCAGGCCGCCTCGGCGGTCCTTCCGTCGAGCATCTCCCGGAGCGCGATCCGTTCGCGCCGGCTGAAGGATTGGGATTCGAGGACGAAGTCCTCGAAGGCCTCGTAGGCGACGGGGGTCACCTCCCGGACGATCCCGGCCATCGCCTGGGCATAGAGCCGGATCTCCTCCTGGGCATGGGCATCGAGCCGCAGCGAGAGGAAGTGGAAGAGGTTGTGCAGGTCGATCTTCCAGTACCATTCCGTGTAGTAGCCCACGGGGAGGACGATCCGGGCGAGCTCCCGGGCCACTCCCTTGTCGAGGAAGCTGGTGTAGGACGCGTAGGCCTCCCGTTCGATCCGGTCCACCTCGTCCCGGACGCCGCGCTGCACGTCTTCGGGGAGCGCGTCGCCCCGTCCCTGGCGGTTCCGGGTGGACTGCGCCCGGATGCTCTCGAGCGCGGGGAGGTCGTACTCGTCGGACATGATGCTGTAGCGCGCGCTCGCCTCGTTGACGGAGGCCGTGCGGTGCCGGATCCACTGCCGGGCGACGTAGATGGGGAGCCGGATGAGGAACTTGAACTCGACCATCTCGAACGGCGTGGTGTGGCGGTGGCGCATGAGGTAGCGGATGAGCCCGCGGTCGTCGCGGACCGATTTCGTCCCCTGGCCGTAGGAGACCCGCGCGGCCTGCACGATCGCGTTGTCGTCCCCCATGTAGTCGACCAGGACGACGTAGCCGTGCTCGAGCACCGGGTGCTTGACGCCGAGGAGGGCCTCGGCCGAGGGGACCACGGGCCGTCGCATCTGGCGGGCGTCGGCCGCCGGAACCGGCTGGATCTCCTCCTCTTCGGCCACGAGCGCGGTAGAAGGTAGGATATTATAAGCGGACCTCGTGGGTTCCCGTCGTGAAGGTCCTGGCCCACGACGCGAAGACCCACTTCCTCAAGCTCCGGGTCGAGTCGGGAAGCGACCTCTGGCGCGTCTCCCGCCTCGTGATCCGCGGGGACGTGGCGGGGGCGTTCACCCACCGGCGGGACCCCGAGGCCCCGATCGACACGCCCGGTGCCCAGCGGGAGCGGCGACCGGTCTTCCTGAGCATCCGCGTCGAGCAGCAGGACTTCCACGAGTTCACGGGACATCTCCGTCTCACCGGTCCCATCGTCGAGGGACCCTTCGACATCGGGAAGCACCACACCCTGGACCTCGAGGAGGGGGCCATCCTCTCGCTCACCAAGGAGGAGATCACGAGCTCGGACTGGGCGCTGATCGACGAGGGGAAACGCTCCCGGGAGGACCCCACGCTGGTGATCGCCTGCCTGGACTGGGGCGAGGGGGCGATCGTCCGCCTGCGCGGCCGGTCCCTGGAGGTGGTCCAGGAGCTCTCGCGCCGGGGGACCGGCAAGATGTTCTCTCCGGGAAAGGGGCGGCGGGAGAAGGACGACCAGGACTATCTCGCGGGCGTGGAAGAGACGCTCCGGACGGAGGCCGCGCACGCCAAGGCCATCGTGCTCGCCGGCCCCGGGTTCTGCAAGGAGGAGCTGTACCGGCGCCTCACGGAGCGCGGGAAGGACATCCACCCCGTCCTCGCCTCCGCTGCGGAGGCGGGACTTCCCGGTATCCACGAGCTCCTCCGCTCGGGCAAGGCGGAGACGGCGCTCCAGGGCCAGGTCCTCGCGGAAGAGGCCTCCGAGGTCGAACGGCTCGTCCGGGCGCTCAGCTCG
>JAJYEA010000054.1 GCA_021790425.1 Thermoplasmata archaeon | reverse complement strand
GGCGGCCCCACCCTCCCCGTCCGGGAACGTCCCTCCCCCCGCGCCGCCGCCCTCCTCCCCCCAGCCCCCACCGGCGGTGACGCCGGCGGCGAGCGCGGGGACCATGGCCCCCTCCACGCCCCCCTCGCCCCCACCCGCCTCGGTGAGCACCCCACCGCCCCCGCCAGCCCCCGGGGCCCCGGTCGGGGCTGCGGCCCCCGCCGCACCCCCGGCCGCGATGGACGCCCCACCGCCGAGCGCCCCCCCGGCGCCGAGCCCTCCTCCACCCGCACAGGCTCCCACCCCGGCCTTCTGCGCGCACTGCGGGACCAAACTGCAGTCGGGCGCCCCCTTCTGTCCCGGCTGCGGAACGAAGGCCTCCTGAGTCGTCCACGGGAGGGGGCCCGTGGCCGGGGCCCCTCGCGCGGAACGGAGGTCTTCGGCGGTGATTGAATATCGATGAATAGCAGGCATCGCCCTATATCCCCCAAGAGGAGTGTTCCGTACGCCGGTTCGGGGCCGCGATACCCCAGCGAGCGCGAGCAACCAAGGAGAGCAATGTCGGGAATCATGGACCGCAAGGAGAGACCAGGGATCACGTCGATAGCGATCATCATCGCGCTCGCGCTCCTCTTCGGAGGGGCCGTGGCGTACGGGACCGTGGGCCTTCACCCCGGGGGGCCGTCCAGCGTTGCCCTTCACGGGTCGTCGGGGGCGGTGACGTCCTCCGGGACCCGTCCGCTCGCGATCGGGTCCGTGATCGCGACGATCAGCGTGGGCGTGGACCCCGAGGCCCTCGCCTTCGACAAGACCGACAACAAGGTGTTCGTCGCCAACGCGGCCGGCGGAGGGACCGCGACCGACCCGGGGAACCTGAGCGTGATCAACCCGGCCACCAACACGGTCTCCGCCTGGGTGGCGCTCCCGACCTTCTCGGCCGGGATCGTCGGTCCCGACTCGCTCGCCTACGACGGCTCGAACGGCGACCTCTACGTCATGGATTCGAACAACTTCCATGTCTCCGTGCTCAACGCCGCGACCAACGCCAACCTCTCCACCATCGCCCTCGGGACCACCGCCGGGCTCAGCGGGGCCTTCTCCCTCGATACGACGTCGGGCACCCTCTTCTTCGTGAGCTACGACAACACGAGCGTCTACACCATCAACACGGCCTCGAACGTGCTCACGGGGAACTTCTACACCGAGCCCGCGAACCAGAACGGCGCCCAGATGCCGCAGTACATCTGCTTCGACTCCGCGAACAACGACCTCTACATCCCCCAGGAGAACTCGGGCGGTCCCTCCATCCCCACCGACATCGTCGTCGACAGCGCCTCGTCCACGTCCTTCATCACCAACTTCACCACCCCGACCAACTTCGGGGGATGCGCCTACGACCCCACGAACGGCTACGTCTATGTCACCGGGGGGAACCAGCTCACCGTGATCAACGGGGCGACCAACACGCTCGTCACGAACATTTCCTACACCTCCCAGGAGGGCGCGATCGAGGCCGCCTACGACCCGGCCAACGGGTACCTCTACGTCTCGGACTACAACACGGCCTCGGTGTCGGTCATCGACACCTCCGCCGGCACCGTCCTCGGCACGATCCCCGTGGCCACCTCGCCCGGGGCGATCACGTATGACAGCACCAACGGGGACATCTACGTCGCGAGCACGTACAGTGCGAGCACCCCGGGGACGATCTCCGTCATCAACCCGAGCGGCGGGAGCGCCGCGAGTCCCACCATCACCTCGTTCACGGCGAGCCCCGCCTCGATCGCCGTGGGGGCGACCACCTTCCTCAACGTCACGGTCACGGGCGGTGCTCTTCCCTACACCTACGCCTACACCGGACTTCCCGCGGGATGCACGGGCGCGAACGCGCCCCGGCTGGTCTGCTCCCCCACGAGCGCCGGGACCACCTCGGTCCAAGTGACCGTGACCGATTCCAGCGGGAAGACGGCCACGGCCTCGGTCGCCCTCATCGTCACGACCGGCACGCCCCCGCCGGGCGGCTCCGGAGGAGGCGGTGGCGGCAACAACGATCTCCTCTATGTGGTGGTCGCCGTGGTGGCCGTGGCCGCGATCGCAGGCGCCGCGGTCTACTTCCTGAAGTTCCGAAAGCCCAAGGTGCAGCCCGCGATGCAGCCGTACCCCCCGGCGCAGACGCCCCCGCCCCAGTACGGGCAAGCACCCCCGCCCGCCGGCCCGCCCGGAGGCTACCCGCCCCCTCCCCCACCTTTCCAAGGGTAGTCCCCGGGCCCCACTGACCGGGTGGAAGCCCGGGTCCTGTCCGCGACAGGACCGGACCCGGGTGCCGAACGTCCCTACGGGTGCCCGAAGACGAAGCGCCGGGGCCCGTCCGGGGTCTGCGGATCGGCCCGGACGAATCCCACGCGCTCGAACTGGAAGAGCTCCCCCTCCTTCACGGAGGCCAGGGATCCCTCGCCCATCCCCTCCACGCGCGAGCCGTCCACCTGGAGGAGGGAGACGGGGACCGCCCCGTCGGCCGCAACCCACTGGACGCGGGGGATGGGCTTGTTCGGGCGTGAGGTGAACCGGGCATGCCCGTCGTCCGTCAGTTCGATGTTGACGAGGTCCTTCAGCCGGAACTCCTTGCCGCGGTGCTGGTCCACGTCCCGCGCCGCCAGGTAGAACCGGCCACCCTGGACCCGCACATCGCGCCGCCCGAGCTCCTCCCGCGTCGGGTGGTTCGCGAGGGAGACGGACGCAAGATCGTCGGGGAACCCCTCCACGGCCACGACGCGGGGGTCCGCGACGAAGGCCCGGCGGGGGGTCACGGGGTCGAGGAGCTTGCGGTTCTCCGCGTAGAGCGACTCCGCCGGCACCTCGATGTCCGCGAGCGACATCCCGAAGGAGAGGACGAAGCTCCGGATCGCCTCCGGTCGGATCCCCCGGCGGAAGAGGGAGGTGAAGCTCCACGTGCGGGGGTCCGACCACCCGTCGTAGACCCCGCTCATGACCTCGGCGTAGGACTTGGACTTCGAGATCTTCGCGTCGCGGACGCTCAAGAGCCCCCAGTGGATGAGCTCCGGCCCCTGGCGGCCCCACGCCGACCACAGCGCCTGCTCCATCATGTCCTCCATCATGAGGTCCTTGCCGCGGAGGACGTGCGTGATCCCGAGCTCGAGGTCGTCGACCGCGAACGCGTACTCGAGCATCGGCCAGACCCGGTAGCGCTTCCCCACGCGGGGGTGCTCGAAGTCGGAGATCCGGAAGAGCACCCGGTCGCGGAAGGCCGGGTTGGGATGGGCCATGTCCGTCTTGATCCGGACGATCGCCTCGCCCGGGGCGTACTTCCCGGAGAGCATGCCCTCCCAGGCCTCGCGATGCCACTCGAGCGGCCGGTCGCGCTCCGCGCAGGCGGTCCCGGTCCGGCGGTTCTCCCGGAGGGTCTCGGCGGGACAGGTGCACACGTACGCCTTGCCCGACTCGAAGAGCGGGGGCAGGCGGCGGTAGTAGAGCTCCATGCGGTCGGACTTGTAGTAGTAGGCGTCCGGGACCACGTCGACCGTCTCCAGGTCCTGGCGGATGAGGTCGTAGGCCTCGAGGAAGGGGCGCTTCTCCTCGGAGCCCACCGTGTCGTCATAGACGACGTAGAACTTCCCGTCGTACCGCTTCCGGTACGCGTCGTTGAGGAAGACCCCGCGCGCGCTCCCGAGGTGGAGGGCGCCGGAGGGGAACGGGGCGAAGCGCAGGACCACCTTCCCCTGCTCCGCGTTGGGGAGCGCGGGGAGCTCGAGCCGGGGGGGCGTCTTGACGCCTCCTCCCTCCGCCGGTGCGGGTCGGGACGGGGGCAGGGTGGCGAGGATCCCCCGGAGCTCCTCCAAGGGGGTGGCGTTGACGGCCTCGACGATCTCCCGAGTCAGCGCCGCGGCCGCGTCACGCTCCGAACGGAGCGCGGGCTCCAGGGCCATCATCTTGCCGAGGACGGTCTCCCAGCGCGCGGTTCCCCCGTGGGCGACCGCGTTCTCGATGGCGTGGGCCCGGATGCGCTCTCGCACGGCGGGGTCGGTGATGGCCAAGTAAGGGACCTCAGCGGGGGGCACCGGGCGGGGCCCTCTTGGCTCTTGCGGTGGTCTCCAGGGCCTGACCGAGGCTCAGCTCTCCCTCCAGCACGGCCGCCGCGATGGCGCGGGGGATCGTGATGCGTCCCCCGCTCCGTTCGCGGCTCACGGCCTGGAGGTTCTGGATCTCTCCCGGCGTCACGTGGAGGTCGAGCCGGCGCGAAACGCGGCGGCCGGGGGTCGTCGCGATCGCCATCGCGGAGAGCGTGTCGTTCCCCCGCCGGCCCCGGAGCGTGGTGTGCCGCTCGTCCACCCGCTCGACGGGAAAGTGCAACCGGAGGAGCGCGTTCACCGTGCGGGCCTGGCGCACCGGGTCGCCGTTCCCCACCCGGAACCGGACCTCGGACCCCGGGAACGCCTGGCGGAGCCGGACCCCGATGAGGGCGATCGCCTCCGGGCTGTCGGCGACACCGCTGCCCACGCAGCGCTCGCCGTCCAGCACGGCGTAGCCCGGGCGGTGGCCGGGATCCACGCCCACGAGGAGCTCGGAGGCGCCGCTCTCCGCGTGCTCGCGCGCGACCTGGATCGCCGCCCACGCCTCGAGCATGCGCCCGGAGCGGGCGACGACCGTCTTGGGAAAGGAGCACTGGTGCGCCTCTTCCTCCGAGGTGACCACCACGGAGACACGTCCGGGCACCCGGCGGCCCGGGACGAGGCTGACCACCGAAACGCGCTTGTCCCGGAGGAAACGCGCGAGCTCACCGTACAGGGCGGGGTCTTGTGTGAGGATTCCGATCGACTCGGCTCCCACCGTACTAGGCAAGTACCTGCCGGGTTATAAACGAGGTACCGGGAGGACGTGGTGTCTACCGGAGGCCGAGGGCCCGTGCCTTGGCTTCCTGCACCCAGAATCCCTTGCGCTCCCCGGCGGGGGTGGCGGGGCGGAACCCCGCGCTCTCGAAGGAGGTTTCGAGCGGCTCGCCCACGACCGACTCGAAGGCCACCTCGCGGAGACCGTGCCCGCGGGCCGCCGCGAGGAACGCCGAGAGCAGGTAGCGGTCGATCCCGCTGGCGGCGGCACCGGGGTCCACGAGGAGTTCCCGAACGCAGGCCCGCCCCTTGGGGTCGGCCGGGTCCTCGGTGGCCAGGATGGCCCCGAGGATCGTCCCTCCCTCCTCGACGCCGATACATCCCCAGGGTAGGTGCTTGGGTCCCAGACCGGTCCCATCCAGGTCGAGGAAAAGGTTCGCGAGGAGTCGGCGACCGCTCTCGGTCACGTCGAGCGGGACGTCCGCGAAGAGACGGCGCGGGCTACCGGCGTGGGCGCGCGCGTACAGCGCGACGAGTCCCTCCATCTGCTCGACGCCGACCCCGAGGGACCGTCCCCGAGGGACCGCGACGGCCGCGCCCCCGTCCGTGGAGGCGACGAGGAGGTGTCGCGCGACGTGGGCGAACCCCTGCGGCTCCAGGATCATCTTCGTGAACTCGCGGGAGACCCCGGCGACGGTGTCCGTCACCGCGAAGAGGCCTTCCCCGTCGCCGGAGGTGGCCACGAGCTCGTCGAGGAACTGGGTGAAGTTCTCGGGGCGGCGGTCCTCGGTCCCGAGGTGCAGATCCCAGACCCGGACCCCCGCCTTCGGGACCTGATCCCACACCGCCACGCCCGCCGCGGAGTCGGGCTCCTTGAGCCAGAGGGTCCCCGTGAGCTCACCGGTGATAAGCCTGGTGGAGGCCTCGCGGACCCGCGCCGCGTCGGCGCCCCACTGCTTCGTTCCGGAATAGTAGGTGGCCAGCTCCTGAAGGAGCCGGTTGGTCTCGAACGGGTTGAGATTCGCGGGGGCGAGCTCCATGACGGCAGGGGCCCACGAACTCGCCTCCCATAAAGATAGCCGGCGGCGGGTCAGACCCTGCGGGCCGTGAGCAGCGGCGTCAGTCCCGGGAACGTCACGCTCCCGTGGAACTGCTCGTCCGCGATGCGGGCGAGCTCGGAGAGGAACCACGCCCGTTGCTTCGGGGGGAGAATCAGGATGTCCGAGAAGGTCCCCCAGAGCGCGGTCACCCGCTCGGTGGACAGCGTGACGTTCCAGTGGATGTACTCGTACCGGATGCGATCGAAGGTACCGGTGGATTCGAGGGCCAGGATCCGGCCACGTCGGGTTCGCGCCTGCCGTTGTCGGGCGCTCTCCTTGGAAGTGGGTCGCCCCTCCAGGTGCTCGTAGAGGGGCTGGAGGGACTCGTGGAACGCGCTCGTCCGGTGGGGGTCCCCATGGTGCGCCCACCAGGCGGCCCACCACCCGCCGGGGCGCAGGGCCCTGGCGACGCGGCGCAGCGCGGTGCGCTCGGGCAGCCAGTGGAAGCTCGTCGCGGCGACCCCCAGGTCGAACGAGGCCGGGGGGAGCGTGGCCCGCTCGAAGGGTTGCCGGAGGATCCGCACCCTAGCGCGGTCGTGTCCCAGGGAACACTCCAGGTAGCTCGCGAGCCGCCGGTTGGGCTCGACCGCCGTCAGGGGCATGGCTCCCCGCCGCAAGAGCTCCCGGGTCGCAATCCCCGTGCCGGGCCCGATCTCGAAGACGGCCGTGCCCGGGCGGAGCCCGCAACGGCTCTCGAGCACCTCGTAGACCCGCTCCGGGTAGGGCAGGCGCGCCCGGGCATACGCCCCGGGATCCCTTCCGAAGACCGTCCGGCCTGCAGCTCGGGGAACGCTCGCGGGCACGATCCTCGGAACGCGGTCCCTCGAATAAGTGTGCGCTCGCTCCGTCCCGAGTTTTACCGTTGAGGGTTCTCGATAGCCAATTTCACGGCGACAGCACGCTTGGAAGGTGTGCCCCCTAAACGCCCGTTTCTGCTCCCTTAGCCGGGGGCCATCGCCTTCAGCTCCAACGTCTCCAAGAGCTCGTGGGCCAGCGGCTCGTGCTGCTCCAGCACCCACTTCCCTCCCCGGATCTTCCCGCCTCTCCCCTGGCCCTGCAGGACCAGCCGGAGTTCTCCCAGCGCGTCCAGAATCTCCCCCTCGCTCTCCTTCACCCCCTTGCGCCGCATCTCCCGGAAGGCCAGACGCCACAGCAGGAGCCCCATTACTACCAGGAACGCGTGCGCCCTGATCGACTCGTCCTTCCGCACGAACTGCGGGGACAGCGGCATCATCTCGTCCCCCTTCATCCACCGGAAGTCCTCCTCCACCTTCCACCGCTCCTCGTAGGTCCGCACCATCCCCGCCGCATCCAAGTCCAGGTCCGTGAAGAAGACCCGCTTCCCGAACCGCCGGTGGAGGCGGGCCTTCGCCACGGGATCCACCTCCCACGTCAGGGTTCGGGGGTTCTCCGAGATTGCGTAGCGGAAGACCGTCCGGTAGGGGTCGAAGACCAGCGCCGCCGCCTGGGCGGCCGCGCTCGAGTAGGTGATCGGGCGACCCTTCGTCCGCTCGTAGCCCTCCTTCAGCTTCTGGATCCGTTCGAGGAAACGGGTCTCATACTTCGCATAGGCCTTGGCCCTCCGCTGGGCGGTGGCCGCGTTGTAGACCACCGCGACGTTCCACTCCTGACCGTAGAGCTCCCGTCGAGTGAGATGACCCAAGAGCTCGTTCCCGCGCCCCGTGACGTGCAGAGGGGTGAAGTCCGCCGGGTCGAGGTCCATGAGGTCGGGGACCAGGTGGGAGGGAACCCCTCCCACGACATGCATCAGCTCCTTGGCCTTGGCGAGGTTCTCCTCGCTGTTCGCGCCACGGTCCATCACCAGGATCATCTCGCTCGGGTCGAGTTCCAGACGGGTGAGGCGCACGGTAAGCGCTTCGACCGCCTTCGAGAAGACCTCGTACTCGTCACAGTTCCCCGGCAGGGTCTCGTGGAAGAAGGGGATGTGGTCTTCCGTGACCACGAGACCGGTGCTGACCTGGTTGAGATCGTAGCGACGGTCCTTGGCGTGACCGGTCCGGGGCAGTTCCTCCCCCTCCTCGATGTAGTTGGAGGTGTTGGTGACGTCCCAGAAGAGGGTGGAGGGGCGGAGCCCCCGCTTCACCAGCTTCTCTGCGAAAGCCATCTCGATCCGACGCTGAACCTGGGGATCGCCGAGGTGGTGGAGGTTGGTGAGGATGTTCTTGCTGGTGAGGCGGTGGGGGACATCCCAGAGGAACTTGAGGTAACACTCGCGGGAGAACCAGCGGCCGGTAGCCGCCTTGCTCCACGGCTCGTGGGCGCGGGCCAGGATGGTCATCAGGAGATACTGGCCCACGGAGAGGCCGGGGGTGGAGCGCTTGTGGGAGTAGTGGTCAACGGTCTCCACGAAGTCGAGCTCTCGGGCGGTCTTGAGCAGGAGGGCGGTCTTGCCGAAGGGGTAGGACTTGAGAGTGAGGGGAAGGGAGGAGACGGGGGCCTTCCCCTCGATCTTGGCGAGGATTCCCTCAGCAGTGCCGAGGTAGACGGTGCGGACCTTCTTGGAGATCCCGTGGACGCGGGCCCGCTCGATGAGGTAGTAGTAGGTCTGGTTACCGATGTGCTTGGCTTCGAGGTAGGCCACGCCACAGTTAGGGCGCACGACTATATAGCGTCGTCGGCTAGTACATGATAGCCACTACTCGCTCACAGTGGAATGCGGCTTAGGGGGCACGTCTCTTTCGGCGTGAAAATCAGTTATCGGCAAAACTCGGGTAAGACAGGCTATTGTTCGAGAGAGACTCGACATGAGGCCATGAGTGGCACATGAGTATTTGATATTCACTAACATGTGCCTTTGGAGCGTTCCAGAACAACCCTCACTGGAATTAAAGCACCGGTTAATCAAACCCCCAAGAAACGTCCAAGTTCGTTCATCATCGAGACCCTCATCTTGGCTTGAGAATCTTGTAGACCATTCCAGGGGAGTTGGGACGGTCCTCCGATACTATCGTGGTTAGAAGTCCGTGAGCTCTTGCCTGTTCAAGGAGATGGTCACAGGCAAGGTCACTCAAGGCCACAAATCGTAACATGCCGAGGTCGACGTAAGAGATCAATCTTCCATCTCCCGGTGGATGGTCTCGGTGTAGGATCTCTCCTCTTGTTACGTTGAACCTGACGATTCTCAGGATTGGTCGAGTATTCGTCCATTTGATTTCTCGCGCCCTTCCATCAGGCCAATCAAGTTGGAACCCCTCCTCGGTGAACTTCACGGAATGGGGCCCGGGCTTCCGCACATACAGCCCAAAGGCGACCAAGATGGGCACCAGGGCCGCGTAGAGGTAGGATGAGAGATTGGCATTGAATCTTGAGACTGCGACCGATAGCCCGTGGGTTGCAACGATGAAGAAAAAAACTCCACACACAGCTGCTCCAACTAGTGTCGCCGTTGCGAAACAAATCCAACCTACAATGCCCGTCCCCTTCCGCATGGCCACTTCCCATTCGGACACATCGAAAGTCTGCAATTCCGTGCCGGGGGCGAGTATCGTACGAGGGTATTTCTCAATTCCGAGGGGGGTAAGTCCTCAACGATCGATAACCACCGAGACTGTGTGAAATGTCCACGCCGTAGACCGATGTGCTTATAGCTAGTACTGCTCTATGGGAGCCACTATGGCTCGCAAGGTCGACCTCCACCGAGTGAATCGCCTCACCGTCAAGAACATCACGGGATACATCGAACGGCAGGTGGTCCCCCACGGCTCGGGGGCGAAGGTCACCTGCCCCCGAGAGTTCCTGGGGAAGACCGCCTATCTCATCCTCACAGATACTCCTTGGCAGGGCAAGCCCATCCGAAGGAGGAGAGGCCAGTGACGGATTACGTGCAGGGGGCGAGCCGTCGCCAGACCCTCCTGCTTCCCGACACCCTCGACGACTATGTCCCGCCCGACAGCGCCGTCCGTTTCATCGATGCCTTCGTGGACGGCTTGAACATGGGTCGTCTGGGGTTCGTCCGTGCAGAACCCCCCGAGATGGGGCGACCCGCCTATGACCCCCGGGATCTCCTGAAGCTCTACCTCTACGGGTATCTCAACATCGTCCGCTCCAGCCGCCGACTGGAGCGGGAGTGCCACCGGAACATCGAACTCGTGTGGTTGCTGAAGAAGCTGGCCCCGGACTTCAAGACCATCGCCGATTTCCGCTCCCAGAACCCCGATCCCATCCGCCAGGTCTTCCGCGAGATGGTGAAGCTCTACCGGGAGATGGGACTCCTGGACGACAAGCTCGTGGGGATCGATGGGACGAAATTGAAGGCGGTGAACGCGATCTCGCGCCACCTGACCCCGGAGAAGCTGGAGGAGCAGATGCGAACGGTGGACAAGGCGATCCTCCGCTACCTTAAGGAACTGGACGAGAACGATCGCCAGGAAGAGCATCTCCCTCCGGAGCGGATTCAGGACCTGAAGAAGAAGATCGACAAGCTACGGAAGAAGCAACAAGAGCTCGAAGAAGTCGAGGCCCAGATGGCATCAACCGGGGAGAAGGAAGTCTCCCGAACGGACCCGGACAGTCGAGTCATGCCGATTCAGAAGAGATCGGACATGGGTTACAATGCGCAGACCGCCGTGGAAGCGAAGAACCGGCTGGTGGTGGAATACGACGTTTCAAACTGCGCTGCGGACCACAAGGAGTTGGCCCCCATGGCGCTCGCCGCCAAGGAGGCGTTGGGCGTGGAGACCTTGGCGGTGACGGCAGACAAGGGGTATTACGGAGCGGGGCACGTGAATCAATGCCAGCAGGCGAGGATCACCTGCTACATCCCCCGGCCTGAGAAAGGGAAGGGAGCGGCCCAGAGACTGGGAATCTCTCCGGGATTCCACCGTGACGATTTCCACTATGATTCCACCACCGACACGTTCGTCTGTCCAGCCGGTGCCCGCATGAACGCATGGGCTCCCAACCCACAGATGCAAAACGGCGTGAAGACGGGGGTGATGATGGTTCGCTACCACACATCGGCTTGTCACACGTGCATGCTCCGTGCGAAGTGCACCTCAAGCCCGAGGGGGCGGAGTATCGCCCGGAGGGAAGATGATAGCGCGGTGGATGCGATGAACGAGCGGATGAAGACGTGGAAGGGCAGGAAGATGGTGGAGGTCCGCAAGACCTTGTGCGAGCATCCGTTCGGGACGATCAAGCGGGGTTTCGGTCAGAGGGACTTGTTGTTGAAAGGGCTCCGCAAGGTGAACGGAGAGGTGGGGTTGACGATGATGGCCTATGACATGAGACGAGTGTTGAACCTGGTGGGGACGCTGAGGTTGATGGAGGCCCTAACCTCGAGGGCAAGGTAAAGGGAACCACCGGAAAACGGGTTTAGAGAGGGCGATTGACGGACCCAGCGCTCCAAGTCGCTGCGACATCATTTTTCACACGGTCTCGATAGGTTGTGATCGCTCGGAAACCCCACCCTTGATACCTGCCTGCATTCAGCCAGAGCCCGTAGTCACGCGGAACACATGACACGAAACGTTTCGCTGGAAACCCCTTGAGCTAGGGCCAGATATGGCTACCAGAGGCAATGAAAATGACAGAGACCTCGGAAGATCCCCTAGAAGGAATACGTCATGAAAACGAAGTCACCTCGCACCTCCTCGACCGTCTCCAAGACTCGGTACATCGGCTGCGGTCCGGAGACTCGGTCTCGGGGGACGGAATCCTATCGCTCATCGAGAAGCTGGAAGCATATCACCACCGGCTGCATGGAACCGAACTGATGGAGGGTCTTCTCCCCGAAGCTCGGCCGGTCATGATGGATACGTGCGCTACCCACCTCGACGACGTTGCCCGGCACTATGCCGACGAGGGTGACGTGCTCCGGTCCCTCCAAGACATCGTGGCGAACCACGCATGCGACGACCCAAGCTCTCGGAAGGATCTCGCCGACATCCTCGAACATATCATACTCGCCGAGCGGGCCGCGATCTCACACGAGACTGACTATCCACTCACTTGCCTGGAGGCGGTGCTTTCGGACGACGCACGGGAACGACTCGCCAAGGCACGCGAGCGGCAACGTGAACAACGGGACCGAATTGAAGATACGATTGGGAAGTAGGAGGGCAAGGGTCACCATGGTAGATGTGAAGGTCCAGATTGAGAAGTGCACCGGTTGCCGTCACTGCTTCGATGTCTGCCCGGTGAGTGTCTTCGTGATGCACCCGCGAAGCGAGTTCCCTACCGTCGTGGATGATCCGGAGGTCGCAGCCAAGTTCCATTTCCGGGAAGAGAAGTCCGTTGCCGAGAACGGTTCCGCGTGCATCTTGTGCAATGCATGTCTCTACGAGTGCGAGGGGGGTTGCATCACGATTTGGGATGACGAGGGGAACACCTTCCAGTCTACCTACAAGTGATGGGGAAGAGGTTCGTGACAACGCATGATCGCGGGAAAGCACATGGAGCGAGATACCGGAGAGGAGTTTGCCGATGGGGCCACCGCGGCACAGCAAGGTCGCAAGACCTCGGTCTCTACCCGTGGGGGTTCCCTGCACCCTTCCATGAACGCGGCATCGCAGTTCCCGCACAGAAGC
>JAJYEA010000153.1 GCA_021790425.1 Thermoplasmata archaeon | reverse complement strand
GCTCGCCAACGCCGGTGCGCCTATTCGTTCTGACCGACACGGACGGGGGGCCAAAGCGCGGTGGGCTAGCGACCACCGGCGACCTCCCACCGGGGTCGGTCCTTGACGCCACCTATACTCTGACGGTCCCCGCCAACTCCACCCGCGGGTCGGTCATCGTCCACTGTGAGCCCGTGGGTCCGCTCGGTCGTGGCCAGGATCCCTGGCAGGCTCCTGCTCTTCAGCCGGTCCCGGCCGCAACCCCACGTCTCCTGCCGTCCGTCCGCGCCGCCTTCGCGGTGCGTCCTACCCCGAGGTGCCCTCGATGCACCGGGCCGATGAGGTGGTGCCCTCGCGAACCCCCCGAAGCGCGGGCTTGGGTCTGCGAGGATTGCGCCCATCGTGTGGAAGGTGGCATCCTCAACTGAACGAGGCCCGGGAACATGGTAGAAGATCTGACCCCGAAGGGAGGAGACCGGACGCCAACCGCGGACCTGCGCACGTCGGTGCCGACCTGGTCGCCTGAGCTGGGTCGAGCGACCCGCCTCCCGCCACGTGGAGGTCGACCGTTCCCGATACCGGCTCCGTCCCGCGCTACGGGGCTCCCGACCTGTTACAGGAGCGCCAACGTGTGCGACGGGAGCTGTGGGCAGCTCCTGCCGGGTGGGCTCTGCATCGAGGTCTTCTTGCTCAGCGCGCGGAACCGATGAGGGAAGTCATGCGATCGGGCCCCGTCAATTCGATCCCCCTCCTGACCCTCCTGTCGGTCACTCCCGGTACTGGTCACCAGTTCTCGGCGGGAGGCGTGCGCGCCTCCGTTCGGAGCATGGAGATCGGCGCGTCACTCCTTACCCTTGAACGAGAGCGCACCGGTAAGCCGCGAGCCGTTTCACTTCTCGCCGTATCGACGGAACGAAGGCCGCGCGGAGACATCCAGGCCCCGCCCGCCCGAGCGAGGACGATCATGCCGGAGGACCAGAGCGACCGGGTCACTCCCCGCGGTCTTCGTGCACGCAACCGGTCCGTCCTGAGGCTCTTCTCCCTCGGCGACCTCCCGCTCCTTCTCTCTCCGGTGAGGCCGTTGCCGATGGAGCCCGCGCCCAAGGGGAAGCGGGACGACGTGCCGCTCCAGCGCTGAACCCTCTCTCGTCACGAGTGGAAGCGGTCCGGTCGTGTTCCTCACCACCTCCGCTTCGGACATCACGGTCCGAGGGGTCGACCCGGTCCTTCGGCCCGAACCGTGCCGGGGCCGTCAGGGGCGCATGCGCCCGTGTTCGACCGGCAGCTCTCCGCGCCGTTCGGGAGGCGCGTAACGGTACCAGACGAGTCCGACCACCTCTCTCGCGGGCACCCATCCGAAGTCCCGGGAGTCGCGGCTCGAGGTCGCGGCGTCTCCCCGGAGGTCGAGCTCGACGCCGCCCCCACCTCCGGACCCCGGAGGGGCGGGTCGTACTGCGACCACCCTCTTCAGCAGCAGTCGATCGGGTCGCTCGGGATCTCTGACGACCACGACCTGCCCCTCTGTCGGGGGAGGGCCCTCCCGCTTCTCGCGGAGCGCCAGGAGCCTGTCCCCCGGAAGGAAGGTCGGCTCCATGCTGTGGTCCTGAACGAGGAACCTTCGGCTTCTCAGCCGGCGCGCCAGCCGCTCCACCCACGAGCCAGAACCGGAGCTCAAGTCCAGACCCTTCCCCCCCTGGCTAGGCTTATCGACCATATGGGTTAGGGGGTCGCATGCACGCGCTCGACCAGTTCCGGAATGGCCTCGACCGAGCTTTGGACGCCCTCTCACCCCCGACAAAGGTGTACGCGCATTGCGACATCCCCTGCGGGATCTACGACCCGCACGAGGCCCAGATCTCCGCCTTGACCGTGCTCCGGATGGACCAGCTCATCGCGGAGCTCAAGGCGCCCGCGAACGACGCGAAGCCCGAGGAGCGCGCGGCCTACATCCACAAGCTCCAGCGCTACACCTCCGTGAAGGAGACCCACGCCGAGCGCGTCAAGCACGAGGTGCGGGTCATCTGGGGCGACTACTTCACGGCGGACATGCTGAAGGCGAACCCCGGGGTCAGCGACCTGGTGCTCCGGATCCTGAAGTGCGCCTCGAAGGCCCGCCAGGAGACGGGCCTGCCGGCGGCCGAGGAGCTCCTCGGATGCGTCCAGGAGTTCGCCGAGATCTTCTGGAAGACGAAGGGCACCGCGACAGCGAAGCTCCCCTCGCACCAGAAGTCGGGTGGAACGCTCGTCGTCCCGACCTCCTGAACGGAGCGTCGAACGGCGGGCGAGGGTCCCGCTTCCTACCGTTTCTTGGAAGCGGGCTTTCCACGGCGCACCACACCGCCGCCTTTGGGGGGCGGAACTGGGGCGCTCTTCTTCGAGTTGGACTTCGCCGGGCCCATCGTGGACCTCGGAGCTGGAACGGCAGGGGATCGCTTCGAGGATGAGCTGGGGACCGGCGCGTCGTCCTCCTTCGTAGGAACCGGGGCGGGCGGAGGGGGCTCGTTCTCGGCGGGGATCTCGGCAAT
>JAJYEA010000152.1 GCA_021790425.1 Thermoplasmata archaeon | reverse complement strand
CGAGGCGACCTTTGCGATCGAGAGGTCCATGGCGACTCCGATCGAGGAGGGCAGTCCCAACCGCTCTCGGAGCTCGTGCCGGACCGACTCTCCCTCGTGTTTGGCCTCCTCCTCGGACGCGTCCGCCAGGGGGTAGGCGGCCTCGTCGATACTGAAGGCCCTCACTAGCTCGGAGCGTGACCGCAAGAGCTCGAACACGCGTTGCGAGGTGGTCTCGTAGTACTCGAAATCCGGAGGGAGCCAGGCTACCATCTCCCGCATCTGCCAGGCCTGCTTCACGGGCATGGCGGACCGGAAGCCCAGGGCTCGCGCCTCGTAGGACGCCGAGAGCACGACACCTCTCCCTTTTCCTTCCTTGGGGTCGTGCGCGACGATCGCGGGGCGTCCCCGGAGCTCGGGATGGCGGACGAGTTCGCACGAGAGGTAGAACGCGTCCATGTCGACGTAGACGATCCACGCCATGGCCGCCGTCACGTCGCGAGGCGTCTCAGGACCCCGAAGCTCAGCCAGCGGATGCCACCGTAGAGAAGGGCGACCGCCAGGAAGAGGAGGAGAAGCGGTGTCTTCGACGGCCCGCCGATGAGCGGACCGGATTCCTTGGCCATCCAGACGGCCACGACGAAGCACACGGCTCCGGCCACCGCCAGCCCGACACCGATGACGGTAGTGGTCCTCATCGGGGCTACGGCCGGCCGAGGTCGACCGCCTTCGAGTCCACTTCGAGCCCCCGGGGACCGATCGTGTAGGGCTGCCGGGTCCTCGCGTGGCTGGTCCGGCGCATCTTGACGACCCGCATGACCAATCCGATACGGCGTCGGTCGGATTCCTCCTGGTAGTTGAGCAGGACCACGCCATCCGCCACGTACTCGCTCAGGCCATCGCGGGAAACCTCGGGGTGGAGCGGGTCGGATTCACCGATGAGGAGGGTGGTGGCACCGCACTTCCGGCAGGCATTCCCGATCTCCAGGAGGGCCTCGCGCTTCTGGGCCTCTCCGCTCGCGAGCAGGCTCAGGAGGGAGACGGAATCGACGACGATGCGCTTGGGCTTGTATTCCTCGAGCTCGCGGGGGAGCTCGCCCATTATGCGCTTCATGGCGTTGCTCGCCTGGCGGGGATCGATGCGGGAGAGCCGGAGCTTGCCCTTCTGCACTCCCTGGCTGATCGGCCAGGAGAACTGGCGGGCGGTCTCTTCGAGCGCCTGGGTCTCCTCCTCGAGCGAGAGGTAGACCCCCCGCTCGTCGTGCGCGAGACCCTCGGCCAGGAACTGGAGCCCGAACGAGGTCTTGCCGACCCCGGGGGGGCCCAGCACGAGCACCACGTGTCCGGCGGGGAATCCTCCCTTCAGCATCTCGTCGAGACCCGACACCCCCGTGGAGACCTTCTCCACGCCGGATGCCGAGGCTCCCGGTCCCCGGCCCCCTTCAGTCGATCCGCTCATACTGGGTCGTCACCAGCCCGCCATCATCACTCACGTTTATGACGAAGCGCCCCTGGCGGGCAGGGGGCACGTGGGAGAGGAGCGGCATGGACTTCTCGATCCACATGGCCCGGATGCGGGAGCTCTTGTGGGGGCTCTGCACCCAGGAGAAGTCGAGCACGGCATCCACGGAGTCCTTGAGGGCCTCCTCGATGTGCGGCTCGGTCACGTGCCGCGCCGAGAGGAGGTAGATGAGACCCCTCCAGTCCTTGGCCCGGCTCCGCAGCCCCTTCACCAACGTGACCACGTCCTCTTTCTCGATGGAGCGGCGGACCAGGAGGTCCGACAGGGTGTCGACGACGACGAGCGAGTTCTTGCCCCGGTTCTCGAGCTCCGTCGCGAGCACCGGCAGGAGGCCGGGCGACGGACCGGAGCTCCCGTCGAGGAGCGACCGGCGGCTCCGGCTCCACTCCGGGGGCACGATGCTGTCGGCAAAGTACGCCGAGGAAAGGTCCACGAAGGCCATGTGCTTCGACAGGAACGTCGGGAAGTACACCGGGAACGAGTTCCGGATCTCGTGGAGCAGTTGCTCGCGCGACCGGGTGAAGCTCACGTAGGTGACGTGCGTGGGGAGCACGGTGGCCCCGTGGAAGGGCCCCATGTAGAACTCCTCCGTCCCCTCGACCGCCCGGGTCAGCTTCGACGCGCTGGTCAGGGCGAACTCGGTGTGGCCCGCGCCGGAATCCCCCATCAGCAGGATGACGGACCCGGGAGGCAGCCCTCCCGTGATCGCATCGAAGTCGGCGACCCCCGACGGGATCCGGAGCAGGGGGGTCAATCCCTGCTTCTCCCGTACCGGTCCCGGCCCCGGGACGGGCAGGGGCCGTCCCTTGGGCTTCGCTGCGTCCACGACATAAGATAGAGGAACGGGATATTAGGCTATGCCGGTCCGGCCAAACTTCCACGCGGAACAGGAGCGTTCCCCGGGAGGAACGGACCCCGGCGACGGGGTCAGTTCTTCATGAACTCTCGAAGGAGCACGGTGGCATACTCTCCCTTCTCGAGCGGGAAGAAGAAGTCGGCGCTGCCATCCGCC
>JAJYEA010000151.1 GCA_021790425.1 Thermoplasmata archaeon | reverse complement strand
TTTTCAGGCCTGTACGTGTCCAGCCTCCTCTGTGACCTGACCGATTGATTTGGGCTTCTCTTCGACCGAAAGCTGCAAATCCGGGAACTCTCGCTCCTTCGGAGCGAGGACCCGATGGCCGTCACCCTGCCCTTGACCCGCCTCGCTCCCGAAGAGGACGAGGAGGAGCTGGTCGTCTCGAAGCGGAAGCTCGAAGAGTTGATCCGGGAGATCGAGCGGTTGCGCAAGGAGAATGAAGAGCTCCGTCGCCGCCTCCGGGTGCACGAGAACCCGAACGTACCTCCGAGTGTTCGGAACCAGGCCCCCGGGTTCTCCCGCGCCCGTCCCCTCACTCCTCCCGAGGGGCGCAAGGAGCCCGGGGCCAAGCCCGGTCACCCCGGGACCACCCGCGAGAACCCTCCCCCGGACGAGAAGGTCGCCTACACCGCCCAGCGGTGTCGGAAGTGTCAGAGCCCTCGATTGAAGTGGATCGGGAAGGAGACGACGGTCGAGACCGAACTACCGCCACCCCCGAAGCCGAAGGTGACCGAGCACACGCAGAACGTCTATCGATGCGAGGAGTGCGGGGACGAGTTCCGGGCCGCCCCTCCGGACGGACGGGAGCCGACGGAGTGGGGTCCCCGACTCCAGAGCGAGGTCGTGCTGGGACATCTGCTGGACCGGCTCCCGTACCGCAAGCTCCGGGCGCGACTGATCCGCCTGGGAGGGGAACTGCTTCGGCTGAGCCCCACGACCCTGCAAGCGATCGTGTGGAGGGCGAGCGATCGTCTCACGGGGGAGGAAGCGGGGATCCTCGAGCGGTTGAGGAAGGCCCCGTTCGTCCACGTGGATGAGTCGATCTTCCGGGTGGACGGACACCGCCAATGGATCTGGGTCTTCGTGACCGAGGAGGATCTGCTCCTGGTGATCCGAAGCTCTCGCTCCCGCGAGGTCGTGGAGGAGGTGCTGGGGAAGGAGTATCCGGGAACGATCGTGTGCGACGGCTGGAAGGCGTATCTCGGCTGGATCCTCCAGCGATGTTGGGCCCACCTCCTGAGGTATGGGAAGGAGGGGGCGGAGCAGAGCGGCGAGGCCGAGCGGCTCTACGGCGAGCTCTGCACGCTCTACAAAGAGTTGACCCGGGACCTCGAGACGGCCAGTCTTCGGGCGCGGGTGCGGCGACTGCGGAAGGGGACGCGGGCGCTGAAGGGGCTGCTGAAGCGATTCGGAGAGAGCGCGGACGCGGCGGTCCAGAAGGTGGTGACGTACCTGAGGAACGGGATGGAAGGGTGGCTCACGTTTCTCTCGACCCCGGGGATGGAAGCGACCAACAACCGGGGCGAGCGGGGGCTGAGGGAGGCGATCGTCATTCGGAAGATCATCGGCACGCTGAGGAACGAACGAGGCGCCCGGGCGTTCACTCGGTTACTGAGCGTGCTGGGGACCTGGACCCTGCGGGGCGAGGACGTCACGACGAACCTCTTGGGGGCGCTGAGCCGACCGAGCTGACAGTGGGTTCCAGTAGGGACCGTCAGTGGAGGGCCCGCTCATCGAGGAAGCTGGACACGTACGTCGGATTCATGCACGCGAACGAGATCGTCCTCAAGGCGGCGGACGGCAAGCGTCTCTGCCTCCGGGCCGAGCCCGGCGTCCTGCGGTCGTTCCTCACGTTGGTGGAGCGAGGGCTCGACATCCGCGTGGTGCCGGAAGACCCCCCGGCCCGGCCGACCCTCCCGCCGGCCCTTCTCTCCACGAGCAGCGGGTTCCTCTGCGACCAGTGCCAGTCCGCGTGGAGGTCCAAGGTCGCCCTCGGGGTGCACCGTGCGAAGGCGCACCGCGCGCGGCCGGTCCCGGCGCTGCCGGGAGTGGGGCGGCCGTGAACGCGCGCCTCCGCTCGGTCGGAATCCTCGCCCTCGAGGTGCTCGTACTCGTCGCGCTCCTCGGGTTCATGGCCGCGATGCTGGCCCTCCACGTCCTCACCGCCGGGAGGCTGCTCCGGTGAAGGTGTCCCGCGGGCTGCTCGCCACGGAGAGGCGGGTCGTCTTCGGCAGGACGGACCCGGACGCGGCCACCGATGCGGCCTTCGCCCGTCTCCTCTCCGAGCCCGCCGGCGGCTACGCGTGGAAGGAGAAGGCCCAGTGGGCCCGGAGGCTCGCCCACGGCAAGTCCGACTTCTACGGCCACCGCATCTTCAGCGACGCCGGCCGGACCGACTGCCGCTACATCGCCAGGGTCGCCCGCCGCGCATGGAAGAAGGGCAGCTTGCCCGATAGCAAGCGCGCATGGGGCAACCTGCGCGAGTCGCTCCGACGGGTCTTCGCCGAGCTTCAGGAGGGCCCATGATCGCCGCCACGCTCGACCACTGGGCCGAAACCCCGAGCGCGTCGTCGTTCGTCCTCGAGGTGGCGCGCCGGGCCGGCTCGGGCGGATTCACCGTCGACGATCTTCGAGTCGAGGGCTGGGCGCACCCCAACCCGGGCTCCGTGCTCGGGAAGCTGGTCGCGCGCGGCCAGCTCGTTCCCATCGGAGAGGAGCGGT
>JAJYEA010000150.1 GCA_021790425.1 Thermoplasmata archaeon | reverse complement strand
CTGAACCTGGCGACCGACGTCCTCACGCACCAGGTCACCGTCAATCCCGAGAGGGAGCGCACCTTCGAGCGTGCCGCGGCCCGGGCCCTCCTCTTGGAGGGCGCCGGGGAGGGCGGGGAGGAGGTCCCCGCCTGAGCAGGCTCGCACTGGTTCTCGCCATCTTCAGCGAGGCGGGAACCGCGGGCGAAGGTCTAAATACCGAGGTGGGAATTCGTATGGTGATGGCGACGAAGTATCACGTCCTGGTTGAGAAGGACGAGGACGGGTGGTACGTGGGCTCGGTCCCAGAACTTCCGGGTTGTCACACCCAGGGACAGACCATGGAGGAGTTGATGGTGAACATCCGGGAAGCCATCGAACTCTACCTTGAGACCCAGGGAACGGCAGCTCCCGCCGTGAAGTTCGTTGCTTTGGAAACCGTCGAGGTGTAGCGGTGCCTCGCATCGGGCCTCTTCCGGCCCGCCGGGTGCTGAAGGCCTTGGAATCGCTGGGATTTCATGCCGTTCGGCAGAAGGGGAGTCATGTGATGCTTCGGCACCCTGACGGCAGGTCTACCGTGGTTCCCGTTCATCCTTCCCAGGACATCCATCCCGGTCTTCTCCGGAAGATCATCAAGGACGCAGGGGTTTCCGTGGAAGAGTTCATGGACATGGCGTGAGCCGTCGGCACCATCCTCGGCTGGCCTTCATGGACGGCCCTCCAACTGGCTCATGTCTGGAATCAGCCCCGGAAACAGTGACTTCCGGAAGTAGACGTGCGCTCCCCCCTCGGGCTGGATCCACGGTCTCCCTTCCCTTTCCGCTCGCCGGAACGCGTAGTACTCATTGGCCGGCATGATCCAGGCCACGGTGTCATCCGTGCCGGTGACCACATAGTCCTTTTCGGGACGGCGGTAGGTCTGCAGGCCCATGTACTCCTCCACGCCATCCGGGATGTTGAACGTGATGTTGCTCGGGGTGAGATGGGCGATCCCTACCACCTCGTTGTGATGGAGGGCATGGCCCACTAGGCCCGCGGACCGGTGCATCCCGACCACGCGAAGGGTGTTCGCGGGGCGAGCCAGGAACGCGATTGCCCGCTGGGGGCGCCGGAGTTGGGCGAGATCATCCCGGGTGCATCCCAGGATTTTGGTCACGTCCCGGGGCAGGACCATGTAGTTCGACATCGGCGAGGTGGCCCAGAGGACCCCCCATTCGGTGCTGTCGATTGGCGTCTTCCCCTTCATCCCAGGCTCCGGGGCCCCTGGGACGGGTAACTTGCCATGCGCGGATAAGGGGGAGGGGGGTGGCACGGAACGGTCGATGACCGGGTTCCAATGGGTTCCCGGTCTCAGTGGGGTGTCGCTCTGCCGTTCTGCTCGGCTCCCTTGTCTCCGTGTCTTTCGGCTGACATGCCCTTTCCGCCAGTCCCCACATCAAGGCCCCGCTGAGATAGTTCTCGCCGGGCCGGAAAGGCACGTAAGCTCGCTCTCCGCTTCGCTCCGCCCCCCTTCGGGAGGCCGCTCGCATATCGGCCTTTCCGGTTCGCCCCAGCCCTTCGGGCTAGGGCTCCCTCGGACGCTTCGCGCCCTCGGCCCCGGCTCGACTGAATCTCTTGCTTGCCGGGGCCATGATGGGGGCCCGGGGGCGTCTCTCGCTCACATCGCTCGCTCCGCCCCCTCTGGCTCCCTCTACCAGCATGTCAGCCGAAATGGTGTCGACAAGGGGAGCCTTCGCCACGAACGAACAGCAGAGCCGTGCGCCCTACCCGGACGGGCGGGACTACGACACCCTCGACGACTTGGAGCGATGCCGGGCAGAGGAGAACCGCTTGCGCGAGGCAAGGGAAAAGGGGACATCCGTTCCCGCTCCCGAGGTGGCCGTTCTCGTCAAGGGTGACCACCGAAGCTACGAGCTCAGGGAACGACTGAAGGTGGCTGGGATGCACTGGCTCCCCCAGACCCGGGCGTGGTCGGGATCGGTTCCGGAGTCGCTTGTTCCGCAGATGCAGGCGGAGGGTCTCCAGGTGATACCCCTCGTGCCCGAGGGGCACCCCCTCGACCGGTTCCGGGAGAGTTTCGTTGAGAGCGCTCCTCAACTCCCCTTTCCCAAGGTCCCTGCGCGCAAGCCCCGGGCCCGTGTACGCAAGGAAGCACCCGTCAAGGAGTCCAGCCAGGAGCGGGCGGCGGCATTCCTCCCGGAGCACGGGTGGGACGAGCGGGACATCACGGCCGACCTCGCGGAGGACGACCGGGAGGAGGACGAGCGTCGGGTCGAGCGGCACCTCCGGGACCTGCGGGGTCGAGTGAAGGCGGTCCGGGCGCTCATCAGCGCGGACGCGAACATCGCGCGCACGCTCGCCACGGATCGGGAGAAGGCGAGGGCGTTCTACGCGGTCCACGGGGTCACGGAAGCGCAGGTGCGCCACGGGATCCCGGAGGTGGACGTCGGGGGGCTCGAGTGGGAGGAGCTCGCGGACGCACTCCGTGGTCGGTTCCCGGGCACCCCCTCTGGTCCGGACTGGGTGGACGAGGAGGCGCAGAGGGCCGCGGCG
>JAJYEA010000149.1 GCA_021790425.1 Thermoplasmata archaeon | reverse complement strand
AAGGCGCATGCGCAGCGGACCGCTGTGGGCTGTTGCGGTCGTTGGTGGGGGACTGGTCATGCTTCTAGGAGTGTGGGGAACCTACTCGGCGTGCTTCCTCCCGTGGCACTGTCCGTCGCAGGGGTGCGGGAGCACTCCCCAACAGGCCTGCGAGGGGTCGAGCCTGTTCTTGATCGGCGCCTCGGCGGCGACGGTGCTAGGTATCGCTGGGGCGAGGTGGTGGGACCGACGTCGCGCCCACAGGCACGACTCCGCAGCGCTGCCAGCCGGGCTGGCGTGGGTGGGTGCCGCGCTGGCCCTCCTCGCGATCATCGTGGTTGCCATCCTGCTCCTGGGATTTCTCGCGTGAGGAGAAGTGGTCTTGCGATCGACTCACCCCTCGTCGTAGTCCGACCCCAGTAGGACGGCCGTCTCGCGGGCCCGGGTCGGCCATCCAGTCCGCGGGGGTGGTCATGACCTCCTCGACGTCCGCCCCATCCGTGAGACGCGTCCATCCGCGCCAAGCGTGGCACCAAGGGCACCCCCCGTCCCGCAGGGTCCCGGGGGCGGGTCACCCGCGCCGAGAGGTCCTCCATGCATCGACAGGTGTCGTTCGGGGCCATCTCGAAGCGATCGCAGAACCTGCGAAGCCGTGTTCGGTCGTGGTAGACCTGGGCCCACTCGAAGAGTAGAACTTGACCATCCGTCATGGAACTACCATGGGACGCAAGCGAAGGACGCGGAGGGTGATCCCCAAGGGACTGTCCTTCGGCGTCTTCGCGCTCGGTCTGGGGCTCGTCGTGACGTTCGCCGCGCTCGGGGCTTATCTGACCGCGAGCTGCGCCCTCGCTTGTCCCACGAATCCGCAGGTCTGTTACCAAGCCATACAGGAATGCGTGGCGGCGGAGCAGCAGAGCGACCTCGAGTGGATGGCGTTCGGGGTGCTCGTGGGTGCACTCGGGATAGTGCTCCTGGTGCGAACCCGCCTGCGGCTGGGCCACTGGACTGCCCACATCCCCGCAAGCGACGAGGATGGGCCGTAGCGACCTTTTGGGAACCCCGGGGTGCCTTCCCGCCTCCGAGCACGGGAGGGTCGCGACCGCCCTCTTGCGACAAGCAACGACCTCTCGACGATGACAGCGGCGGGTGCGGGGGCGGCGGAACGCACGCTCCCCGATTCCGAACGACCCGCGCCGTGAGGAGCCGGTCCGAAAGCGAGGCCCTGGCCCAGGAGGGTTGCCCCGAGGGGGGGGTGGGAAGAGGGACTCGAAGTGCGCCGCGCTTCGAGGACCGGGGGATCATCGTGGAATGGGCACCGCATCGGGAATCCCTCTGTCGAGGCTGGCCCCGGTTCGCTGAACCCTGTTGAGGAGGAGACCGGAGTTGTGCACAACTCCCGATCTCAATCACGAAGGACAAGGGCCAAGTAAGCCCCCCAGCATCGGCTCGTCCGGGGTAACGTGGTTCGGATTCTCCTCGACCGCGAGGTGCGGCCTCTGATCGACCTTCCGAAGGTCGTTTCACGTATCGAGGAGGGGTATCGTGCCGACGCGGAGGGGCACGTGGTGCCGCTTCCCCGTACGCGCACGGACACCCGCGGAACGACCCTTGCCTGGATGGGGGCCGCCATTCCTCCCGCGGGATTGCTGGCCTACCGTTCGTATCTCTATGATTCCGATGGCCGCGATCTCGGGCACCAGGTAGTGGCACTGTACGGCCACAAGGAGATGGACCTTCGCGCTCTGTTCCTCGGTCGCCTTGTGGGAAATCTGCGCACGGGAGCGGCCATCGCCGCGGCCCTGCACTTGATCGACCCGTCCCTCGTCGACGTGGGGCTCCTCGGGACCGGGTATCAGGCCCGGAACGCCATGGCCTGCATCGCCGCAGTATTCCGGTCCCCCCGCGTCATCGCTTGGAGCCCTGATCCGGAGCATCGGAGGTCGTTCGGGGATTGGGCGCACACGGCTCTTGGAGTCGAGGTGCTCCTCGCCGAAAGCAAGGAGGATGTCCTGGCCAGGTCCTCCAACATTGTTCTTGTTACTTCGTCGGAATCGCCGGTCGTCACCGAATCGATGCTTCTGGAGCCGAAGCTGCTGCTGAGCATCAACAGTTACCGTCGCCCCGAGATCGACACCCCGATCCTGGATCGGGCAGCTTGCGTGTGGACGGACAGCGTTGCCCAGGCCAGCAGCCCCGGTACTCTCTTTGAGATGGGAGAACGAAGATCCAAGCTGCGCCCCTTGATGCAAGGGGTACTCGACGGCAGCGTTCGGAACGCACGGTCTACACGGGTCGTCATCAACACCGGCGCCGCTTGGGAGGAAGTCGTGACCGCTCAGCTGCTCTACGAGCTCGCGACCGAGCGAGGGGTCGGAGTGGAGGTCGCCCTCCCGCCGGAGCCCCCTGAGAGCCGGGTCTTCTGACCGGGGCGATGCCCCTCATCGACCTGCCGTGGTGCAGACCCGCTGGTAGCGGGGGTTCCCGCCGACGTGCTCGAAGAAGGCGTACGAGTCCGCGAGGAGGTCAACCAAGGTCCTCCCCCTCGTTCGAGAGGC
>JAJYEA010000148.1 GCA_021790425.1 Thermoplasmata archaeon | reverse complement strand
GGGATGGAGGGGGTCGCGGCGCCGCTCGCACCGTAGGCGAGCGCGACGAACGAGGGCCCCAGCGTGTAGCCGGCCTCGCACATGACCCCCGCCGATACCGAGACCCCGAGGTTGTACGTGCCGTTCTCCCACGCCGAGCTCCCGGTGATGGCGTTGCCGTCGTAGGTGTAGGTCCACCAGTAGCCGTGGAGGTGGTTGATCTCGTAGGTGTGGGTGGAGCCGAGGTTCACCAGGTTCGCCGCGTTGTAGATGAGGGTGCCGTTGGGAAGGTAGGCGGCCGGGGCGGCCACCGTGGCGATGAGGTAGTACGTCTCGGCCACCGCGACCGCGGTGAACTTCGTCGCGTTGACCGGGTCGCCCACACCCAGGACGATGTACTGGTTCGTGGAGAGGGAGGGGTTGTTCGGGGCCGTGATGGTCGCGTTGATGGCCGTGTTGTTGGAGAGCTTCGAGGCGTCGTACTCCCCTGCGGAGCCCGTACCGGCCGCGGGGATGCTGATGGGGAACCCGACGCCATGGGGCGTGGCGCCCGAGGACCGCTGGCAGGTCTGCCGCATCGACCCGAAGAGGTCCGTGGGGAGGTGGAGGGGGGTCCCCAAGGGAGCCGGCGTGGCCGCGATCGGGCCCGTCGAAAGGGCCATCGCGGCAGGTCCGGCGAGGAGAACGGCCAGGGCGAGGCAGGCGACCAACGCGGTACGCATGTTGGGGCACCCCCTTACCTCAGATAAAAGGCGATTGGCGGACGACATCTGCCCCCGAGGGGGCGGACGCCGGTGCCTTGAAGGGCGGTGGCCGCTCCGGCGTCTCGTGCCGGCCCGGCTCTACGGGGTCCCGTGGGATGCGACGACCCTAGGGAAGAAGGGGGCCCGCCTCGCCCCCGAGGCCATCCGGAGGGAGCTCGGGCGGCTGCACCCCTACGACGCCGAGGGGGGACGCCCGGTCTCCTGGCTCGCGGGAAAGGACCTGACCCTCTCCGAGGACCATGGGGACCTTCTGCGGGCGGTGGGACGGCTCTCCGAGCAGGAGGCGAAGCTCGACCCGGAGGCCCCGCTCGTGCTCCTGGGGGGCGACCACGCCATCGCCTATGCGGGGGTCGGTGGCCTCCACAAGCGATTCCCCGACCTGGAGGTGGTCAGTCTCGACGCCCACCTGGACCTGAGACCCGTCGAGGGGGGGCCGACGAACGGCAACTGGGCGTTGAGGATGATGGAGACCTTCGAGCGTCCCTACCGGGTGATCGGGGTCGGGAGGTTCGCCAACGACCCGGGCCTCTTCGACACCGCGCGGGAGCGGGGCGTCCGGTGGGTATCCGCGCAGGCCGTCCGGGAGCGGGGGGCCCGGGAGGCGCTCGCCGGGGTTGGTCTCGAGGAGCTGCGGGGGAAGGACCTCTACCTGACCCTGGACATCGACGTCGTCGAGCAAGGGTCGGCTCCGGGAGCTTCCTCCCCGGCCCCGGATGGGCTTTCCGTCGTGCAGGTTCGCAGCCTTGTCGAGGGGATATCTCAGGTCGGACGGGTGAGAGGGTTCGACATCTCGGAAGTGAACCCCACGGTGGACCCGTCGGGCATCACGGCCCGGCTCGCGGCCTTTCTGCTTCTGACCTTCTTGGGGACGACGGGGACCTGAGAGTGGGCCCAGGCCCAGCCGCGAAGGGTGGCACCCCTACACGAGCCGCCATCGTCCCGGAGGGTCGCTACGCGCGGTATCGGGGAGCCGTTCCGCTTCGGGTCAACCCATCTCACGGACGGGAAGTTCACGAGGATGAGCGGACGGGCGGAAGGATCGGTTGGTTCTGTGCAGGTACCTTAGGTGCGCCTGTCGAGGGGGAGCAAGCAGGCCTCGTCCCGCGGGCGCGGGTCGGCTTCGTCGCTCGAAGATGTGGGGAAGGTTCGCCCATCCCCTCGTTCTCTCCGCATTCCGATGACCGTACCGGTCGGTCGCCCCTGCGGGAATCTCCTGGAGTGGCGCCCCGGTGCAACGCGGAGGTAACCACGAGGGTAGCTGTTCACGGAACTGAGCGGCCACTCGGGGGCTGAGATAGCGATCATCCCGGTTCAAGGCGGGACATCGTCGTCCCCCGAGTCTTCCCCTCCACCGTACCGTGTCCGGGGAAGGCTCGCCGCCCAAGCTAGCTCTTGGCGAGCCTGGTCGTTAGCGATGTCCCTTCGGATCGGCTCGCTACACTTCGGGCAGAGGAAGGAGACCCGCTCCTCCACGTCCTCGGAGCTGATCCAGTCCTTCGCACCACGCGTGTAGTTCAGGTACGGCTCACGGCCATCGAAGTGAAGTGTCGTGACCGCGCGGCATCCGTACGTCTCGCAGTGGACCCTGATGGTCAGGGGTCCCGCTCGCACAGGGGGACCACGAGGGCTCTTCCGGGAGGGCATCGTGACCTCGGAACGCCCATCGCTCCGAGAACTTGAACTCGCCCCTCTTGCCCCGACCCCCCAGCCGTCGGCTCACCCCGAGCTGGGTCTCTCCGAGACCGGGACCGCGAGGACCCGGGTCAACGCCGAGATGACCACCCTCAGGAGGTCCTCAACCGGGT
>JAJYEA010000147.1 GCA_021790425.1 Thermoplasmata archaeon | reverse complement strand
GATGCCCAGGGGCCCTCTCCGTCGGAAGCCTTCCCCGACGTCCGTTGCTCCGTGGCCCGATCCGACACCGCCCCGCCTCAAGTGAATGCGCCTGATAAGCGCTCGCGGGTGCCGCGCCAGGCCCGCTCTCGGGGCCGAACGGGGGCAGGCCGACCACGAGCCTTCCGTCCGGCCCCGAGGGTGCTCTGGTGATCCCGGAGGGTCTCAGGCAGTGTTATTAAACAATTTGGCCTATCTCTTTAATAACTGGTAAAATGTCGCCCATGTTAAAGAACGGTTCCGCATCGCGCTTCACGCCCGGGAGAGCGGGCACGTATTCGGATACGAAGGAGAGGTGGCGAGCCTTCCATCCAAGGCCTCTGCCCCCGGACCCCCCCTTGGACATCTCGACCGAACTCCTTGCCGCTTCCATGAGCACTGCGACCGAGCTCGGCCGGCTCGATGGCGCCGCTGAGGTCCTTCCCGATCCCGACTTCTTCGTCTACAGCTATGTCCGAAAGGAGGCCGTCCTCTCGAGCCAGATCGAGGGGACTCGATCCACCTTGACGGACGTGCTGGAGTTCGAGGCGGGGGCCGAGCGCCGTTCCTACCCCCGTGACGTGCGCGAGGTGGCGAACTACATACGCGCTCTCAACGCGGCCCTTGCCCGTGTCAGAGCGGGCCAACCGATCTCGATGTCGCTGGTCCAGGATGCTCATCGCATCCTGTTGCAGGGAGTCCGCGGAGGCGACGACGAGCCGGGTCAGCTAAAGTCACGGCAGAACTGGATCGGGCCCCCGGGGAGCAGTCCCGCAACGGCGGACTTCATTCCCCCACCCCCCGAGGAGACCCCGGCCGCGATGAACCACCTCGTATCCTACATCGAGAGCGATGTGTCGAGCCCACCGTTGCTCCGGGCTGCCCTCGCGCATTCCCAGTTCGAGACCATACACCCGTTCCTGGACGGAAACGGGAGGACGGGGAGGTTGCTGGTCACTGTCCTGTTGTCCAAGTGGGGGGTCCTCCGAAGGCCCGTGCTGTATCTTTCCTACTTCTTCCTGAGGAACCGGGAAGAGTATGCCCGGAGGCTCCAGCGGGTACGGGACGACGGGGATTGGGAAGGCTGGGTCGAGTTCTTTCTGAAGGGGGTCTCCGAAACCTCCGTTCAGGCCACGGCGACCGCCCGAGCCATCCTGGCGCTGAAGACCGACCATGAAGCAGCGCTGGCGCAGTCGATGGCGGGAAGCCGAGTGGGGGGCGGACAGGCACTGTTAGGGCATCTCTTCCACACTCCGGTGGTTTCCGTGAACGAGGTCGCCAGACACTTGGGGGTCACCTTCCCCACGGCGAACAGTCTGGTCGAGGACTTCGTCGAAAGGAAGTTCCTGGTCGAGATCACGGGTCAGAAGCGCAACCGCTTCTTCCGCTACCAACCCTACATCGACATCCTTGCTAGGGACCAGATGCCAGTGCCGAAGGGTGAGAGGACAAGCCGGAGCTAGGGACCACTTGCCAGGAACCGTCGTGAGGTGACGTGGCCACCGCCCGCGGGCCAGCTCGTCACCCCACGGTGCGACTTCCTGCTCACGGTCAACCAGAGGCTACGCGAGGTAGGCCCTGGCTTGGATAGAACTGTGGGGAACCGGTCTGTAGGGTGAGCCCCCGATCCCCGTCGACCCGTTCCCTACCTCATCCCTCGCATCCCAGGCGCCGGGCCGGTGGGGATCCCACCGGCCGGAGGTTCACTCCTCCTTCCAATCGACGGGCTCGGATCCCCCAGGCGCCGACCCGGCCGATGGCGCAGAGGCCGTTCCCGATGCCCGCGCGTCCCCTGGACTCTTCGCAGGGGAAGCGTCCGGGGACACGGGCGCGGCTTCCGGAACGGGCCCCGCGGCGGGCGGCGAGGAGCTCCCCTCCGCTTCCTCTCCGCTAGTCGCTCCCTTCGGGGTGTTTCCGAAAGGACCGGGACCTCCTCCTTCCTGGCGGCGTCTCGAGACGATCACCAGCGCCGCGACCAGGGCCACGACGCCGACCACGGCGAGGGCGATCGCCAACCAGAGGTCGAGCGGGGACCCCGAGGACGAACCTCCCGTGGTGGTCTTGGACACCGGGATGCTGACCGAGGCGTTGGACGAGCCGTACGGTCCGCTCCCTCCTCCGGCCGACGCCGCCAGATCGATCTGGGTGGCCCCGGAGGCGACCGAGAGGGTGAACCAGGCCGTCCCGCTCGCATCCGTGGCGACGGTGCCTGCGCTGAGGTGGCCGGCCCCCGAGGATACCAGGGAGGCCGTGACCGCGAGGCCCTGCCCGACGGCGATCCCGTTCGAGGTCGCGCGGATCCCCACGGAGTACTGGGCTCCCGTCGTGATCCCTCCCGATGGGAGCACCCAGGAGAGGGTCAGGGGCAGCGGATCGACGACCACCGGGAGGGTGGCCGTGGCGCTCGCGCTCCCGAGGGTGGCGGTGGCGAGGAGCTCGACTGGGAGGGCATTCCCGACGGCTCCCGCCTGGAAGACCGTGCTGGCCGTGCCCGCGGAGCCCGTGGTGACCTGGGCGGGCGAGAGCGTCCCGCCTCCCGGGCT
>JAJYEA010000146.1 GCA_021790425.1 Thermoplasmata archaeon | reverse complement strand
CGCTACGACCAGCCGAGCCCCCGCGGGGGAACCCCCGTCCCGACCCCCTGGGCTGGGGGGTTCCTGTACCTTCGGATCGAAAGCCCCGTGAGCCCGACCATCAGGAGGACGTTCACGGCGGCGATCGCACCGATCTCGGCGCTCAGGAGGAGACCTGTCGAGGCGGTGAGCGAGTAGGCGAGGTACCCTTCCGCGGGGTAGAGAAATAGAAGGGCGAGGAGGCCCACGGAGAGTTGCAGCGCCCCGGTGGAGATGCCGGTGCCATGGGGGCCCCCGGCGCCGCTGAACGCCCCCGTTTGGAAACCCCAGGTAGCCAGCAGCTCTGTTGTGAGAACTGTCCCGAAGGCCATCCAGGCGGTCGGTCCCCCGAGGACGAAGTAGACGTAGACTCCCACATACGCGGCGATCGGGAGTTGGATCGGCCAGACCAGGGACCCGTGGGACCGGAACAGCTCTGCACCGGAGAAGGGAAGCAATCGGGCAGCCGAGTAGGTCCCAGGCTTACCCTGGAGGTTCGCCTGCGCGGCGAAGAGGATCCCGAGGATGACGCCGACCAACACCAAGGCTAGGCCGACCGTGAGGAGGGTGAGACCCCAATCACCGGTGGTCGCTCCGATGAATATCCCCATGGCGCCGAACGTGCCCACCAAGAGGACGACCAAGGGTCCCACGCCCCCTCGAAGCCCAAGGGTGAGCAGAAGTCCAGTGACCGCCCGCGGCCCCGACCCTAGGTCCCGGTAGTCCGCGCGGAGCCTGAGTCTGAGGTCGGTCCAGAACCCGGGCTTCGGAGGGCGCTCCGTCGCCAGCGCCCCTCCGTGCTCGGAAGCGAGGAAGAGGGTCTCGGGGAGCATCAGACGGATCTCGCGAGGTCCCACAAGGATCGCGAGGAGCATTGGGAGAAACGCGCTCACTCCCATGCCCGCGAGGTCCGCGACGCTCAGCGGGGAAGCCAGGACGAGGGCCATGGGGGCGGACGTCAGGGCGGCCAGAAGGAGCGCGCCTCCGCTCCAATAATTGAGGAGCGAAGCGAAGATGATGGCCATGACCCCGTAGGTCACCGTCAGCGCGATCCACTTGGACGCGGCGGCGATCCTCAGCGCGAGCGCCCTGGGCAGCCTTCCCAGCCAGATCTGGAGCCCGATCACCAGCCAATAGGCCGTGAGCGCGCTCGAGGCCGAGACCCAGAGGAGCACGATGAACAGCCGGACGGCAAGCGGGCCGGGGGTCGGCACCGGAACGCTCTCGGCCAGGAAAAGGACAGGAACCACGGAGAGCGCTCCGAGGATCCAGGGCCACCCTCTCCGCCGGCGCTCGCGAACAAGGCGGTCCCAGGCGATGGGGAGGAGGAGGTCGTCCCAGCGCCGGGCGAAGAGGCGACCGGCAAAGGAGAGCCCCAGCACTCCTCCGACGAGGAGGTCAAGCAGGATGAGGAGAGAGAGGCCCCCGGGCTCGAGGAATCCCGGTGAACCTCGGAGATGGAAGTTCATGGGGACGAGGAGCGCCCCATAGAATACCATCACCAGGAGGATGATCGGGAGCCCTCCGGTCCGAAGGGAATACTTGAACGACCTCCAAGCGATGGTGCGATTCCTCCAAGTGACGGCGCCGACCGGGTCGGGTGCGGCGGAGCGGAACGTTCCCGACAGGCTCACGCGGCCTCCGTCAAGGAGACGAACACCTCGTCGAACGAGGTTCCCGGTTGGGCCCGGGCCTGCTTCCGCAGGTCGTCGATCGTCCCCTGGGCGAGGAGCTTCCCCTTGCGTAGGATGGCCACGCGGTTGCAGACCTGCTCGACCAGCGGCAGGCTGTGGGAGCTGATGATCACCGAACCTCCGCGCTCGGCGGTCGAGCGGATCCATCGCTTGAGCACGAGGCCGCCCTTGGGATCGATGCCGATGAGGGGCTCGTCCAAGAGCAGGACCTCGGGCGCGCGCAGCATGCCCATGGCGAGGTGGATCTTCTGCCGCTGCCCTTTCGAGAGCTGGAACGAGAGGCTCTTTTCCTTGTCCGTGAGGTCGAGCTCCCGAAGGAGCTCGTCGGCTTGGGTCGCCCAGCCCTCGGGGAGCCCGAAGGCCCGGGCGGTGAACAGGAGGTGCTCTTTCGGGGTGAGGAACGTGAAGGGCTGCGGGAGCTCGGGGATGAACGCCATCCGGCGGTGGGCCTCCATCGCGTCCGCGACCACGTCGTGGCCGGCGATCATGACCTCCCCTTCGTCCGAGGCAAGGATCCCGGCGGCGCAGAGGAGGAGCGTGGTCTTCCCCGAGCCGTTGGGACCGACCAGGCCCAGGACCTCCCCTCCCCTCACTTCCAGGTCGACGTGGTCGAGGGCGACCACCTTGGGATATCGCTTGGTCAGTCCGTGAATGGCGATGCTCGTGCCGTTCGTTCTAGGTAAGGTGGGCACGAAGACTCTATACCGGGGGTCCGAACCTAAAAATGTATGCACGTGGACTCGACGGGAGACCCGCTTCTTGTTCCTGCCGGGACCGTCACACGAGACGGCCCCGATCTGACGGACTCGCCCGACGCTGAGAGCAACGCCCCAGCCTCACACCGAACTGAGT
>JAJYEA010000145.1 GCA_021790425.1 Thermoplasmata archaeon | reverse complement strand
ATCTACTCCCTTCCTCTACGCCTGCGACGGGTCGAAGGTCGTGATGGGTTCGCTCTCCCCGGCTCCCCCGGAGCTCATCGCCAAGCGCGAGCCCACCGTGTCTGTCTCCAGGACGCTGGGCGATCACTTGGAAGACATCGAGGTCTTCCGGATGCCCCTGAGTTCCCTGAGAACGGTGGTCAATCACCGGTATGACCGGACCCTGTCCACCGGGAAACTGGGGTCCCCGCGTTGACCGTCCTGTTGGGCGGCGGTGCGGGGTCTAGTCCAACGATATAATATCGGGGAGTGCTCGAGCGCCCATGGTCCGGGTCCCCCCCGTCACCCCCCTCAGGATCAATCTGGGCAGCGGAGCCTCGGGGATCGAGGGATGGGTCAACGTGGACGCCGACCCCAAGCTCAGGATGCGCTGGGCGCTCCCGATCCTGCGCCTCCTTCGCAAACTGGGGGCGATGTCCGGGTCGACGCTGGCGATGTACGAGGGCGTACGGGCCCCCCCGAACCTGCTGCCATGGAACTTCGGCAAGCGACGGCTGCCGTTCGACGACGGCTCGGCCGATGCGATCTTCACCTCGCACACCCTGGAGCACTTCCCGCGTTGGCAGGCCGAGAGCGTGGTGCGGGAGGCCTACCGAGTTCTCCGCCCCGGGGGGGTCATGCGCGTGACCGTCCCCGACCTGGAGGTCATCTGCCGCCGGTTCCTGCTCACGAAGGGGGCGTCCCCGGACGCGCTGACGCCGGAGCAGCGTGAACCCATGAGCGCACGCGACTTCAACATGGTCTTCTACACCCGGGACCACGTCCAGAAAGGGTCCCGGCTCGACTCCGTCGATTTCCGTTTGGCCGGGATCGCGCCCCACATGTACATCTTCGACACGAGCGACATGACCGAGCTCCTGCGGAGCGCGGGTTTCTCCAAGATCGAGAAGCGGTCCTTCCGCGTCGGCCGGTGCCCGGACATCGACCGGCTCGACAACCGGCCCGGTGAGACGCTCTATCTCGAGGCCGAGAAGACCCCGGCCGCCGCTCCCGCCGCAAAATAGCGGCCTGACCGATTGCGGTGCCGCAGATCGTTCACCACGTGCAAGGCCTTCCGCGCGTCCATTCGGGCCCCAGGTGAGGGGGGTGCTGCCGGCAGCATTCAGGGGGAGAAGTGCCACCGAAGCCCGGGGTGACCCGGAACGACGAGGAAGGCCGGCTCGAGGCCGTGCCGCTAGCGGCGCCTCCGGACCGAGAAGCGGGATCTCCCGAAGCTCCCGGTCGATGGACGGTTGGCAAGGATCGGATAGCCCAGCCCCACCCCGAGCGCCGACATGGAGGCCAGGCCAACGGAAAGCGTCGGTCCCGAGGAGGAGGCGAGCGACGAGCCGGAGACGCCCGTGGCCGAACTCTGGACCTGGATCGTGAGGTCGTGGGATGCGACGAAATGTCCATGCGCATCGGTCACCGAGACCTGCGCAAGGTAGTCTCCGGCGCTCGTGTACGTGTGGCTGACCTGGGCGCCGGTCCCGCTGGTCTGGTCGCCGAAGCTCCAGACAAACGTGTAGGGCGCGGTGCCTCCCACCGCCGAAGCGATGAAGCTCACCGAGACCGGGGCCCCGCCGTAGCCGACGCTGGCTGCGGCCGAGACGGTCAGACTCGAGCCGAGGTTGTTGCCGGTGTCGTTCGACGGAGTGATCGTGACCGGCACGGGGGAGATGGCCGCGATGTTGCCGTTCGCATCCGTGACCGAGGCGAACAGCTGGTAGCTCCCGGGCACCGTGTAGGTGTGAGAGGTCTGCAGTCCCGTCGCGACCCCACCATCGCCGAACACCCACTTCACCGTGTACGGAGACTGCCCTCCGGACGGGGCCGCAACAAGACCCACCGTCAGAGGAGCCGGACCGTCGATGAAGCTCACGGAGATTGAGAGGCTCAGGAGCGTCGTTCGGTTCTCGCCGCTGACCGAGACGAGGATGGGCGAGGCTTGCGCGCTCTGTCCGGAGGAGTCGCTCACGGACAGGACGGCGGAGTAGCCCCCGGCGTTGGTGTAGGTGTGCGAGGGGTCCAGGAGGGTGCTGGTGGACCCATCCCCGAAGTTCCAGCTGTAGGTGTAGGGCGGAGTGCCCCCGGAGGCGCTGGCGGTGAAGCTCACGGAGAGCGGAGCGGTCCCCTGCGTGGGGGAGGCGGAAGCGAAGGCCTGGAGGGTGGGAGGGGGCGGAGGAGGGCTCGCGCAGGTGCTGGCGGCCCCGCTCACGTCGAAGAGGGCGAGTTGACCGGGTCCACTCGAGGGGTTCTGGTCGACCGCGAGGAGGTCGAGGGCGGGGTCGAAGGCGATCTGGTAGGGGCTGGGGACGGCGTAGGGGAGGGACGCGACCGGAGCGAGGGTGGAGGCGCAGTAGACCTCGCCCTGGGTGGAGAAGCCGGTGGTGGCGAGCAGGTTGAGGGTGGGGTCGACCGCGACCCCGAAGACCTGACCGACGGTGGGCAGGGTGGTGAGGACCTTGAGGGGATTCTCCTGGATGACGGTGAGGACGGAGCCTGAGGAGCCGGAGACGTAGACCAGGTGGTGGGCGGGGTCGAGGGCCTCGGAGGAGTAGGTGAG
>JAJYEA010000053.1 GCA_021790425.1 Thermoplasmata archaeon | reverse complement strand
CGGAGGCCCCGGCGAGGGCCCGGAGCCGGACGTGCCGGGCGTGGGCCGAGTGCCCGATCTCCCCGGTGAAGAGACCGAGCGAGCTCGCCACCCCGCGGGTGAGGACGGAGATGCCGGCGAGGCCCGGCAGGCTCGTGATGCTCGAGACGCCCGGCACGTAGGTGACGCGGACGCCGTGGGACTCGAGGTAGGTCTTCTCCTCCCACCCCCGTCCGAAGACGTAGGGGTCCCCTCCCTTCCATCGGAGGACCCGCCGCCCCTTCTGCGCGCGGTCGAGCATCTGCTCGTTGATCCAGTCCTGCTCGCTCGTGGTCCGGTGTCCCTTGCCCGCGTTGACCCGTTCGGCGTCCTTCCGCGCGAAGCGGAGGACCGAGTGGTCGGTGAGACGGTCGTAGAGGATCACGTCCGCCTGGCGCAGGTAGGCGAGGGCCCGCAGCGTAACGAGCCCACGGTCCCCGGGGCCCGCCCCCGCCAGCACGACCTCGCCGCGGTGGAAACGGACGTGCGGCAGGTACCCGTCCTCGGGATCGTGGTGCGCCCGGACCATCTCCCTACCTCCCCCCGCCCGCCCCTGGCCAGGGGGGCAAGGAGCGTATCAGCCTTCTCCCCGCGGTGCGCGGCCCGGGGCCGTCGTCGCGAGGGTCGTCCGGGGGTGGGGAGGGTCGCCGCATGGTCGTTGCATCCGGGGTGGACAGACCACGGAGCCTCCTAGAGCTGGACCGCGTAGCCGACGAGGTCCATCAGGCCCTTCATCTTCATGTCGATCTTGTGGTACTCGATGAGGTGCGGGTACTGCGCCTTGTCGATGGCGCACGGCGAGATTAGGGTGTGCGCCCCCGTCTTCCAGGCGTAGTAGAGGGACGGCCATCCGCCCCACATCTTGAAGTCCTCCCAGGCGTCCTCGTGGGCGAGCAGTCCTCCGCCCGCCCCGCAACAGAAGGTCTCCTGCTTCGTGAACTTCGACTCCACCGTCTCGCGGACGACGGCCTTCAGCACCCGGCGGGGCTCGTTCACGAGGTTCCCTCCCCGGGCGTAGTTGCAGGGGTCGTGGTAGTTGAAGAGGTCGTCGTTCTTGTTCCGGTCGAGCTTCAGCTGGCCCCGCTGGATCGCCTTGTCCGTGAACTGGAGGATGTGGGTGAGGGGCAGCCCCTTCTCGGCGAGCCGGAAGCGGGTGTAGTTGGTGGCGGCCCGCCACCCGTGCCCGCACTCCCCCCAGACGACGTACTTCACGCCCCGCTTGATCGCCCGCGAGACGACGCGGTCCCCGAACTCGCGGAGGTGCTTCTCCGACGCGAAGAGCCCGAAGTTGGCCACCTCGGCCACCTCCGAGTCCATCGTCCAGTCCTTCCCGAGGGCGTGCATGACCTTGGCGTAGCCCTTGAGGGTGTCCGTGTTGACGTACAGATCCGCCGAGGACGGGATCAGGAGGATCTCCGCCTTCTCCTTGTCGAGGGGGATGTCGATGTCCTTCCCCGTCTCCTCCTTGAGCTCCTCCTTGAGGAAGTCGATGACGGCCCCCTGGGCCTTCGGCTTCAGGCCCAGGTTGTTCCCCGTCTTGTAGACCGCGGCCATGGTCGCGGCCACGTACTCGGCGATCCGGCCCTCCGAGGTCAGGATGTTGCGGACGTTGCGGGTGATCTCCGACTGGTCGATCCCCTGGGGGCAGAAGACGGAGCACCGCCGGCACTCCGTGCACTGGTAGTAGTAGGTGTAGAGCTTGTTGAGGTCGACGTCCTCCGGCTTGAGGCGGTTCCCCTTCTTGTAGAGCGTGCGCACCAGTTCCGCCCGGCCGACCGGGGCGTTGTTCACGTCCGCCGTGGAGAGGAACTCGTGGCACTTGTCGATGCAGATGCCGCAGTGGGTGCAGCTCTCCATGAAGTTCACGAAGGCGCGGCTCTTCCGGAGCTCGCGGAACTTCTCGCAGAAGTCCTGCGGACCGTCCGTCGGGGTGACGTGGATCTCGGCCATCTGGGAAGGCTTGGCCGGCCGCTCCTGCTTCGCGATGGCCCAGTCGAGCGAGGTCTGCTGCTTCAGCCACTCCTCCCCCTTCCCGCTCGGGCTCTCCAGGATGATCGCCCGGCGGTTCTCGAGGTTCATGCGCCCTCCTCCCGGCCCTGCCCCCAGATCGCATGCAACGTCGGGTTCGTCACGAACGAGGCGGGATGCAGGAACTTGCTGAAGGGGATGTAGAGCGCGAGGGTGCAGGCGAGGAGGTAGTGGAGGGCGAAGATGGGGGTCAGGTCCGGGAACGCCTGCGGCGCCGTCGAGAAGAGGCTCACGACGAAGGGCCCCACCTTGCTGTCCACGTCCAACGGCAGGAAGAAGCGCTGCACCCCCCCGGTGACCCCGAAGGCCATGATCAGGGAGATCGCGAAGTAGTCGCCCGCGGTGCTGATGCGGCGGAGATAGGGGTCCGCGACACGGCGGTAGATGAGGTAGGCGCCCGACACGAGGAGCAGGACGGCCAGGATGGCCCCGCCGTAGAAGGATCCGTTGTCGATGGTGCTGGTGACGAAGTCCCTCGAGAAGCCGAACGAGGTGCCCCAGGAGATGACGTAGGGCTGCAGCACGATGTCCAGGTGGACGGCGAGGATGATCCACAGGCTCCAGTGAAAGAGGAGCGACATCGCCCGCATCGTCTTGTCGTACTTCATGCTCGAGAAGAGGAACACCCGCTTCAGGATGTTCAGGAACGCCCGGCCGTACGACTCCTGCCCGGGGTACGTGGCGAGGTCGGGGAACCCGAGGTAGGTCCCCGTCGGGCCCCGGCTGGTGAAGATCCACCGCAGGAGGACGTAGAGCGTCCCGACGACGAAGACGGTGAAGGCGAGGTAGAAGTAGCCGATCAGGACTATCGAGACATCGTCCAGCATGGTGGGGACCTCACACTGCGCTGCGTACCCGGGAGTGCTCCGCTCAGCGCCCGCTCGAGTCCTTGATGGTCATGATCCCACGGATGTCCAGCGTCTCCATGGACTGCTCGTAGAAGGGGAGCTTGGTCTTCCGGTAGAACTTCTCCCAGCCGATGCGGTCGATCCAGTCCGCGATCCGCTCGCCCTTCTTCGCGTCCTTCTTCCAGGTGTCCACAATCCGCTCGACGGTCTTCACCGTCACGGGATAGTGCGGCGCGTCGTTGGGCAGGAAGGGGACGACGACCCGTCCCATGGTGGTGCCCGTGCGCGAGACGGAGGCCTTCCCCCCGATCTCGATCACGTGACCGTCGGTCTTCTCCGGGGTTTCGAAGACGATCCCCGAGCAGGCCGCCAGGCAGAGCCCGCACCCGATGCAGAGCTTCTTGCGGATCGCGATGTGCCGCTCCCCGTCCACGGTCTCGAGCTGGATCGCGCCCACCGGACAGCTCTGGGTGGTCCCCTGGAGGTCGCACGCCTTCGCCGACGGGAGCACGATGGGGATCTCGGTGTGGATCCCGCTGATGCTGATGTCGGTGAGGAAGCTCCCGCCGCAGCTGCTCGGGCATCCCGAGACCGCCATGGAGAGCTTCGCCGGGAGCTCCTCGTCCCGGTAGTACTTGAACATCGCGTTCCCGAGGGCCTGGGCGACCGACGGGGCGTCCGTGGCCGCCAGCGCGCAGTGGAGGAACCCGGCGCAGCTCGTGAGATTCCAGAGGTGTCCCCCCCAGCCCCCCACCGGGAAGCCGAGGGCCTCGAGCTCCCGCTTGAGCTCCTGGGCCTTCTCGGGGCTGTCCACGAAGAACTCCATGTTGACGGCCTGGGTGTAGCGCATGTACCCGCCGCAGTACTTCCGGGCCAGTGCGGAGATCTTGCGGATCGTGCCCGTGCTGTACCGGCCGTTGGGAGGGTCGGCCGCGCGGACCGTGTAGACCTTCTTCCCGGTCTTGCTCACATGTTCCATGATCCCGGGCGCCACGAGGGAATGGCTGGCCCACTGCCCGTAGTTCTCCCGGATCACCGGGGGCAGGAAGTTGGCGACCGGCCGCGGGGGTCCGTCGACCATGTCACCCACCTCCGACGGCCGTCTTGATCTCCCGCGGCTGCTTCTCCTTCTCCTCGTCGGTGACGCCGTAGAAGATGTTGGTCCGCAGGTCCTTGACCATCGCCGCGTCGGGCTTCATGCCCATCAGGTCCAGGAACCCCTTCATGCCAATCCGGAAGAGGGTGTCGCCGAGACGCTCCTTCCGTGCGGAGTGCTCCTGGAAGACGTTCACGATCCGGTCCAGGATGTCGAAGGCCTCCTGCTCGGTGTCGACCCGGCAGAGCGACTTCGAGATGAGCGGACCCTTCTTGCCCCGGAGCTTGCCGCCGACGACGATCTGGATCTGCCGGTGCTTCCCGGGGGAGAACGCCCCCTGGGACATCCGGACGCACTTCATGCACTGGATGCAGTCCTCACCCTTGACCGTGACCCCGCCGTCCTGGCGCTCGATGGCGCCGGTCGGGCAGGCGTGGGTGATGGCGTCCAGCGTGGCGGGCCCGAGGGCCCGGACCCGGGACTCGTCCATGTCGGGGCCCCCTTCCCAGGTTCCGATGAACCCGATGCAGGCCTTCTGGGAGGCCCGGGCACAGTCGAGCGGGCACCCCGAGATCTTCAGCTTGATCTTGTGGGGGAACGTCGGGTACTTGGCATAGTCGTTGAACCGGTCGTAGAAGCGGTCGCGCGCGCCCAGGGTGTCGACCCCCGCGTACTCGCAGAGCGCCGGACCGACGCACACCGTGGTGTTCCGGAACGCGTCGCCGGTCGAACCGACCTCGAACCCGGCGGCCTTGAACTCCGTCGCGAAGTCCCGGACCCGCTCCTTGGGGATCCCGGGGATCTCCATGTTGTGGCTGCAGGTGAGGGCGTGGAGCATCCCCACCCCGTACTTGTCGGCGAAGTCCGCGTACTTCTCGAGCATGTCGCTCGTCACGAAGTTGCCGGAGGGCAGGAGCACGCGCACGACGTTCGCGTTCTCGCCGATGTCCGGCCGGCTCGTCACGCGCATCAGGATGCCGGTCGGGACGCCCGGGACCGAGACGTAGCCCCCCGTCGTCCACAGCACCCGCTTCAGGTCGAGCGCCGCGGCATAGAGGTCGAGGGGATAGCGCGTCTTCTCGGACTCCTTGATGTAGCTGGGCCAGGGGCCGTTCTTCGTCTGCTCGACGAGCTTGCGGCCGCGCTTGACCTCCTCGGGAACTTCGGGCATCTTCACCCCTTCCGGAACTCGGCCAGCGCGTAGTCCGTCCCGTAGACGTAGCCCTTCGATCGCAGGTACTCCGAGAAGGGCTTCTTCTGGGCATCGTCCACCACGACCTTCAGCTGGGGGACGCAGTTCTCGTCCAGCGTCACCTGCTCGCAATGGCCGATCGTGTTGAGGCAGTTCGGACAGACCTGGTCCCGGGTGATCAGGTAGTGGATCCGCTTCTGCCGGATCGGGTTCGCGGCCTCCGTGTCCGCGATCGCCTCGATCGCGAACCCGCACTTGGGACAGAAGAGATAGATCATGATCACACGCATCCGGTGGGCTTGGGAGCGCCCGCCATCCGGCACGCGCCCTTGGCCGGCCCGGTGGGGAAGAGCTCGTAGACCTTCTTCAGGTCGAAGCCCGTCGTCTTGCAGCACAGACGGATCGGCGGGCAGCTGTCGTACCTCCCGTAGTAGTCCCGGAGCATGTTGATGAACTTCCAGTGGTCGTCCGTCAGGGTCCCACTGATCCCCTCCTCCTTGGCGATCGCCTGGGCGAACTCGGGGCACCACTGGCCGATGTCCGCAATGAACCCGTCCTCGTCCTCCGCAATCACCTTTGTCGAACCGTCCTTCATCGTCACGGTCACACTCTTTCCGACCGTCGCTTCCGTCATCTCCGCACCTCCCGAACGTCGGAGGAATGACCCCGGATAAAAGGGTTGCGATGGGATAACCGAGTCCCATATTTTACGGCGTGCTTTTTGTCTTATCATCATGATTACCCATAGGAATCACAACCATTTAGGGAATAGAAATGCCGGCTTCTACACCGTGAAATGACCTACGCCTAATCTGCAAACCCCTCGTTCCCCGAGACACGCTTATATACGCGGGCAGTCCCTATTAGGGAGCATGAAGCTCGAACCATGGGTACGCCGCGCATTGCAGAAGGAGCGTGTCCGTCGAAAGATCCCCCTCGAGGTGAAGATGCTGAACAAGAACTACTACCTCTATCACTCCACCTCGAAGTACGACCGCGCCTCAGGGCGGTCGAAGAAGGTCTCCCACTACATCGGACGCCTGACCCCCACCGGGGTCATCGAGAAGAAGCGCGAACTCTACGCGGCGTGGGAGTACGGGAACTCCGAGCTCATCTACGGCGTCTCCTCCGATCTCCTGGACGCCCTCCGCAAGTCGTTCTTCGACCGGTGGCGGGAGCTCTACGCGCTCTCGGTCACCCGTCTCCTCGGGTGGTCACCGATGCAGTACGCCCGGGACCGGTGGGAGAAGCTCCACCTCGCGCGGGTCGTGGACGCCCACCTGTCGCCCAACATCCTCGGGGACGTGCTGCGGGAGGTGGGCCGGGACCCGCGGTCGCAGGTGCAGTTCTTCCGCTCCCTGCCGAGCGGGGGGAACCAGGTGGCCGTCGGCCTCTCCTCCACCCGTTCCGACATCGCGGGCATCGCCGAGGAGTGGCACTCCGTCGAGCACTCGCCCCGGGTACCACCGATGAACTTTGTCCTCGTACACTCCCTGGAGACGGGCCTGCCGCTCTTCATGAAGCAGATCCCGGACCCGGTGATCGACTTCAAGTCGATGATGCCCGCGCTCGAGGAGGCCCGCTTCTCCGGCACGGTCGTCCTGGGACGAGGGGCCTGGTCCTGTCAGCCGACCGAGGCGCTCTCGAGCCGGACGAACTTCCTCCTCCCCCTCAGCCGCAGCGTCCAGGGGGTCGACTACGCTCGCAAGCTGGACGTGCACTTCACCTACCGCGACCGGGGGGTGCGGGCGACCTCGTACCAGGAGGGCAAGTGCCGGGTCTACCTCTTCGAGGACCTGAAGGACCATGCGGAGGAGGCCACGGCGCTCATCCGCCAGATCCGGGAGGGACGGCGGAGCGCCGACGCCTACCGGGAGTCCGAGCCGGCGTTCGGCAAGATCGCGGTCATCACCAACCTGCGCTCGGACCCGGAGCAGCTCTACCACCTCTACAAGCAACGGGAGGACCTGCTCGAGGCCTTCGACTCGATGCGGCGGTGGCCGGAGGTCGACCGCACCATCCTGAGGGACGAGGAGGCCGTGGCGGGCTACTTCTTCATCTCCTTCCTCTCGCTCTACCTCTACTACCGTGTCCTCGCGCTGATCCGGCGCGCGGACCTCCTCGGGAAGCTCAGCGTCAACGAGCTCCTCCTCCGGCTCTCCAAGGTCTACGAGATCCAGGCCTCCGGACGGAGCATGCTCTCGAACGTCCCGGACGAGGTGGAGCGGCTCGACGAGAGCCTCGGGACCGGGCTCTTCCGGCGGGACCCGTGGAGCGCGGTCACGCCGATCCGGAAGGCCCGCGAGACCAGCTGAGCGCTTCCCCTAGGCGCGGCGCTTCCGGTAGGGGAGGATGGGAAGCCCGTCCTCCAGGTCATCCGCCGTCGTGTCGAGACGGCGCACGAGCCGGCGGGCCGACAGGTAGCCCCAGAGCCCGACGACCGTGGCGACCCCGCTGCCGACGCCCAGGCCCGCGTCGTAGATCGTCCACCAGGAGAACCCGAAGTACCTCCAGAGGACGATCGCGATCGTGACGAAGGCGAGGCCCGTGCGGACGAGCGCGAGGAACGTCCGCTGGCGGGCCAGCTCGACGCGGATCTTCGAGTAGGTCGTGGAGAGATTGGACAGGCTCGTCCGGACCGTGGCAAGGCTGTTCCGCCCCTCCGCCAGCACGTTCCGTTCCAGCGCGAGGGTGGTACGCCGCTGGGAGAGGTCGGTCCGCGTCACGGCGAGCTGGGTCCGCTCGTCCGCGAGCTTGTTGCGCCCCTCGGCCATGCGGGTGCGCTGGTAGGCGAGCCCGGTGCGGGTGCGGGCGAAGTCCGTGCGGAGGGCCGCGAGGTCGCTCCGCTCGGTCGCGAGACGCGAACGTTCCTGCGAGAGGTCGGTCCGGATCTCCGCGAGCTCGCTCGACCGGGTGGCCAGGCGGGTCTGGGCCCGGACCAGCGAGGTGCTCTCCTGGGCGAGCTCGGTGCGGTGCTGCGCCAGCTCGGTGTCGGTCTTGGCCGAGGCGACGAGGTCGCCGGTCGCGATCGTCCGCTTCGTCTCGAGATCGACCTCGGCCTCCTGGAGCTCCACCGAGCGCAGGAGGAGCGCGCGGATCTCTTCCAGGATGTCCTCCTGCTTCCGTTCTCCCTTCTTCGGTTCTACCATCGTCCCACCTCAGTCGCAGGCCCGGTCCTCCACCCACTGGACCGCCGCATACCCGGGCTCGTAGGCGATCGGCTCCGGCGGGGCGGCCCGGCGGGCCACCTCCATGACCACCTCGCGGAGGTCCCCCTCGAGATACGGGCCGTCGAGGCGGGTCTTCCCCTGCTCGATCCGGCAGTCGACCTCGAGCGACCGGGTACGCTCGTCCGTGACCAGGGCGGCCTCCACGTTCGCCATGATGAGGAGGCGTTCCACCTCGGCCTGGGCCTCCGGCGAGGACTGGAGCTCCCGTTCCCACAGCAGGTGCTCGAGGATCCCGCAGGCCACCTCCATCGTCAGGTGGCCGAGGTTGAGGTTGAGGTCGTAGAGGGTGGGGTCGCGCACATCCCTCCCGTACATGAACCGGGCCCAGCGGACCTCGAGACTCTCCGTCTCGCGGAGCGACTCCTTCGCGTGCTCCTCGTCGCACCGGAGCTCTTCGCGCGTCATGGCGATCTGGGTCCGGAGGGGCTCGCAGATGCGGACGCGGACGAAGTGGCCCAGACGGGGCAGGAGGAGGTGCCCGGAGATCCCGTGGTAGACCACGTTGTCCCCGTGGATCCGTTCGAGGAGCGCCTGCCGCATCAGGACGATGTACGGCCGGCGGATCCGGCTGAACCGGTCGTACTGGCTCGTGGCGTGGGAGATCTCGGCGACGACGGAGGTCGCCCAGTCGCCGTGGCGACCCACGAGCCGGACGAGGTCCTCCCGGGAGATCACCTCGAGGCCCGTCCGCTCGTGCAGGCAGTCCGTCAGGGCCTGCACGCCCGACCGGGTCGCGCGGGAGAGGAAGAGGACGGCCATGTCACCCACCCTCCCGCGGGCGTACCCCGCCGGAGGTCCCCTCGGAGGCCCCCCTTCGTCCCGGTGGAGATGCGGAAGGAGGCATGGGACGCTCTCACCTCACCAGGATGGGGCCGACGATGAAATATCCGAAGAGGAGGAAACCGATGAGCGCCCCGACGTAGGGCTCCAGGGCTCGGTCCTGGTCCCGGTGGATGTGGTAGAAGGCCGTCAGGACGATCGCGAGCGGAAGGAACGCGAGGATGATCGCCCCGAGCATCATGAACGCGTGGAGGTTCTCCGAGAGGAGGCCGGTCCAGAGGCCCTGCGGGGCCGTCTGCATCTCCGTGTGCTCGTAGTGCGGCGAGGTGGGGTCCGTCAGGTCGGCCGGCGTGAGCGCCGGGTTCTGCCAGAGGGTGAGCACGACGCCCGACACCATGAGGCCCACGGCGGTGTACAGGCCGGTCTTCAGGATCTCCGTGATGCTCAGGCAGCAGAAGACGGAGAGTTGACAGGGCTCCTGCTCCGGAGCTTCCGGCGCGCTCGAGCTCTTCCGGGAGTGGGTGTGGTGCAGGATCCCGTTCGCATCGTTCGCTTGCAGGGCGAGGACGACCTGGGCGGGGAGTGCGACGGGCGCGGAGCCGGGGGGCGCCTGCGAGAGACCGATATGGTGGCCGGCCAGCCAGGCCGTCAGGAGGAACGCCGACAGGAGGGCGAGTCCGACCAGGAGCCACGCGCGCGACGAACCGGCCCGTCGTGCCCGGGACCGTCGCAGGGCTCGATGTCCCGTCATAGCCACCCCATCGCCTTGAGGACGAGCCCGACGGCGCTGAAGGCGATGACCGGAAGGAAGGCGATCTTGACGGTCCTCGGCGTGAGGTGCTTCATCAGCGCGACCCCGCCCTGGGCACCCAACACCCCCCCGGCCATCACGGGAGTGGCGAGGATGGGGTGGATGAACCCCGAGAAGAACATCACGCTGGCACTGGCTCCGAGGGTGATCCCCTCCATGAGGTTCGCCGTGGAGGTCGACACCTTCATGGGAAGGTGGAGGAAGTTGTGGAGGGCGGTGACGTAGATGGCCCCCGCCCCGATGCCGAACATCCCCGAGATGAATCCGGCCCCCACGAGGATCCCGCGCCCCGCCTTCGTCGCCCCGACCCGGTACCGCACGATCCGGTGGCTCTTCGTGTCGTAGTACTTCCCTCCGAGGCGGAGCCGGCGGGACGTCCGGTCCGGGACCACTCCGACGGGGACGTCGCTCTCCAGCTGGCGGATCATGAGCCCCATGATCAGGACGAAGACGCCGGCCAGGACGATCTCCAGCGCCGGGGCCCCTCCCTTGGCGGAGAGCACCACGAGGAGGGTCGCCCCGACCACGGCGGCCGGGACCGCCATGGTCTCCAGGAACAGGGCGGTCCGGGTCTCCGTGTATCCCTGCTGGATGTACGCCGAGCTGGTCGCGATCGAGGTCACGAGGGCGCAGATGCACCCGATGCCCGCGGTCAGCGCGAGGGGCATGTCGAAGAACACGACGAGGAACGGGACGATGATCATGCCCCCGCCGATCCCCACCAGGGCCCCCACCAGGCCGGCGAAGACGCCGAGGAGCGCCAAGCCGACCAGGTACCAGATCAGGTCCATCACGGTCCTTCCTGCAGCCTCGCAGGCCCTGCCGCAGACCCCTTCCTGCGCTCGCGGTGCTTCAGGTGAGCATCACGTTCCCGCCCCGGAGCACCTCGGCCACCTCCGGGCGCAGGAGCTCCGTCGGGAGGGGCTTGCCCTCGGCCAAGAGCTTGCGGATGAGCGTCTGGCTCGTGTCGAGGCGCGCCTCCGGACCGTGGCTGCAGGTCTTGGGGGAGGCCATCCATCCACAGAGCTTGCAGTAGTAGGCTTCGCCGTAACGCACCGGGGTGACCCCGATGTCGAACTGATCGAAGATGCGGTGGCAGGCGTACGGATCGTAGTACTTGCCGACCCCGGCCATGTCCCGGCCCACGATGTAGTGGTCGCACCCGTAGTTGCGCCGGACGATGGCGAGGAAGAGCGCGGCGTTGGGCCCGGCGTAACGCATGCTGATGGAGAGCGAGCCCAGGTGGACGGTCTTCTCCGGGTAGTAGTTCTTGACGAAGGCCTCGTAGGCGCGCATGATGACCTCGGGCTTGTAGTCCCCCTTCTTCAGCTTCCCGACCACCGGGTGGATCAGGAGCCCGTCGACATCCTCCCGCTCCAGGGTCAGCCGCTGGATGTACTCGTGGGCGGTGTGGGGGGGGTTCCGGGCCTGGTAGCCCGCGACATGCTTCCAGCCCATCTTCGCAAAGTGCTCCCGGGTCTCGGCCGGCGTCAGCTCGAACTTCTGATGCGGGAACTCGAGCCGGCGCAGCAAGGTGACCTTGCCCCCGATGGCGATGTCCCCGAAGTGCGCCATGTCGCCCACGTTCGGATGCGCGGGGTCGGTCGTCAGGAAGATCTTCTCGCCGATCGCCTTGCGGTCGATGGGGAACTTGTCCTCCACCCGAAGGAGTGCGAAGGGTGAGCCCGACCAGTCCGCGATGAGCACCTCGTCGGAGGACTTCAGCTGCTGGACGATCGGCGCCTGGGCCGAGTTGGGGGTGAACAGGATGGGCATCGTCCAGGGCATCCCGTTGTCCAGCCGGAGGCGGTTGAGGACCGACTCGTAGTCCTTCTTGTTCATGAACCCGGTCAGGGGGCTGTACGCCCCGATCGCGATCTTCTCCGCATCATAGACCTGGTCGACGATCGCCGTCAGGACCGGGAGATCCTTCCGCTCGCCCAACCGTCGCTCCCTCTCCGCCGGCGAAGCCATCTGGGTGACCAAATGGCCACCATACGCATCGATCACCATTGTTTTCCTCTACGTTCACCATATGGTGGACTGGACCACAGAACGCGGGGAAATACCCCGCGAGAAGAACGCCATGCAGGAGCGCACCCTACCATCGAGAATGGAACCCGCCCGCCACGGCGACCCCCTCCCAACACATCCCGACCCCGTCGGACATGAGATGCGACCCCACCCGACCGGGACGAAGAGCCGCTCCTCATACTTCACCAACCCCTAAACTCTGGCCATTTACGAACAGATTTCCGGAAGCATATAACTTCGGCCTCATCGCCGTATTTTCAGTATGACTCTGACATTCTGTCCTAAGCAGCCCCGATGGTCAGTATTTAAGGTGTTCGAGTCGTTCAACATTAGGGGACCTCCGCTGTTTGCCTGGTTTTACCCCGTAACATCCACTTTTGCGAGCTCCTGTCCCCAAAACAATAGGGAATACAATAACCCGGCCGTGAGGGAACTGAGAGCGTCCTTTGCAAGACTTTGAACGCCCTTTGTACCTATCCCAAGATACTCGCGCGACCCAGAGAGATCGATCCCAGCTTGGAATCAAACCGGCCTTGTTTCACGGTGGTGGAGCCCTTGGCCTTCTTGCTGCCCACGTGCCCCTTGCGGACCATCGGCGGGGTAAGAACACGCGTCCGTGCTCGCGCATTCTGACACGGCTTCATGACCTATTCCCTAGTGCGACATCCTTATCTTTCCACGGTCTCATGACCGCTTCGGGTGAGAGATGTCATGGGAGATGAGGTGAAGATGGCCTATCTGGTCACGGTTGCGCCGGGAGACAGCGCCCGCATGGAAACGATGCTGGGGTACGCCTTGGCCGGTCGGGCCCTCGGCTATGAGACGTTGATATTCTACGCGTTGGACTCCGCGCTCATCACGAAGCGCTCGATCCTCGACAAGGCCGAGCCCAAGGTCA
>JAJYEA010000052.1 GCA_021790425.1 Thermoplasmata archaeon | reverse complement strand
CTCAACTGGTCGGGCGGCGGCGGGGCGATCACCAGCCCCGACAGCCTCGTGATGACGGCGATCCCCCTGTGGACGTCCACTCCCTGGTTCCCCCAGGAGATCTTCCTCCCCGAGACCATCGAGTCGAAGAACGCGACCGGGTGGATGGTCCCGGGGTATGAGGGCGTGGAGTGGGTCGCCAACGGGACCTCGGCCCCGAGCCCCCCCTTCCATATCGCGTCGGCCGCCACGAACTCCTCCCTCGTGCCCGGGGAGATCGAGATGGGGCCCAACGTCGTCTCCCCGGTCAACGGGTCCAAGCCCGCCACCCTCTGGTCCGCGCCTCCCCCCACGCGCGCCTCCCTTTCGGGGGACGTGAACGCGACCCTGGTGGAGTCGGGACAATCCCTGGACGTGGGCTGGCTCGTGACCCACGGCGGGCACCCCGTCTCCGCGGTGACGGTCGAATATTGGTCGAGCCTGGGCGGACCCTCGGTCTCGGCCACCACCAACGCCGAGGGCTGGGCCAACTCGACGTACCTCGCGCCCAACGTCCTGCGCGACCGCTCGCTCTTCCTCAACGCCACGGTCCTCAACCGGACCTACTTCGGGAATGCGAGCCTCTCGCTCGGGGTGACGCCCTCCGTGCACCTCAATGTCTCGATCTACGCCGTCCGGCAGAGCGGGACCGGGATCACCCCCATCGAGCTCGAGATCCACGTCACGAACGCGGGGGTTCCGTTCGGCGGGGCGTCCCTTTACCCGGCGACGAGCATCGGGGGCGGCATCTTCTCCCCTCCGGCCCCCTGGGTCACGAACGCCCACGGGATCGCCTTCGCCAACTACACCCCCCCGGACGTTTCTGCGACCGTCACCCTCTGGGTGAACGCGAGCTACAGCGGTTACTCCGCGAGCGGCCTCGTCCATGTCACCGTGAACGGGGGGAAGCCCGCTCCCCCGTCGAGCTCCTCCAGCCCCCCGCTCTGGGTCTATGGTGCGATCGGGGTCGTCGCGGCGGTCCTCATCGTCGCGGTCATAGCGCTCATCGCACGGCGACGCCGGCAGCCGGAGACCCCGGCCGCCTCCAAGACGTCTGCGGAGAAGGAACCCGAACCCGCGAAGGAAGAGGAGAGCGAAGACACGAAGGGTGACTGAGACGAGTCCCGGTCGGGACCCGCCCCGGTGCCGCCCGCGGGGCCCGAACGGGTCGCTCGAGCCGACGCGTGACCGGGCGATGGGGCCGGGCTAGAGGCTCCGAAGGGCTTCCACCGCTTCCAGGCGCGAAGCCTGGTAGGCCGGGCCGAGGGAGAAGAGGAATCCCACGCCCCACAGGACGAGGAGGAGCTCGGCGAAGTAGGTGCCGAGGTCGAGGGGGTTCGTGAGGAGGTAGCTGTAGAAGCCTCCGCCGTTCTGTTTCATGTAGTTCGCCACCACGACCCCGAGCCCGATCCCGATGAACATCCCGGTGACGCTCATGATGGCGGACTCGAGCAGGAACTGCGCCATCACGTCCCCCCGGCGGGCGCCGAGCGCGCGCATGACCCCGATCTCGCGCCGCCGGTCGCGGACGGACATGGTCATGACGACGAAGACGCTCATCGACGAGAGCATGAGGAGGGTGGCTTCGACGAGCGAGATGATCGACGTGAACTGGTCGATCTGCTGGTGAACGAAGCTGACCCAGGACTGCTCGCTGGCCACGCTGAAGTCGGTGACCCCTCCGTGGAGCTTCGTGATCACGGTCGTGATGTCGTTCGTGTCCTGGTTCACCTGGTTCGAGGAGGACGCGGCGACGAAGATGTAGCTGAGATTGATCACGCCGGTCAGGTTCTCGAGGGCCTGCACGGGCACGAAGACCCCGTCGTCCAGGTTCGTGGAGGCCAGGTTCCCCCGCGGGGAGAGGATCCCCATGACCCGCAGGTCGACCGGGATCGAGCGCTCCCCGTTGAGGGAGAGCGACACCACGTTGGCATGGATGACCTGGTTCACGTTGAGGTCGTGTTGCTGCCAGATGTCGTAGGCGACCACCGTCGGGATCGGTTGCGACAGGTTCCCGTCCCAGGCCAGGGTGAAGTTGCCTTTCGTTACCGCGTAGTTGAAGATTCCCTCCAGCGACTGGTTCGTCCCCGTAAGGTCGGTGAGGGTGTTCCCCCACCCGCTCACGGTCATGCCCGTCATGAGGACCGGGGCGACGTCGCTGAGATCCGGGACCTGGTGCGCGATGGCACTCGCGTCCTTCTCCGTGAGAGGGTAGACGAAGGGCTGGTCGGGGGTCACGTAGATCCAGTTGACCCCGAGACCGGAGAGCTCGTTGACGAACGTCTGCTCGGTCCCCACCACGGCCGACGTGAGGAGCAGCGTCACCGTGACCGCCGCCACGTAGGTGAGGATGACGAAGCTCGTGCGCCCCTTCTGCCGCCAGAGGTACCGGACGGCGAGGGAGCTCCGGCTCGTCATGCCACCTCCCTCCGGGGCTCCTCGGTCAGGAGCCCGTCGCGCATCGTCACGACGCGCCGCGCGTGGTGCGCGACCACGGGGTTGTGGGTCACGATGGCGATCGTGGTGCCCTCGTGGGCAAGTCCCTCGAAGACCTCCATGACGGCATCCGAGTTCGCGGTGTCAAGGTTCCCCGTGGGCTCGTCGCAGAGGAGGATGGAGGGGGCGTTCGAGAGGGCGCGGGCGATGGCCACGCGCTGGGCCTCCCCTCCCGAGATCTGGGTGGGGCGCCGATCGAGGACGGCCTTCGGGAGGTTCACGAGCTGGATGAGCTCCTCCGGGTCCGGAAGCTTCCGGCCGTTCTTCCTCCGGAGGTAGAGGCGCGGGAGCTCGATGTTCTCCCGGACCGTGAGATCGTGGAGCAGGTGGAAGGACTGGAAGACGAACCCGATCTTCTCTCCGCGGAGGCGCGTCCGCTCGGCATCGCTCTTCCGCGGCACGGGCTGCCCGTCGATCTCCACCTTCCCGGTGGTGGGGATGTCCATGCACCCCAGGATGTGGAGGAGGGTCGATTTGCCGCTGCCCGAGGGTCCGACCACGGCCAGGAAGTCTCCCGGGTTGATGCGGAGGTCGATCCCCTTGAGGGCCGTCACCCGGCTACGTCCCTCGCCGTACTCCTTCGTGACCTGCTCGAGGAGAGCGACCGGCTCCTGGCCCATCCTCCCCCCGAGCGGTGTGCCGCCCTTTAACTTTGTCCCAGAAGCCGGCCCGGCGGTGTCCACTCCATATCGGTGCCGCGGCCCCGTACACCCGAGGCGCTTAGATCGCGTTGACGAGAACACCCAGCGTGAAGCCGAGGCCGATACCCACGTAGGAGATCCGCATCTTGAGCGCCGTCTCCTCCGGGGTCGCCGCGGGGCGGAAGACGACCTTGAACATCGGGAGGATCGCGTAGAGGCAGGTGCCGATCGCCAAGGCATCGAAGGCGACCGTCATGTAGGTTGACGTCCAGAAGTACCCGATCCCCGCCCCGAGGAGGGTGGGGACTCCGCCCAGGAGGAAGTAGGCGGAGAAGAGGCCGACCCGCCGCTCCTCGGCCCCGAGGAGCGGTCCCGCGATGGGGAATCCTTCCGTGACGTTCTGGAGGAAGAAGCCGGCGAAGATGACCGCGAGCAATCCCGACACTCCCGCGGCCCAGGCGGCGCCGAAGACCATCCCCTCGGTGAGGTTCTGGAATCCGATTGCGAGCGCCACGATCAGGGCGGTGGAGGTGGGCGACATCTCCCTCGAGGAGCCCTTCGCCCGGGGGGAGTGCTCGAGAAGGTAGAGGAGGAAGTAGGCCCCGGCCAGGCCGGCCAGGAAGAGGAGCACGAGGCTGGGGGACGCGATGAAAGCGCCCCCGGGGTAGAGGATCGTGCTGACGTTCCCCCAGACGTCCGCCAGGACAAAGAGCAGGATGCCGATGGCGGCCGCGCTGAGGAGGTTCACGAGGCGCGCCGACCGGCTCCTCCGGAGCACGATGGGGAGCGAGAGGAAGATGGCGAGCCCCATCAGAGTCGCGAGTGCGATGAGCTCGGGGAATCCCGCCATGACCTGCTTGCCGGCGCGATGCGGTAACTACGGTGATTCAAGGACGGGCCGCTTATAAAAATCGCGTTCGTGATTCCGCTACACAGTGATTCACGCTGTTAACTCTCTGTTCTCGGGAGGTCGGACCGCGTGAGGGCCCGGCCCTCCTTGCGGAGCCTCCGGAGCAGGTGCTCGTAAGTGGCCCCGGACGCGAGCTCCTCCCGGAGCGCCGCCGCGTGCCGGGCGCGGAGGTCGGCCCAGGGGACGCTCGGCTCCGGCACCTTTGTGCTCCGTTCGGGAGGGTGGATGGCGGCAAAGGCGAGCACCGCCTCGACGTGCTTGCAGGTCCCGAGCCCCCGGGTCCGGAAGTCGGGGCAAGTGCACTGCGCCCCCTCGCGCGCGGGGTGGGCCGGGAGCATCACCCGGTAGCTCTGGCCGCTCGAACCCTCGATGCGCCAGGTCGGAGGATCGGCCGTGGCGAACGTGATGGTGAAGTGGGCGGACGCGGCGCGCTCACGTCGGGTCTGCACGGCCCTTCGGGTCCGGTCCGTCGAGGAGGTCTTGGGGGACATGGGGGCTGGAGGTCCCATGAAGGAGCGATGGGAACATAAGGGGGGTGAGGGGGTGTTCCCCCCTCAAACGGGTTGCCCGGGCAACCTGGGATCCATCAGGTCGCCTACTTCTTCTTCTTGTTCTTGCACCCGCACGTGTCACACATGGGACCGCCCTCCGGCGGATTAAAGTGCCCCGCAGTATTTAAATCCTGACGGACCACGGCCGGGCCGATGGCTTATCCCCCTCGCACCTTTCCCCGGGGCGAAGGTCCAACGGTGGAAGCACAGTCGAGCCCCGACGGGAATCACACCCTGCTCCCCGCGGTCTTCCTCTCGACCTTCTTCATCCGTCTCGGTTTCGGGCTCACGCTCAGCATCTACGCGTTCTACCTCGGGAGCGACGTGGAGACCGTCGGGCTGACGGCCGCCGCGTCCCCGCTGGTCGAGGCCTCGGTGGTGCTCTTCGCCGGGATGGCCGCCGACCGCTACGGCCGCCTTCCCGTGCTCCGGGGCGGGCTGGTGGCCGGGGCGATCCTCCTCCTCCTGATGTCCACCACCCGGCTCCCGCTCTACCAGACGGTCCTCTCGGCCCTCTTCGGGCTCACGAGCGCCTCCATCCTCGCCGCATCGCTCGCGGTGACCGGGGACGTGAGCGGGAAGGGGGAGCGGGGGCTCGAGATGGGCCGGTTCGACGCGGTGAACCTGGCCGGGTGGGTCTTCGGCTTCTCGCTGGGATACATCCTCGTGAGCGCGCTCCACGGCCAGCAGCACCCCGCGAACCTGTCGGTGGTCTTCTGGATCGGGGCCGGCGCGGTCGTCCTCGCCCTCGCGATACTCCTCTGGCTCTCGCGAGGACACATGGAGCGGCGGCAGGAGGGGGTCGCCGACCCGAAGCGGCTCAAGGAGGCCCTGTTGCGGCCGGCCATCCTGCTCGTGGTGGTCCCCTGGGCCGCGATCTACATGCTGCTCGGAGCGCTCTTCACCTTCCTCGGAACCGCCGCCGCGACGTACAGCATCGCGCCGTGGGAGCTCGGAACGGCCATCGCGGTCGGGGGCACGCTCCTCCTCTTCACGCAGCCCTGGTACGGCAAGCTCGCCGACCGGCTGGGGCGGGGCCGCATCATGCTGGTCGGCATCCTCGGCTTCCTCGGAGTGCTCGGCTTCGGCACGGCGATCGTACTCTACGGCTTGGAGGGGTGGCGCGTCGGTTTCCTCGGGGGCATCGGCATCTCGGCGATCGCGGCCCTCGCCTTCGGCCCCTCGTCCCTCGCGGCGCTCACGGACGCTTCCCGCCGCATCAGCCGGGCCACGACGATGGCCCTCTACAGCATGACCATCGCGGGAGGGATGGCGCTCGGACTGATCTCGTCGAGCATCCTCTACCAGGCCTTCGGCACGAACGGGGTCGTGATCTTCTTCGGGCTCGTGGGAGGCATCCTCACGGTGGCCACCCTGGTCCGGCTCCACTACCAGCGTCTCGGGGTCTCTCCGTAACCGCGTTCCTTCGTGGGTCGGGGGCTCCCTGCCCGGGGTACCCGGGCACCGCGCGCTAGCGCCGCGGGTCTCCGCAGGTCCAAGTAACCCCTCGCATCCTCCCCTTCAAACCAGGCACCAGGACGAGTAGCGGTTCCGAGCGGTCCCCTCTTCGCGAGGCTGACCCGCTCCCTCCGCCGCCCGCCCCGACCCTCATCGACCGGCCCGACCCGCCGCCGTCCCGGACGCGAACCGAACGTTCCCTCCCGGACCCCACGGCCATCGGACCAACGTCTCCGCAAGGCACCTCCCTCCGGCCGTCCGAACCGACCGCCCACCGGGGAGCCGTGCCCAGGCCGAACCGAGCGAGAGCCCGGTCCCAGGCAGTATAGCCCGGGCCCTCGTCCGGAGGCGAGCGAGCGGAGCCTCTTCCGGCCCGTACGGGCTGGCAACCCTTTCCGTTCCCCGGGTGGGAACCGGAACCTTTCGAGACGCGGGAGCCCTGCCGTTCGTCGCGGGCCGCGCCTCCTCGGGACCACGCCTCGGCCGAGGTCCCAGTTCCGGTCACGACCGTGCGTGCCACGGCGGTCCCCACCCGGGAGGGAGGGGACCCTGCTGCGCGCCGCTCCACCCTCGGAACCCGCCGTCCGGCCGTCGCCCTCCCCGCGGGGCCCCGGCCGGGAGCGAACGATGAACGCAACGAAGTTGGCGAGCCGGGAGGCTCGCATTGGGTGGAGAACGATCGCCGCGAACGCACGACAGAACGAGCTCCGGGTGACGGAGGGCACGGTGCACCGGATCACGGGGACACGGCTCTACGTCTCCCGCGACGCCGGGCGCCTCGTCGTCTGGGAGGAGATGGGGGACCGCCTCTTCCGCCAGTACCCCCTGCCGAACGGCCACGAGAGGCCGACCGTCCACCGCATGGCCGGGACGAACCTCTGCATCGTCCGGTCGGCCGGGGGACGTCTCTCCGTCTGGATCGACCGGGATGGCCGGCTCTGGAAGCTCCGGGAGCTGACGGAGGAGCGCGCATGAGGGCGCACGTCGCCTACGCCTCGCTCGGGCGCGAGGTCTCCCTCGCGCCCCTCGTGGCGCGATGGATCGGCGGGCTTCCCTCCCTGCCCGGGGAGCCGCTCGTCCTCGAGGCCGGTCACGATGGAGCGGGTGACTACCTCGAGGTCTGGGGACCCTCGGAGCTCATCGCCTCCTTCGAGGGCCCGGAGGCCGCCGCGGTCCGTCGGCTCCCCGGTTCGGAACGCGCCCGGGGACCCCTGCCGTCGGACCCGACCTTCGCTCCGGGGCGGGTGGTCTGGACGGGACTCTCCGGGAGGGGCGCCGCGCCCGGCCCGGTCCCCTTCGCCCCCGAGCTCGGGAACTGGGGGGTCCAGGGGCTCTTCCAGGCGAACCCGGGAGGCGCCTTCGCCGCCCACGTCCGGGTGGCCGCTTCCGGCAGCCTCCCCGAGTCCGAGGGCACCCGGGACCGGGTGGGGCTCCGGTGGGCCGCGGCGCTCGGGGGCCTCTACGAGTCGTGGCGGCCGGGCTCCCCGGCGGCACGGGCGGCGGCCCGCGAGTGGAACGCCCGGATCGTCCGCCGGTTCCACAGCGGGGAACGTCTCCTTCCCGGGCTCGGGCAGCTGGCGGTCCCGTGGGCCGCCCCTCCCGTCGTGCCCGCCCTCCGGGGTCCCCCTCCCTCCTGGCGTCTCGGGTGGCCCTGGAGCGGGGCGTTCACGGGGACCGCCTCCCACCGCGACCTCCTGCGCCACGTCGGGGTCCTCGGGATGACGGGGAGCGGGAAGACCCAGTACCTGGTGCACCTCGCCACGGAGTCCCTGCGCCAGGGCGTCCCCTTCGTCCTCTTCGACCTGCACGGGGACCTGGGTCCGGCGGTCCTCTCCCGGCTGGAGCCATCGGCCCGGGAGCGCGTCGTGGTCCTCGATGGCTCGCGCCCCTGGGGTGCGGGACACGCGGGGGTCGACGTGCTCTCCAGTTCCGGTGACGAGGGCCGGGAGGACCTCGCGGTCGCGGAGGTGCTCTCCGCCCTGCGTCCCGCCGGGGGGACCGAGGAGGAGTTCTGGGGCCCCCGTCTCAAGCGGATCCTGGGCTCCGCCCTCCGCGCCGCCTGGGAGACGGGCGGGGACCTCGAGGACGTCGCCGCGCTCGTCCACGATCCCGTGGGCCACGCGGAGGAGATGGCGCGGGGCACGCGCCGTCCCCACCTGCGCTCGTTCCTGGAGGGGTTGGTCGCGCTCCACCGGAGGCAGCCCGACTACCTCGCGTCGAGCCAGAACCGGCTCTCCCTGCTGGTCCTCTCCCGGGTCGTGGCGTCCCTCCTGGCACCCCGCGGCCGCTCGATCGGGTGGCCGGAGGCCGTGGAGGAGGGCCGGAGCCTGGTGGTCCACCTCCCGAAGGGGACGATGGGCGAGGGCCCCTCCCTCTTCGTGGCGAACCTCCTCCTGTCGCGGCTGTTCGTCGGGCTGCTCACGGAGGAGGGGATCGGCGTCGAGCGGGTGCGGTGCCTCGTCCTGCTGGACGAGATGCAGAACTTCTCGGTCCCGCTGGTGCGCTCCCTGCTCGAGACGGGGAGGAAGTTCGGGGTCGCCACGGTCTTCGCGACCCAGTCGGTGGAGCGCCTCGAGGGAGCCCTCGGTCCCAGCCTGCTCGCGACGGTCGGGACGATGTGCTTCCTCCGGACCCCGCCCCCCTCGGCCGCCCATGCCGTCGCCCTCGTGGCGGGAGGCGGGCGGCCCACCCCCGAGCGGGACGGGCTCGAGGCGACGCTCGCCTCGCTCCCGGACCACGTGGCGCTGGTGCGCGCCCACGGCACCGCGGGCTGGTCGTTCGCGATGCTCCCCCGGCCCGCGCCCTTCGATCCCCGCCCGTGGGTCGAGGCCTCCGACCGCTCGGCCCGGGAGTTCGGTGGCCCGGAGCAGGAGGAGGAGGGAACCGGCGGGGACGACCGGGAGGTGCTCCTCCAGGCGGCCGTGGACGAAGCGCGCTCCCACGCGAAGGGTCGCCCCGCGGAAGCGGGCTCCTCGGCGAGAGAGCCGGACCGGGACCGCTCGTCGCCCGCCCGGGCGGAGGCGCTCCGGCGAGGCTGGCTCGAGGACGGGGAGGACGGAGGATGCCGGGTGACCCCCTCCGGGTGGGCCCGGCTCGGTCTCCGCGAGGAGAGCGGGGCACCCCGGGAGTCGGAGGAGCACCGGCGGCTCGTCCGGGAGGCCTTCCGCCTCTTCGCGCGGAACGGGGTGCGGCTCGAGATCCCCCTGCAGGGCCGCTTCGACCTACGTCTTCCCGATGCCCGGGCCCGCCAGGTCCCCGGCCTCGAGGGGACCGCGCTCTCCCCGGCGGCGTTGATCGACCGGATCGCGGCCTGCCGGGGGAGCTGGCTCTGGCGGCTCGGGCATGGCCGGGACGTCCACGTCGAGGCCGAGGTCTCGAGCCTGCGCGATCCGCGGAGGCTCCACCGTTCGCTCGCCAAGGCCCGCCGGGCGGAGGCCTACCTCCTCTTCCTGACCGGGACCTCCCGCGGGGGGCGCACGCTGCGCACGTTCCTGGCGAACGAGGGTTGGGGCGGCGACCGGGCCGGCGTCTGGGTCCTTCCCCCGCGCGCCCCGGCGGACGGGGGAGCCCCTTAAGTCTAGGGACGGTCTGAGGCCGGGCGTGAGGGCCACGACCCATCGGGTGATCGTCGGGGGATCCTCCCGGATGACGGAGATCCCCGACGGGACGGTGGAGCTCGTGGTGACCTCCCCGCCCTACCCCATGATCGCCATGTGGGACGGACTCTTCTCGACCGTGGACCCGGCGATCGCCCGGGCCCTCGACCAGGGGAAGGGCGAGGAGGCCTTCTCCCGGATGCACGCCGTGCTCGAGGGGACCTGGCGCGAGGTCGTGCGCGTGCTCCGCCCGGGAGGGATCGCCTGCGTGAACGTCGGGGACGCGGCCCGCACCCTCGGGGGACGGTTCGAGGTCTTCCCGAACCACGTGGCCGTGAGCCACGCGTTCCGGAGGCTCGGCCTCCATTCGCTTCCGACCGTGCTCTGGCGGAAGCCCACGAACAAGCCGAACAAGTTCCTCGGCTCCGGGATGCTGCCGGCGGGCGCCTACGCCACGCTCGAGCACGAGCATGTCCTCATCCTGCGCAAGGGGGGCGTGCGCGCCTTCTCCCCCGCCGACCGTCTGCGGCGGCGGGAAAGCGCCTACTTCTGGGAGGAGAGGAACACCTGGTTCTCCGACGTCTGGACCGGGCTACGCGGGGAGCGGCAGGGGACCGCGCGCGCCTCCCCCGGCCGGTCCCGTTCCGCCGCCTTCCCCTTCGAGCTCCCCTACCGCCTGATCGCGATGCACTCGCTCCTCGGGGACACGGTGCTCGATCCCTTCCTCGGCACCGGGACCACGATGCTCGCCGCGATGGCCCTCGGCCGCGACTCGGTCGGCTACGAGATCGACGGGGTCCTGGCGGGCGAGATCGGGGCCCGGGTCCGGGAGGAGTTCCCGGGGCTGGCACGGCCCGGGGAGGAGCGCCTGGCCTCCCACCGCCGCTTCATCGAGGACGAAGGCGCCCGGGGGAGGGTCTTCGCCCACCGCTCCCGCCCCTATGGATTCCCGGTGGTGACGGGACAGGAATCGGATCTCGAGCTTCCGGTGCCCGAAGGATGGACGGAGACGGCCCCCGGCTCCTTCGAGGTGCGCTACGCTTCCGAGAGGGTGCCGGAGTAGCCCCAGGCGGTGGCCGGGGCCGTTCCGCCGATCTCGACGGTGGGGACGTTGTAGAGCCCGCCGCTCGCCCCGCCGAGGTCCGCCTCGGTGAAGGCCATGTTGGCCGCCGCCCAGGAGAGGAGGGTCACGCTCGTCGCGCTCGACTCCACGAAGCTCACGTTGCGGTAGGCGTTCGCGAGGACGTAGGCCGTGGCGGTCGACAGGACCGTCGGGTCCGCGGACGGCGCCCCGAGGTCGTAGGCGAGCGCCCGGTGGTTGAGCTCGTACCAGGCGAGGAAGGAGATCGCGTTCGAGAGCTGGCTCGCGTTCCCGTAGAGGCCGTTGGGGTCCTGCACGTAGACCGAGTAGTTCTGCCCGTGGGACGCGGTGAGGTTCAGCAGGGTCGACCACCCGAACGACGTCACCCCGGGCTGGTAGGTCGGGTTCGTCACCGCCAGGGAGTCGTAGAGGTAGCCGGCCTGGTAGAGCTGCTCCGAGACGTAGTTCTCGAACACCCCAGGACTGGGAAGCCAGGTGCCCACGGACCGTTGGAAGGCCGACGCCAGGGCCGGAGGAAGCCCGCCATCGCCCCACGCCGAGAGCACGGCCGGGGAGGAACTGAGGGGGCCGTAGTACGGCTCGGCCAGGGCGGCGTAGTCCGACACGGAGCTCGCGAGGGCGGGTGCGGCCGCGGGGCCGGTGAGGACGAGCGTGTAGGGCTGTGTGAACTCCTGCCAGGTGCCGTTGAGGGCGTAGTTCCCCGCGGACGTCCCGTCCCAGGTCCCCCGGAAGCCGTGGACGTTGAGGGTCGGCGCGGGACCGTTGTACTGGTCGTCGACGGCCATGCCCGTGGAGACGCGCGTCCCGGAGAACCCGAGGTTGTAGGCGCTCTCCGGGGCATACGCCGGGAAGGAGGTGGAATCGCCGCACGTGCCGGGGTTCACGTACGAGTCGTAGTAGGCCAGGCACTTCCCCGCGAGGTCCAGCTCGAAGTTCTGGCCGAAGTACCCGTTGGAGGCGCCATCGTGGGCCGTGAGGGGGTCCGGGGCGGTGCCCCGGTAGCGGGCGTTCACGAGGTTGGCCATCGTGGTCATGCCGTTCGAGACGCTCGTGAGGTAGTAGCCGGTGGTGGCCGCGAGGTCGGAGTTCGTCGTGGTCTCCAGCAGGGAGAGGTTCTCCGCCCAGGCCCCGGACCCTCCCACGACCCGGTCGGGGAGACCGGCGAAGAGTCCCGCGAGGAGGAGCCCGTTCGAATCCGAGATCCGGGCCGCCACGGAGCTGGTGAGGATCGCGGAGTCCAGCGTCGGGCTCAGGTAGATCCCCGGCAGGAAATTGGGGGCATTTCCGTAGTCGTGGCCCGTCAGCCCGAGGAGGCCCCGGGTCTCGACCGGCACGGGATCCCCCGGCAGGGGACTGGGGTTCGGGTCCCATCCGCTGCCGAGCTCCCACGGCGTGTAGATCGTCGCGTTGGCGACGAAGTTCAAGGGGATGGTGACGTTGAGCTGGCTGGGGAGGAGCGCGCCGTCGGCGCCCAGGCTCCCGCGCGTGGCGTTCAATTGGACATCGGTGGTCCCATGCACGGCGATCTCCCACGTGGTCGTGTACGGCGCGATGCCCATGTTCGAGTTCACGTCCTGCGGGTCCACGAGGTGGACCGTGGTGCGGGGCGCCTGCCAGGAGAGGGTGCCGGCCGAGGTCCGCATCTCCATCCCGCTGAGCGCCTCTTGGAAGATGGCCGCGTTCTCGGAGGCGGTCGTCCGGTTCCCGTACCAGAACTGGTACGGCGACTGGCCGGCGAACGTGGGCCGATAGATCGTGCCCGTGGTGTTCGCACCCGTATTGAGCCAAGTGTCCGTGGAGTTCAGGATCTGGTGGAGCCAGCCGTTCATCCGGCCGAGGGCGTTCGTGTCGTTGATGATCGGGGGGGCGATGTGCGCGAGGATCCACCGGGTGAAGTTGCCGCTGTCGTAGGCCGGGCAGGTGGCCGCGGTGTATCCGCAGGCCCAGTAGGCGTTCCCGGTGTCGTTCTTCACGCTCCACCAAGAGGAGGTCAGCTGTTGGTGCACCGTGGCGAAGCCGCCCGCGATGCCTCCGCCGAGCGAGTTGGGTCCGTTGACCACCCCGTCCATGGCTTGGGTGACCACTCTCGCCACGAGCTGCCAGGTGGCCCAGGCGGTGGGGGTCCCGCGGTTCCCGGGGTCCCACCAGTTGTTCATCGCGTCGGCGTAGGCCGCGCCCAGGTTGCCGAATCCGCAGAATCCTTGGCCGTACGCGGGTTGGGGGGCGGCGGCGGTGTCACCGAAGCCGTTCTCCCCCGCGATCTCCCCGTCGTTCTGGCAGTCCGAGAAGTACTCGTCCATCCAGCAGAGCATCTCGATGTACGTCTCGTTCTGCGTCATCATGAAGAAGTCCGGTTCCCGGCCCGGGAGGGGCGGGACGTGGTGGATCCCGGTGCTCA
>JAJYEA010000144.1 GCA_021790425.1 Thermoplasmata archaeon | reverse complement strand
GGAGGAGGACGGCAGGCCCACGCCCAGCTCCTCGCCCTGCGCGTCGTACGACCTTCCATCTCCGAGGTGCGGGTCTACCGCAGGGACCCCGACCGGCGTCGGGAGACAGCGGCACGGTGGGCGTTGGAGACGGGGCTGGACGTCCAAGCGACGGAGACCGCCGAGGAGGCGGTCCGTGGGGCCGACGTGGTGCTCCTCGCCACCAACTCCGCGACCCCGGTGGTGAAGGCGGAGTGGCTCGCGCCGGGCGCGCACGTGAACTCCCTCGGCCCGAAGTACAGCGACCGCACGGAGATCGGGATGGACCTCATCGAGGGGGCGGACGTGTTGGCATGTGACTACCCGGAGCAGTACCGCCGGGAGGAGGACTTTCTCCTCCACGGGACGCCCCACCTCGCCCGGATGCAGGACCTCGCCGAGCTGCCGGCCACCCCGCGTATGGCGGGGACCCGGTCGGTCTTCCTTTCCCACGGGTTGGCGGGCACCGAGGTGGCGGTGGCCCAGCGCGCGTTCGAGAACGCCCGTCGGGACGGTATCGGTACGTCCTTCACGCCGTAACGCGCTACCGCGCTACGCGTCTCCCCTCACGGGGAGGGTGGCGTCCCCATCGAACGGTCCACCGCGGACACCCGGAATCCGGTCAACAAGACCGTGGCCCGGGCCCTTCCCTGCATCGGGGCCGTGCGGTCGACGGTCCCTCTCCACACGATGGGCACCTCCTTCGGGAGGTGCTGGTCGAGGAGCTCGGCCGACCGCTGCACGTCATCGAGCGTCACGGACCGGTCGCCTTCGACCCACAGGAGCGCGCCCCCCGCGACCTCGGACCGGGCGAGCGGGTCCGAGGGGTGTCGCAGCGCGGCGTGGGTGGCGTCCGTCGCGCAGGGGGTGGCCGCGCGGCTCTCCCCCGTCCCCACCGTCGCGATCCCGCCCCCCTGGAAGACGGACCGGAGGTCCTGGTCGTCCAGGCCGAGCTGCTCGGGCCGGTGCTGGGTGGCCGCGATCGTGCGCATCCCCGCCAGCGCGGTGCCATCGAGCCATCGGAAGGCTTCGAGGAGCGGGTGCCGGGCACGCTCCCGGAGCATCCGCTCGTTGGAGAGGACGATGACCTGGTCGCAGACCGCCGTGAGCGCGTCCAGGCCCTCGCGGGCGACGCGTTGCCGCCGGGACCCCTCGCTGCGGAACGGCAGGTAGGCGATCCCCACCGTGAGCGCGCCGCGGGAGCGCGCCATGCGGGCGACCTCGGGGGCGCCTCCGGACCCGGTCCCGCCCCCCAGCCCGGCCACGACGAAGACGATCCGCGAATCCCCGATCCGCCCGGTGATGGCCGTCTCCCGCTCGAGCACGGCGGAGCGGCCGAGGTCGGGGTCTCCTCCGGTGCCGAGCCCCCGGAGGCTCTCCTGGCCTGCCAGGATCCTCCCGGGCGCGGGGGCGAGGAGGAGATGCGCCGAGTCCGTCCCCACGGCACAGAGCTCGAAGCCCGCGAGGCCGTGCTCCGACCAGCGATGGACCGCATTGGTGCCGGCCCCGCCGCATCCGACCACGGTGATCCGCGGGTGGCCGCGCGCGATGTCAGGGCGGCTCCACGACATGAGGGTAACTTGCGTCACCGCGGTATTTCAACCGAGCGCTCCAGTGGAAGCGCGCGGGGCGATTCAGTCTTCCTTCTTCGCCGAGGGCTCGTCCGCCGGCTTCGGTGCCTGCTCCACGCCGAACTTGCCCTTCCGCTTCTTGCGGCCCTGCTTCTCGGCGCGCTCCCGGTCCGCGCGCTCCATGAGCTCCTTCGCGCGGGAGTCCGAGTCCCCGGTCTCGGTGGACGGGCGGGCCTCCGCGCCCCGGTCGCCCTGGACGCGCATCTCCATGGGCTGGAGGACCTCCTTGGGGAGGGGCTTCGCCCCCTTGAGCTGCGGGTTCACGTCCTCCGGCTTGAGGTCCTGGAACGGGGACTCCTCGTCGACCGAGCCCCGCTCCTCTCCGAGCCGGTGCACGTCCTGGACCGTCGTGCCCTCCGAGAGCCGAGACGCGGGGGCCTCGGGGGTCTCCTCGGTCGGCTTTGCCGCATCCTCTGTGGGGACCGCCTCGGCCTCCTTCTCCGGCTCGGGAGCCGCCGACCCCGTTTCGGAGGCATGGCGGGCCGCGATCTTGCGACCCAGCGGGGTGAGGACAAAGAGGGTCGCGCCGTTCTCGCGGCTCGTCCCGCTCGCGATCATCCGCGCCTTGCTGAGCGAGCCGAGGAGCTCCACGAGGTCCGCTTCACCGAGCGTGACCTCCGTCTGGAGCGACTCGAGGGGGAGCGGCTTCTTCGCGAGGTTCCCCAGGATCGTGTAGATGTCGCTCGTGGACGGCGGCGTCGCCGCGGCGGAGGATGTCTCCTCCTTCGCGGGGGCCACTTCCTCGGCCGCCACGGCCGTGGCGGCCGCGGGTCCGATCTCCTCGACGTGGATTCCCTCGGGGGTGATCTTCATCGACCACGGGCGGTCGACCTTGAGCTCCGAGGCGGGCACGCCCGTCGCCGACGGGCGGGCGATCTTCCCGATGAACTCCGAGCGTTCCTCCTGGCTCAGGGCGTACGTCCCGTAGGCCCGGTCCTCATCCGCGGACTCGTCCCACTCCGCGGGCTCCACGGTGATCCCCTCCATG
>JAJYEA010000051.1 GCA_021790425.1 Thermoplasmata archaeon | reverse complement strand
CACGACCAGGACCACCTCCTCCCCGTACGTGCGGAGGAAGGCGAGCACGTGGTGGTTCGAGGGGTAGAGGAGGGTCGTCGAGCCCCGTCCCAGCACCTTGAGCTCCCTCCGGAGCGCGATCAAGCGTTTGAAGTGCCAGAGCAGGGAGCGCTGGTTGGCCTGCAGCGTCTCGACGTTGACCGCCTCGTAGTGGAACTCCGGGTCGGTGATGACCGGGAGGTAGAGCCGCTGGGGGTTCGCGGAGGAGAAGCCCGCGTTCCGGTCGGGGCTCCACTGCATCGGGGTCCGGACGCCGTTGCGGTCCCCGAGGTAGATGTTGTCCCCCATCCCGATCTCGTCGCCGTAGTAGAGGACGGGGGTGCCGGGGAGCGAGAAGAGCAGCCCGTTCATCAGTTCGAGCAGCCGACGGTCGTTGCTGAGGAGCGGGGCGAGGCGGCGTCGGATCCCCAGGTTGACGCGCATCCGGGGCTCGGCCGCGTACACCCGGTAGAGGTAGTCCCGCTCCTCGTCCGAGACCATCTCGAGCGAGAGCTCGTCGTGGTTCCGGAGGAAGATGAGCCACTGGCAATGGTCGGGGATGGCCGGCGTCTGTTCGAGGATGTCCACGATGGGGAACCGGGTCTCCATCCTCGTCGCCATGAAGATGCGGGGCATCAGCGGGAAGTGGAAGGCGGCGTGGCACTCGTCCCCCGGTCCGTCGCCGAAGTACCGGGCCGCGTCCTCCGGCCACTGGTTCGCTTCCGCGAGGAGCATCCTTCCGGGGAACCGCTGGTCGACGTGCTCTCGGAGCTTCTTCAGGAACTCGTGGGTCTCCGGGAGGTTCTCGCAGTTCGTACCCTCCCGCTTGAACAGGTAGGGCACGGCGTCCAGGCGGATCCCGTCCACGCCCATCTCGAGCCAGTGGTCGAGCACCCGGAGCATCGCCTTGGGGACCTCCGGGTGGTCGTAGTTGAGGTCAGGCTGGTGGGAGTAGAACCGGTGCCAGTAGTACGCCTTGGCCACCGGGTCCCAGGTCCAGTTCGAGGTCTCGAAATCCTTGAAGATCACCCGGGCCCCGGAGAACTTCTCGGGCGTGTCGCTCCAGATGTAGAAGTCCCGCTCGGAGGAGCCCGGGGGGGCCCGGCGCGCGCGCTGGAACCACGGGTGCTGGTCGGAGGTGTGGTTCAGAACCAGCTCGGTGATGACGCGGATCCCGTGGTCGTGGGCCCGGTGGAGGAAGTGCTGGAAGTCCGAGAGCGTGCCGTAGGCGGGGTGGACGTCGGTGTAGTCGGAGATGTCGTAGCCGTCGTCGCGCAAGGGAGAGGGATAGAAGGGGAGGAGCCAGAGGGCGTTCACGCCCAGATCCCGGAGGTAGTCCAGCTTCTCCGTGAGGCCCCGGAAGTCACCTGCGCCGCTCCCGTCCGTGTCGCGAAAGGCCCGGACGTGGAGTTCGTAGACGACGGCGTCCTTGTACCAGGTGGGGTCCACGCGGCCCGCGTAGGACGCGGCCGAGGAAGAGCTCCGTTCCGCGGTCATGGTCCCTTCGGTCGCTCCTTCCCGGCGTGACCCCCTGCGGAGGGGATGGAGAGGATGGTGGAGGCGGCTGAGGGGTGGCCGGAGACCCTTGCCTGGCCTTGGTCCTGGGCCCTGACGCGGTAGAGGTGCCCCACGGGCCCGTCGGGTCGCATCTCGATGTGGTTGCTCGCGCCCTTCCAGGTGGTCCGGGCCCCCGTGAGGAGGTCCTCCAGATCGAACGAGCCCGTTCCTCGAATCCCGAGCGCGTCGAGGTCGAGAGCGGTCCATCCCGCCTGCCGGTGCGCCGGGTCGAGGTTGATGACGCACAGGACCTGGTTGGAACGGTCGTCCGTCACCCGGCTGTAGGCGATGATCTGGTCGTTGTCCACGCCGTGGAAGGAGAGGTGGCGCCCGCGCGTGAGCGCGGGGTTCTCCTTCCGCGCGCGGTTCACGCTCTCGATCAATGTGGGCAACCTCCCCTCGGGGTCCTTGGACCACACCTCTCGCTGGTACTTCTCCGAATCGAGGTAGTCCTCCGAGTCCGGAGCGACCGCCTTGTGCCGCCCTTTCTCGAAGGCGGGCCCGTAGATGCCGTAGTGCGAGGAGAGCGTCGAGGCGAGCAGAAAGCGGGACTCGAAGACCCGGATCTCGGGCGTCTGAAGGTGATGTGGGAGGATGTCGGGGGTGTTCGGCCAGAGGTGGGGCCGGAAGTACTGCGAGACCGGGCCATCGTAGAGTTCCCGGAAGTACTCCGTGAGTTCCGCCTTCGTCGTTCGCCAGGTGAAGTACGTGTAGGAGTGGGTGAAGCCCACCTTCGCCAGCTCGTACATCACTTTGGGACGGGTGAACGCCTCGGCGAGGAAGAGGACCTCCGGGTGCTTCCGGTGGACCTCCGAGATGAGCCACTCCCAGAAGGCGAACGGCTTGGTGTGAGGGTTGTCCACCCGGAACCAGCGGATGCCCTGGTCCACCCAGAAGAGGACCACGTCCCGGAGCGCCTCCCAGAGCTCTTGCCAGTCGGGTGTCGAGAAGTTGAGCGGCAGCACGTCTTGGTAGCGCTTCGGAGGGTTCTCGGCGGTCCGGAGCGTTCCGTCGGGAAGGCGCTCGAACCACGTGGGGTGGGCCTTCACCCAGGGGTGGTCCGGCGAGCACTGGAAGGCGAGGTCCAGCGCCACGTCGATGCCGAGGTCCCGGGCGGAGGCCACGAGCTTCCGAAGGTCGTCCACCGTCCCGAGCTCGGGATGGACCGCGTCGTGACCCCCATTCTCGGAGCCGATGGCCCAGGGACTCCCGGGTTCTCCCTCCTTCGCCTGCTCCCGGTTGTTCCCCCCTTTCCGACCGGTGTGGCCGATGGGGTGGATGGGGGGGAGGTAGAGGACGTCGAACCCGAGCTTCGCGACGTACGGAAGGCGTTGGATCACGTCATGGAGAGTTCCGGGTCGGTGGGGGTCCGCGCTCGTCGAGCGGGGGAAGAGCTCGTACCATGCGCTGTGTCCCGCCCGGGGAGGATCGACGACGAGCGGAAGCTCGGGGCCGTAGGCGAAGACGGTGCCCTGGGGCACGTACATCTGGAGCCGAGTCGGCAGTTCCATTCCCAGAACCGCTCTGGCCCGCTCGATCGGGGGCGTCCCCTCCATGCGGAGGAGAGTGGCAGCCTCTCGAAGCCGGTTCCGCGCCGTCTTCCCCACAGACGCTTCTTTTGACTCGCCGCCCGTTCGAAATCTTCGGAGTCCCAGGAGGAGGGCGCCCTCTTCCAAGTCGACCGGTCGGACCGCGTCTGATGCGACCCGCCGCTCAAGGCGAGAGAGCCAACCAAGCGCCGGGTCGGTCCATCCCTTGACCGTGTACCGGTAGTTCCCGGCTTCGTGCACTTCGAAGGAGGACCGGAACCGGTCGTTACCCATCGGCACCATCGGGACCTCACGCCATCGGCGTTCGTCGTTCCGTCTCCACACCAAGGAGGCGAGCGCAGGCTCGGCGCCCTCCGCAAAGACATCCGCCTCCACATCCAACCGGTCCCCCGGCACACGGCGGACTGGAGTCTGCCCTCCGTCAGGCGAGGGCAAGAGGTCCCGGATGCGGACGCGGGAAGGCCTCTTGCCAGGCAACATGTTGGAGCTCTCCTGGTCTTTTCTCGGCAGGCGAAGACGCGCAACCCCCCCTGGACCGAGGAAGGGGTCCCTTCCGGGAGAGATTCCCAGGTTCGGTGCCAGGGTGTCGGGAGCGTTTCGACCCACGTGCGGCAGGCTCGGCGCTACCTAACCGTTGCTCAGAGGGGGGAGAAGGACGAACTGGTAATCCTTGGGGAATCGTAGGCTCATTTCAACATCGAAATGGGACGCGGTCCCAGACGACGAGTGACCTCTCACCATTCCGGCGCGACTCCTTGAGCCCCTCACGCTCCAGAGGCACTGGGAGCCGGCGCTCGCTCCACCCTGAGGGCGGACCACTGAGAGACGGTGACGGAGATGCCTCATGCTGTCGGGGGCAGAAGATGGCGAAGTCGTCGGTGTACACCCCCTTAGTCCGAGGCTGATGTAACGTGCGGATGCGTGAGGCGTGCGGCGGCGCGCGCTCCCATCTTCGACTGACTCTGCCCTGACACAAAACGGACTGGGCCGCAACTGCGCTTACCGCGCCTCTCGACCCTTCCGTTGTTTCCACGACTCGAGAAGCTTGCGGATCCTTTCACGCTCCTCCGCCTCGTGCATGGCCCCCTTCCCCCCAATTTCGTGAACGTTAGCGGTGCCTCCAAGGATGTCCGCCGACCACGCCTGATAGGCCTGTTGCGGCACGTTCTGGGCTTTCGGGTTCACATCCTGAGGTTGGAACCCTCCGACGCCTACTGCGCTCGCCGCCGGCTGCTCGGACGCCGATAGAGCGACCCTGAGCGCCGCGTCCCCGGGCGATGTCTTGGATGCGGTACTCCCAGGCTGTGCTGTGGGGTCCACTGGTGCGGGCAGCGCGGCGGTTTCGGTCTTTACCGCTTCGCTCGCCGCCATCAAAGCACGCTTCGTCAACTGACGTCCAGCCGGAGTGATCGCGTACATGACCGCCCGTGTCGTGTTGTTCGTGCCGTGCGCTACGAGCTTCGCCTTCTCGAGCGCCTGGATCAGCATCGAGACGGCATCGTCCGTTAGGGGTACCATCTGCTTGATGGCGTCCAGACTTCGGGGTCTCTGGGCGAGACCGTAGAGGATGACGTAGGCGTCGGCCGGAGCGGGTGTCACCTTTACGACCTGTGGCTCAACGGTGGGAGAGGTCTCCTCAACGGGATGGAACTCCGCGTCTTGGACCTGCCCACGACCTACGGGTTTGTGGCCGATCTCCTCAACGTCGATGCCCTCGGGGGTGATCCTCAGTGCCCACGGGCGATAGGCATCGGCGGTGAGGTTCGGCCCCGCAGTGCTCGACAGAGGCTCAGGGGCAGGGGGAGGCGTCGGCTGGTACGTCCCGTACGACTGAGATGGATCACGACTCCAATGCTCGGGGGCCTGGGCGAAAGTGACCCCGGTGTAGTACGCCGTAGGGGCCCCGAAACTGTACGGTGCAGCAGTTGCAGGGTCAGGTGGCGGTTCGGCAGGGGGGGCGCTCCATGGTCCGGCCGCACCTGACGAAGGGTCCGGGGCCCGAAGCGGAGACACGGGGCTCCTTCTGCGGCGAAGAAGGAGCACCGCAAGCACGACCACGATGGCCACGACGACCGCTGCCGCCAGGATGTAGGGGGTCCAGTCGGTGGCAGAACCGCTCGCATGCGTTGCGGCCAGAACGGTCAGGGTGAGCCACGCCTGCGCTGAATGGCCAGCTTGGTCCGCCACCGTGACCGAGACATTGTAGGTCCCCCCGGAGGTGGGCGAGCAACTGAAGCTTGAAACCGTGGTCGCGGGGGTCGAACAACCGGTCGGGAGACCTGAGTAGTAGTAGGACAGACTTCCTGATCCTCCCGAGGCAACCACCTGGAAGCTCGTCGAATATCCCAAGTCGAAAATCGCAGGGCTTGCCGCGAACGACGTGATCGACAGAGGGGGCGGGCTGGAGGAAACGGTGATCGTGACGGAAAACACCTCACTCGAGGTGCCGTAGGTCGCCGTCACCGTAAGAGTGCCAGTTCCGACGGCCACCCCTGAGGTGAACCTCACCACGGAACCAGATGTTGCATTGAGAGAACCGAGGGTTCCTGGAGAGAGGGACCATGTGAACCCGATACCCGAGTAGATCGGGGCACCGGAAGTGTCGAGGGCGGAGGCTATGAAGTTCTGGGATGAGCTTGGACCCATGTTGGCAGAGTTCGGTGTGGCAGTCACCGAGGCCAGTGTGACCGTAGTCGCGCTCGCGACGATGAGAGACGTGTTCGCCTGTGCATCGCGTCCCACCGAGTCGTTGATGTAGACGTGGATAGTGAAGGGGGAACCCGAGACCGAGGTCGGAGTGCAGCTGAGCGATGGTGTCGACGATGAGACGCACCCGGGGGGAAGTCCAACGTAGGCGTAAGAGAGAGATCCGGTACCCCCATACACACTGACAGTCAGAGTGGCGCCCGCACCAAGCAAGATGGATGCTGGCGAGGCCGTGAAGGCCGCAATTGCAGGGAGTTGGTTGACTAACACGAGCGTGCAGGCAGGAGAGGCAGTGGTCTTGCCCAGGGAGTCGGTCGCGTTGACGCACGCCGTGAAGTTTCCCCGAGAGGGGAACGAGAACGTGATGTTCTGCCCCGTGCCTGTCCCAAGGTTACCGTTCGAACCGAACTGCCACGACTCCGTGTAGCGCGGTTGGCCACCACTGGGGGTGGACCGGAACGAGACCAAGCTCCCAGCGTCGGTCGTCGAGGGAGCGGCCGACGCGGTCACGGACGGGTCCGATAGGACCGAGTAGAGGCTCGAGGCGGTAGCGCTCCTTCCAACCGCGTCGGTCACCGTCACGGTTGGAGTGTAGGTGCCAACTGGCGGCGAACAGGTGTAGGAACTACTGGTCCCGACCGTGCATCCCGTGCCAGTGTAGCTGTAGGAAAGAGGCGCGACCCCACCCGTGGCTATCGTCGTGCAGGCCACCGATCCCCCAAGATCGAGGTCGATGGGACTGCAAGTGAATGAAGAGACGGACGGAGCAGGGCCGTAGACCCAGGTCTCCCCCAGCGTCGCCCCGTTTGTCCCTCCAAAGAGGACCACGTACTGGTCGGCAGCGTCGTAGACCATGGCGGACTCCGCCCGGCCTGAGATTGACCCGCACGTCGAGCAAGGGTGCGACCAAGTACCACCAGAAAAGGCCCACGTGTCCGAGTAGTAGGTATTCCCGCTCCCCCCGCAGTTGACGGTACTACAACCGCCGAAGAGAACGGGATACCCGTCCGTACTGTCGAAAGTCATCCAAGGATCTTGGCGATCTCCGGGAGTCGATCCTCCACACGCCGGCTGTCCAAACCCGGTGTCTCCGCAGGCTACTCCCCCGAACTTCAACTGGGTCCAGACATTGTTCGCGTACTCCCATGTATCTCCATCGACACCAGAAGTCTCGCCACCTCCGTACAGGAGGACATACCCGTCAATGGCGTCGTAAGCGTACGCCAGGTGGCTCCGTCCAGACGGACCCGAGGTCGTCGTCTGGACCCACTTGTTGTTGTTCCCTTGCCATGCCCAAGTCCCGTAATCGTTGCTTGCCCCGTTCCAACCCGCGAACATCACCACGCACCCCTGGGTTGCGCCCGATCCGCAGTCGGTGCTGCGAGGGTCGTAAACCATCAGCTGATCGCTGTCCGTCCCCGCATTACTGGACGGATTGAGCTGCGTCCAAACTCCCCCCGCGAACTTCCAGGTCTGCTGCGGGTGGTTGCTCCCTGTATCTCCGCCGGATAGGAGAACGTACCCATCAGCGGCGTCGTACACCATTCCTGCACCGTAGACCGGAGTGGGGCCGCAGCTGGTGGTACAGATTGTGTGCCAGTCACCCCCGTAGAAGACCCAAGTATCTCCATAGGGGCAGGATGTGCCACACCCCCCAAAAAGAACGACACATCCGGTGGTGGCCCCAGACCCGCAGTCTCCAGGGTTCGGGTCGTAGGCGATCGCGGCGTCCGTACGGGCGGGAGGAGAGGTGGGGGTGGTTAGCTGGTTCCAGGACGCGGAAGCTACCGAACCTCTGCCGAGCGGGCGATTCATGGAGCGCTCGGCTGCGGCAAGGAGCAAGGACCCGGCAGACGGTTGGGGTGTTGCGGAGCCAGGTGGCCGAGCGACCGAAACCGGAGGGCCCGACTGGACCAAGAGAACTGACGGAAAGACTAGCACGATGCACAGCGCTACGGCGACTCCAAGGGGGTGGCGCAAAATGCTCACCACTTAATCGACCACGTTCGGGGAGATAGCCGTTTCCCTGGGTACATCCAAAGTGAGCGATGCGCTATGCTGGACGGCGCACGGGGCACCCCTCACTCCCGCGGGGGACCGAAACGGATGTCTCTCGGGAGGCCCTGATCAGGGGCATGCCCGAGAAGGCGTACTCGCAATTCACCTATCGCGAGATGCTCGCTGAGTGCGACCATCTCGTTCGCCTCTCCCTCAAACGGGCAGAGGTCCGATCGCTAGGGCGGGAGCTGAGTGCCACCTTTCTCGACGAGGCAGCCATCGACGAGAGGGCCGCACGCGAAGGGACGGAAGTCTGCAACCCCTCCGACGTTTGCGTCCTGGCGGGGTTCTTCGCTCGCGACCGGCGAAAGCGACGCGGAGCGACCCGTCCCGAGATCCACAGGTTCCACAAGAACGCCATGCGCGAGTGGTCGAAAGATGACGGCCGGAAGGTCCCCCTGACCTGACGATCCTACTTCGACGAGATTCGTCATGTCCGAAGGAGAGCCCCAGGTCCCAACCTCATATACTCTCGGCCCCATCAGGATTCCTGATGGGGGGGTTCCCATGAAGCTCGAAGAAGATCCCGTGGCCTTCCTCATCCGGAGCGATGTCGGGCTCAAGGTCCTCACCGTTCTCAGGGATGGGAAGCCCCGGAAACCAGCAGAGGTCCGACGCGCAGCGGGGGACTTGCATCCTCAGATGCTCAAGGAAACGGTGGACCACCTCGATACGCTGGGCCTGGCAAGCATCATGGTGCTCCCTCGGTCCAAGGCGATCCGTACTCCCCACGGGTTCGCCGTCCCCATCGTCCTCCGAATCACCCGGGACGGCCAGGATGTTCTCGACCACATCGACCATTACCGTGCCCTGGTGAAGCGCGATCAAGAGCTCCTGCCTCCAGCCACGGTCCATCGGTGGCTGGAGGTATGACCTGGATCCTTGTCATCGGGCCCACGAAGTGGGCACCGGGCCACCGACCGTCCTTGCCAGGAGAACTGGCGGATCTCCTCCCCCGTTCGTGGACCCGGAAGGGACTTGACGTCCTCTGGCCCATCGATGTCCGGTCGATCCTGGTGGGCCTCCTCCGGCGCGAGGGGCACGATGCGGTCCTCATGGAGGACGAGCCGAGGCTCGGCCGGGAACCGTTGCTCCGGAAATTCTCCCGTATGGTCCGGGAGCACCTGAGCGGCTGGTTCTTCGTCTATTGGCCCATGAAGGCCAACATGCGCGGTGTTGCGTGGGAGCTGAGCCATCTGGGAACCCGCGTCGACGACGGGGTGCTCTCGGCGGAGCAAGTCCATGTGTTCCTCCAGGAGGGCGTCGCCAATTTCGACGAGGAGGGCGAGACGCTCCTGTTCCAAGAAGAGGGTGGACGGTCGTACTACGACAGCGACCTCCACCTCTTCGGATGCCGCATCCACACTTGGTCCGGCTACGAGAGCCTCCTGCTGAAGGTCATCGCTTTCGGCAAGGAGCAAGTTCCTCGAGAGGGGTAGCCCCCCAGGGGTCGAGATCCTCGTTCGTCCCCGACCCGTCGCGGGATGAACGATGCCAACTGACACGAGGGAACCGCTACCCCCGCTCTGGCCTCTTTCGGTGCACCATAGAACCGAACTCTTGCTCGCACGGGCTGTCGTCGGCTTCGAACAATCTCAGGAGCAGTTTCAATAGCGAACGTGCGGGCCGCGAAAACAAGACGCATGTCGCCGGGGAGTTCACTCGAGCGATCTCGACCTGGGCGGGCCCGGACTATCTGAGCAACCTGGTATGGCTCGGCAAGAAGGTGCTCAAGGATAAACGCCTCGGTGAGGAGTCTCCCCGTGAGGTCCTCGGGCGCACGCTTCCGGTGCTCACAACCTCGTGAGATGGAGTGTACCTCCGTGCCATGCTAGGGAGGACCTCGAACCAACCGCTGCCCCTCGCTCCTCGATCACGCGACCGTCCTCATGTGCGCCCGCCCCATCACCGCGCAGGATCCCGGGGAAATCGGCCTTCCGTTGCCGAACACCTCCACCTTCTTCGGTGCGACCGTCGCGAAGGTCGGGCCCGGACGCATCGGGCGGGTCGGGTAGGACCTGCCAACGCGGCCTCCCTCGGCTTCCCCACTGCGTCCCGTCTGTCGGTGGGGGCGGAAGCTTCGGCCGCGACAGAGAGGATGACAGTGGACAATTGGTCCTCCCCCCCGCCCGAGAGGGCGGGGGGTGAGGGTTGGGTTCAGGTCGGCCTAGTTCCCGGAGACGGCAATCTGCACGTTACAGAGCACCGTCGTAGATGGGGCGCCATAGTCCACCACGAAGTTGACGTTGACCGTAGTCGCTGTCGAGGTTCCTCCGCTCGTCGTGACCGTAAAGGAGTTGGTCACCGTGGTCGTGGTCGAACAGGCGCTTGAGGTTGCAGTTTGGGCAAAGAAGGTGAAGACGTCACTAGTTGGTGACGTCACCACCGACGCGGACATAGCGTACTTCTCCGCGAAGTCGGTCGAAACGCAACTCGCGCCTGACGCTCCAGGGATGGTCTCCGTCGAGGTTGCAGGAGACGTCCCTGGAGTGGTAATTGTAACTGCCAGGGGGGAGGTGGAACATGTGCTGGTCCCGGCGCTCACAACCGTGGCGCTGCCGAACGACCACATGGTTGACCCAGTGACCACACTGAAGCCGCTCTGCCCCTGTGTCGCTGTGTTGGTGAAGCTAAAGGCCGCTGTCGCCAGCGCGAAGCCTCCAATCATCGCGACAAAGGCCGCTGCGGTCACGGCGTAAACCGTGGACCTCCGCACCCTGCGCGAACGGGCCCGGGTTGGGTAGTCCGTCGTCGTCGTCCGACTCTGCTTCATGTTCTCCATTCAATCAGTCCTCCTCATCGGTTGCCGGGGCTGGCGCCCCCACTACCTCCCGGTCGCATGACCGTAAGGCACGCGGGGCCTTCCCCTGTAATCGTAATCACCAGGCTCTATTTGACCGACGCGCCCGACCCCGCGGAGGGTTCCTGGACGCTCGACCTCTGAATTGACCCCACCTGTTACTCAGGCCGCCGCGGGTGAGACGACGGTCCTCCCTTGAGAACTCGCTCCAGGAATCCCGGGTCGTGCGGGAGGCTTTCGGGGTTGCGAAGCTGCTTTTCCGTCCCGTACGCCCATCTCTCGACTTCGGAGAGCGAGGCGCTCCCGCGACCCACCAAAATGGCCCTTCGCACTCTTGGGCTTGGTGCCGGACATTCGGTACGCTCGGGCGGCCCCGTCGACGGCATGTTTCGTGAGATGGGCATGGAAGGACCCTGACGCCGCTTGGATCCCCAAGGATTTCCTCAAGCTGCTCCGAACGGATAGCCCCTACCGTTCCTGGGAGAAGCGCGTATCTCTTGGACGAGCAACGGAGGGGAGCGAGAAACCCGAGGGTCGCAATCCATCGGGCTCTGTGCCTGGGTCGGTGCATCTGGTGGGGAGCGCTTGTGCTCGACCGATTCGTGACGGTGTCGAGGATCGACCGGAAAAGAGCCGTCTCCTTCTGGGAAGTGCTGCTGAGGAGGGTGACCCCCTTCACCGCAGACCGCGTCTGCCGTCCAGGGGACCCGGAACCTGAGGAGTTACGGAGCACCCATGCCCGTCGACCACGGTCCACGTCCCCCCCGCTGACGAGCGGAACCGACGTTCTGTGGCGTTCAGCGACCGAGAGCCACCCTCACGCTCCACGGACCGGAATGACTATGCCTGGAGGGGAAACCTTCGCCCCGGGGGGGCCCGTGGGTGACATTCCTGCGGAAGAACCAAGTCAGGGTACATCCCTCCACGTCACAAACACGATGGGCGCCCCTGTTGAAACCCTCTCCCGCGAACAGATCCAGAAGGAAATCGCTGCGATACAGAAGCGGGCCCTCTGGGTAATGTTGGTCAGCTTCGCTGGTCTTCTCTATTTCACGGCCATCAGCCCGTTCATTCCCTCGGGCCCGCTCTTGGTCCCCGCACTCGGTTTCTCGCTCTCGGACCTGCCGAGCATTCCCTGGATTGGCGGGCTTGTCTACCTATCCTACGGCACCATCAAGAGTGGCAAGAGGCAGAACGCCCTGCGGGCCCAGTTGACCAAGCTCGCGATCGAGGATACCGCGCGGGCATCGGGGACCACTCCCGTGGGATCGCCCGGTGTCTCGGGGCCCTCGGATCGGCCCCCCATCTCGGCCGTTTCACAGCCTCCCCCAAGCGAAGAGATCGCATGGTTCCCCAACCGCACTCGGGATCGGCAGCGTCTGATGGCAAAGATCGGTGGAGCGGCGCTCGTGATAGGCGTCGTGCTGATCGTCGTGCTGGCGGTCGTCGCCCACGCGGCCTTCTACGGAGCCTGGGGCTCGATGATCTTCGCTGTCCTGTTCACGGCACTCCTCTTTGGCCTCATGATGGTGGGAGTGGGACTATCCTCACTCAGGACCGAACCCCTCCGCGTCGGGAGCTCCCCGAAGGGTGCCCACCGGGAACTCCCACCTGGAGTGAAAGACACCGGCTTGCAGTTCATCCCTTGGAGCTTTGTGGCCTCCGCGCAGAACTTTGGCTCCGAAAGCATGCACGGGGTCGCTCTCAAGACCCTCGACGGCAAGTTGACCTACCTCCAGACGAGTGCAGAGGGGGAGGAGGCGCTCCTTGCCTCTTTCGAACGGTGGAAGACACCCGGCGCCTACCCTCCAAGGCCCGTAGGTTCTCCCGCTCCTCCCCTCGGGGCTCCCGTCCCCGGAGGGGCCCAGGAGCACGCGCTGCCGGAGCTCCCGGTGACCTCGTGGCACCCCAACGGCCTTCGACGGATGTTCATGGCCACGGGAGTCGGGCTCCTGCTGATTGGCCTCGCTCTGACCCCCGTCTTGGGCCCCTACGCGCTCCACCCTCGGACCGCGCAGGCCGGAATGTTCCTCGCCATGCCCTACATGATCGCCGTGGTAATGATCTGGGGCGCCCGCTCCTATCCGAACGCCGTGGCCGTGGGGCCCGAGGGATTCCTCGTGCGCACGGGGAAGAAGATCTCGGGACTCAGGTTCTCCGAGGCCGTGGGCATCTCCGCGCCGGGATTCCCTCTGGAGTGCACCCTGCGCTCAGGGCGCACGGTCCGGTTCCAGTCTCTCGGTCCCCGGGAGAAGCGCGAGATCCAAGAGGCGTACCGTACCTTCAAGGAGCAGCCTCTCGGAGCCGTCCAAGCCCGCCCTTCCGGTCCGGCCGCGCTAACGTGGATGGCCAACCCCGCGAGATGGTCCGCCGCGGCGCGCTTCATCGTCCCCCTCGCGATCCCAGTGGTGGTCGCTGCGATCATCGTCCCCCTCTTCCTCTCAGCCCCCACGACCTACTTCGGCTATCTGGTCGCTTTACCGCTCGCGATGCTGCCGTCGCCTTTGGCCCTGTTTACCATCCGCGCCTATCGGCGTGCGCCGAGCGCGGTGGGAATATCTGAAAGTGAGCTCGTGGTCCGGTATCCTCACCACCTCTATCCTGCGGTGGCGCTGGAGCGCGTGCGCTGGACGGACCTGGAGCAAGTGGCCGGCCCCGGCGGTCGGGCGTTCAAGGGCACGC
>JAJYEA010000050.1 GCA_021790425.1 Thermoplasmata archaeon | reverse complement strand
CTTCCGGGCCCCGGCGTAGAGGACCACGAGCCCGATGAGGATCCGGTCGAGCGCTTTGATCCACCGCGCGTTCGTGACGAGCCAGCCCTCCTGCACCTGAGCCGCAGGGATGGGCGACGTGTCCGCGGGCTCCCTCGGTGGCACGTACACGATGAACTCTAGGGGGTCGCGAGGGGTTAAGGGTTGGGGTCGTTTCGGCTTTGAGAAGTAACTCTGGTCTACCCCCCCACCGTGGTCAGTGACCACCCGCTCGGGTTTGGGTCCAGATGTTCCACCCATTGCCAATAGCAAAGCCTCCTCAGATTGTGGACCACGGCCTTGGCCGTCGCTTCCACGACTTGGGCCTGCGCCGCCTTCTTTCGGATCTTCTCCGGGTTTCTCGCCTTCAGCGCCCACCAGAACGCCTCCACCCGGGACCGGAGGTGATACTCTCGCAACCATGCCTGCGGGTCCTTCACCAGTCCGAAGAGGGACTTGGGCCACGCCGGCTCCCCGAGACTCTTCAGCGTCGTCATCCTCCGTGGCAGGAAGCGGGCCTCCATGTCCGCCTCGTTCACCTTCCCCACGACCCAGCGGGCGGAGTAGAGCCCGTCTCCCAATTGGAGTCGGGCGCGGGGATGCAGTGCCACGGTCATCCGGAAGACGGCTTCGAACGCCGAGAGTTCCCCCAGATGGGGGTCCACCCACGACTTCCACCCCGCCACCAGCCCGTAGTGTAACCCGATGTTGGCCACATTGCGCACCCAGGGACGGTGGGGGGAGGCGGGGAAGGCGCCCCCCTCCCGGCCCGCACCCCGTTGTCTTCCTCGATGGGAGGAGTAGTGGTCCGCCCGTCCTGTCGAGAGCCCACTCCCATCGATGGCGAACCCTGTCTCCCGGTTCCTGACGGGCTCGTTCGTCAGCCACAGCAAGGCCGTGAGAGCAGTCAGGACCTCGGTCTCATGGTAGGCCTTGGCCACGGTACCGTAGGAGAAGGGGCGCCCGAGCCGAAGGCCGGAGGCGTGCAACGCCAGCTCGGAGGCGGCGGGGCGGTTGGCCACCCCTCGATAGCTCTGCCAGATCACGGCGCGCACCCGGTCGATCACGGGGATGGGCTTCCTTCCGGGGAGCGCATGGGCCAGTTCTCCCCAACAGGGCACGCGTTCGGCGAGGGTCTCTGTGGTGGCCGTGAGGAGGTCCCGGAGGTCTTGGGCCTCGTGGGTCTGGGCCCGATCATAGAGGGACCAATTCAGGGGAGGGGGTGGGCGAGGGACATAGGGGAAGCTCCCCTCGCGGATCTTCCGGACGGTTTCCTGGAAGGCGCTTCGGGCGAGATCGGAGCGGAGCATGCCGCGGGGAGGGGCGGAGGGGCACATAAAGGGGGCGTATTATAATACGCCCCTCGCGGGTGCGTCGTTATATATCCCCGGGGTCTGTGGGGCGTGGGGAAGGCCCACCGATGGAGCGGGAGGGAGCGGGTCGCGCAACCATCATCGTCTACCGGCTAGGGCCGGGTTCCCCGGCCCGGGTGACCCGGTTCGCGGAGCGGATCCTGGGTCAGGACCGGAAGCGGAACGGGAAGATCTACCGACGGAAGGGCCTGCTGGATGCGGTCCCGCACTGGAAGGTTGGTCCCGGGGTCGTGGTCGTGGAACGCAAGAACCAAAGGAGAGTGGTTCGGGAGATCCGGAAATGGACCGACCAGGTCCACGCGTGGCCGGTCTCCCTCTCCAGGAAGCAAGCCCGCCTGCTGTCCCCACTCTCTCGCTGAGTTACTTCTCAAAGCCGACCTCGGTGGGCACCGGGCTCCGCTCGAAATGGTTACAAGCCGGCACGGGTAAGGCGTGCGGGAGCTCTTCGAGGTCGATGGGATCGTACGAGTCGACCGCGCACACCGGGGATGCGATGGACCAGCACCATGAGCGGCGCTTCTGAATCCGACGGGGGCCCGAGGGGCTTCCGTCGTCTTGCCCGGTTCTTCCCCTTTCCCGTGCGGTTGGCCCTGGTCGTGCTGGCGGGGGCGCTGGTCCAGGCCTACGTCGCCCTCGTGACCACCATCGGGCCCGACGAGGGGAACTACCTGTCGGGCGCCGCCGCGATCGCGCTGGGGCAGACGCCCTTCGTCGACTTCCCCACCCGGGACCCGGGGATCATGTACTACCTGGCCATCGGCGCGCGCATCTTCGGGCCGAGCATGGAGGTGGCCCGCCTCCAGATGGTCCTCCTGTCGGCGGGCACGGCGGTCTTCCTCGCCCTCCTCGCGCGGCGTCTCGCGTCCCGCGAGGGGGCCCGTATCGCCCTGCTGGCGGCCGGCCTCTTCCTCTTCGTGCCGTACGACGTGGAGTTCGGCACCGAGATCCATCTCGAGTCGCTCGCGATGTTCCTGCTGGCCGCGATGGCCTTCGTCCTCCTGCGGGAGTACCCCCGGCGGCGGAACATCGACCTCGTCCTGGCCGGAGTGCTCCTCGCCTTCGCCGTCCTCACCCGTCAGTCCGCCGGCATCATCTCCGTCCCGTTCGCGCTCTACCTCGCGTGGACCGCGCCCACCTGGGGGGCCCGCTTCCGCGAGGTCCTGCTCTACGTCGGAACGATGCTCGCCGTGGCGGGAGGCTTCTCGCTCTACATCATCGAACGGACGAGCTTCACCTGGTACTGGGAGGAGATGGTCGTTCCCCCGACCGCGTACTCCCGGCCCTCCTCGTTCCCGGAGGTGCTCAGCCTCGTCCCCTACACGTGGATGGTCGGTGCGGTCCTCCTGCTCGCTCCTCTCGTGCTCGTCGTGGTCCTGGTCGTCGAGCGGCCCTTCCCCCGATGGCTGAAGGCCCTGACGGTCGGGGTCTCCACGGCGGGGGTCGTCGCGATGCTCGCGATCTTCCCCTCGATCGCCAACCGTAACGCGGGGGTCGTGGGCGAACTGGGGGCGAACGGCGCGCTCTTCGCGGGGGAAATCGAGCTGGCGGCGATCCTGGTCGCGTTGTGGGCGGTGCTCGTCCTCGTGGCCCTCCGGTGGCGCGGTCCGGGGTCGCCTTTCTCGCTCTCGATCACCGCATGTCTCGCGGGATGGGGCCTGTTCTTCGTGGGCACCGACTTCACGGTGCGTCAGTTCGGGACGGCACCCTATCTCTACGACGCGACGGGCCCGGCGAGCCTCCTCCTGGCCGGATGGCTGGTGTCGCTCCGTTCGTCCCGGCGTCCGGCCACGGCTCCCGCCACCCCGACCTCGCGCCCGGGTCCGGAGGGGGCGCGGGTACGCGGGCCACCGCTCGGCCAGAGCACGGCTGTGTCGGGGGCGCTGGTCCTCACCCTGACGGCCCTGTTGGTGGTGCCGTCCGCGCTGGGGGCCGTGCTGGTGCTGGGCCCGACGAACCCCATCAACGAGGCCGGGTACTACGCCGAACCCTCGACCAATCCGGTGAGCCCCGCGGTGTTGGCAAGCGTGTCCTCTTGGATCCGGTCGCACGTCCCCCACAACGAGTCGATCTTCAGCGTGGACGACGTCTACATCACGGAGGCGGGGCGGCTGAGCACCCCCAACCTGAACATCGACTCCTCCCCGTACTTCCGCTACCCGTTCCCGAGCAACCAGAGCCCCTACGCGCCGGACCCGTTCGGCCTCATGCCCTCCGCCACCCAACTGGTGAAGCTCTGGAACCAATCCCGTCTCTCCTTCCTCGTGGAGGGGCCCCGCACGGAGCGCATGATGGCCCTGCAACCCATGGTCGGATGGTACTTCGAGACGACCTTCCACCCCGCGCAGATGTTCGGGGATGCCCCGGAAGGGACCCAGGTCACGATCTGGGAGAGGGGGCGGATGCCCACGACCCAGTCCGTGAATTGGGTCGAGAACTGGACGTCGCTGCGGTCTCCCTCGACGGTGGCCTACGACCCGGCGACGGGCACCCTCGTGGCCGCGGGGCTGGCTTCGGGAGACCTGGGACTGATCGCGCCCAACGGCACCTTCTCGGCGGTGAACCTGCGCGGGGTAGGGTCCATCGCCCAGGTGGCCGCCGGCAACGGGTCGGTCTGGGTGCAGCCGGCCGTCTCCGGGAAGCTCGGACTCTTCTCACTCCGGAGCGACACGTTCCAGTTCGTTGCGACCGGCCTCTTCGCGGCCGTCGACCCGGTGCCCAACGCGGTCACCGGCGAGGTCTACGTCCTCTCTCCGGCCCAGCATCTGGTAGCGGCCTTCGACGCCCAAGGGATCCCCGCCTGGAACCAGACAGTGGCGTGCACGCCGTCCCTCAGCGTCCTGCTCGCATCCCCCTCCGGGCTCCTGGTCACCTGCCTGGACAGTCCGAGCGCCTTCCTGCTGAACCCGACGAACGGACACGAGGTCTCCTCGATGCAACTGCAGCCGGGGTTGACCTCGCTGGTGGCCCTCCCGGGCGAGGTCGTCGGCGCGAACGCCTCGGGCGGCCTCAGCGCCTGGAACACCACCTCGTGGAGCCTCGTCCGGGAGGACCCATCGGCCTCCGCGCTCCCTCCGTTGATGACCTTCCCGGGCACGCACGACGTGCTGAGCATGGTCCCGGCGAACGGGGGCAACTTCTCCAATCTCGTCGCCGTGGATGGAAACACCCTCGTCCCCGTCGGCAACTTCAGCACGCACGTCCAGCTCAACGACTTCGTCTTCCGAGGCGCGACCCCGGTCTTGCTCGAGTCCGTGGCCAAGCCCCAGCGGCTGGCGCTCGTGGGGCTCCCGTCCCCCGCCTCCGTGACCGTGCACGCGCCCCCGGGCTCCTCGCTGACGTTCAACGGGGTCCCGCTCGGCACGCAGCATCTCCAGGTCTGGCCGGGGGTATACTACTTCGGTGTCGCGGCCCCGGGGTACATCCCGGGCGAGCAGACCACCGCGGTAGCGCCCGGACAGACGAGTGCTTCCGTTACCGTGGAGCTGGGACCCGAGATCTCGGCGCTCGGACCGATACAGTTCTGGTTCCTGGTCGAGGTCTCGGTGCTTTCCGTCATTGCCTTCGTGGCCCTCAACCTCTTCCTCTACCCCTCCCCGCCCATCGACGGTGATGCGCCCCCGGACCGTGGGGCATCGACCTCGGCGGGTCCATCCCCCGGGCCTTCGGTACGGGACGAGAAGGCGTCACCGTGAGCTTCTCTGCGGGAGCGTAGGACGGTCCCCCGGGGGCGGGTGGACGTCGAGGCGGGCGATCCGGTCGAAGGTGCTGACCTGGGACGGGAGGGGAGAGACCTTTCCCCGGCGCGGGAGGGTGTCAAGCGTCTTAAGAAGAGGCGCGCTCTACTCTTCTCTCGTGAACGTGCAACCCCGGAAGACGACAGCACTCGGGTGAGACGGTTGGGCAGGTCCATCGCAGGGAAGCCGTCCTCCAATCCGGTCACGGGCACCCCCGGCACGACGGTTCCCCCCGGGGGGCCGACGAAGGAGGAGACCCACCCAGGGGCCGGGGCGTTCGGATGGCTCGCGCTGGACCGGTTCACGGTGCTCCTCGCGATCATCCTCGCGGCGGGGGCCGCGCTCCAGGGGTTCATCGCCACCTCGCTCTGGGCCATGGACGACGAGGGGGCCTACCTGCAGGCGGGCCTCGCGCTGTCCCACGGCTCGATCCCGCTGCTCGACTTCGCGGCCCGCCCCGAACCCGTGCTCCCATTGCTCCTCGTGCCCGCCATCTACCTCTTCGGGCCGGGGGTGGCGACCGGACGGGCCGTCATGGTCGCGACGAACCTGATCACCGCCACCCTCATCGCACTCCTGACCCGCCGCCTCGCGACGAACCGGGGGCAGCTGGCCGGACCCGCCGCGGCGGCCGCGTATCTCCTGGTGCCCTGGGCGGCGACCCAGGGTCCCGTGGTCCTCGAGGAGCCCGTCACCGCGATGTTCCTGGTCGCGAGCCTCCTCCTGCTCCTCCGGCAGAACTGGCGTCCCTCCGCCTGGAACTACCCGATCTCGGGACTCCTCCTGGGCATTGCGATCCTCTCCCGCCGCAGCGCGGTGGCGGTCGGCGTGGTCTGGCTGGCCTGGCTCCTCTACTCCCAGCGGACCTGGCGGCGCCGGGTGGTCGAGACCGTCCGGTGCCTGGCCCCGGGGGTTGCCATCGTGGGCGGGTTCCTCGCCTACGTGGCCTGGAAGACCTCCTTCACCTGGGTGATCCTTTCGGTGACGGTGCCGACGGCCGCCATCGAGTACGTGCCGTCGGTGAACGGCCGTCTGGGGGTCGTGGCCTACATGATGCTGCTCGCCGCACCCCTCTTCCTCGCCCCGATCGTGATCGGCCTGCGCATGCTCCGGGCCCGGGGGCACTCCATTTTGGTCCAGATGGCGACCGTGCTCTCGGTGTCGGCGGTCGCCGTGCTCTTCGCAACCTACCCCTTCTTCGCCCAATGGGGCCTGGGACAGATCCTGACGCCCTGGGTGAACCCCCTGCTCGAGGTCACGCTCGCCTTCTGGCTCGCCATGGTGGTGCGGGAGGCGATGTCCACGGACCCGCGCACTCCCGTCCTGGGGCGGTACTTCCTGCTCGTCGCCGGATGGGCGCTGGCGATCCTCGCTCTCGACTTCTTCGCACGCGCGGAGGTGTTCGGGGTCTACTTCTCGGACGCGCTCGCCCCGCTCGCGATCCTCTTCGGCCTCTGGTTCGTCACCCTCGTACCCGAACGGACGGTGGCGGCCGCGCCGCACGAAGGCCGGTTCCCGGCGCGGGCGGCCCGGCGTCTCCGGAGCGCCTCCGGGACCATCGCGTCCGTCACGGTCGTGGTCTTGCTCGTGGTCTCCTCCCTGCTGGTCGCGATACTCGTCCTCGGCCCGACGAACCCCAACAACGTCCCCGGGGTGAGCGGATTCCCCTCCCACACGATCTACCGGTTGCCGCCGGCCGAGATCGTCCAGGTGGGCGACTACCTGCGGACGCACGTCGCCCACGGTCAGACGATCTTCTCCTTCGACACGGGGTATCTCGATCCCGCGGGCCTGCAGATCACTCCGCAGATCGCGCAGTACCTCGACGACTACGTGATCTACCTGCACGACGGCCTCCCGCTCTCGGCGCAACCCTACCCCGGTTCTCCCTCGGGTTATCTTCCCTCGGTCGACGGTCTCATGAACCTCTGGAACCAGACCAACCTCACCTGGTTCGTGACCGGCCCCCTGACCGACCAGGCGCTCGGCTACTCTCCCGTCCTCCACTGGTACTTCACCACGCTCTACCACCCCGTCCGGTCCTTCGGGGACCCCCTCTCGATGGACCTCGTGACCGTGATGGAGCGCGGCCCCGTCCTCCCGTCCAGCATGGTCAACGGGACCTCGCAGACGTTGACCACGCGCCCCGCCTCGGCCGTGAGCGCGAACGGCACGACCTACGTGGTCTCGTTCGGGGCCAGCAACGTGACGTGGGTCCGCGACAACGGCAGCACGGGCTCCCTCCCGCTGGCCTTCGTGGGCGCCCGTCTGGTCGACGTGCACTTCGGCGATCTCTGGGTCGCGAGCGCCCAGCAGCCGATCGTCGAGATCATTCCCCTGAACGGCAGCCCCACCCAGACCGTCACGGTGGGCCAGAGCCCCTCCGCGTTCAGCGCCGACACCACGTCGGGGCGCATGTTCGTCGCGAGCTTCGGGAGCGGGGTGGTCACCGCCCTCGGCATGGCGAACGGGAGCAGTCCGTGGAAGGTGCTCTGGACCTCGGGGACGGGGACCGCGATCGAGGGGCTCGCCGTCGACCCGAACGATCACGCGGTCTTCGCGAGCCTCCCCTTCGAGAATTCGATCGAGAGCTTGAACGAGACGACCGGCGCCACGCTCGCCGTCCGGCTGGTCCCCTTCTCCCCGTACGCCCTCGACTACGCGGACGGAGGGCTCGACGCGACCTGGTGGGGCCACGGGACGGTCTATCGTCTCAACGTGACGGCCGGCATCGTCACCTCGGTCGCCCTCTCCTTCGTGGCCGGTGGCACGCTCATGCAGGAGGCGGCCCTGCCCTCCTGGGATGCGATCGCCGTCCCGACGGGTTCGAACATCACGATCCTCCAGGCCGGCACGCTCCTCCGCCTCGGGACCTTCGCGAGCCTCAACTGCAGCACGGGGATCTCCTGGGACGACTCGACCGGCGTGGTGGCGATGCTCGATCCCTGCCAGAACCAGCTCCTCCTCGGGACGCTCCCGAGCCCGCACTGGCTGACCATCGCCGGCCCCCCCGGCTCGAACGTGACGCTCAACGGCAACCCGTTGGCGACCCTCGCCCTCCCCAACGGGAGCGCGCGCATCGCGCTGTGGCCCGAGACGGTCGTGCTCACCCTCAACGCGCCGGGCCATCTTCCCGGGGTCCAGAAGATCACTTTCTATGGCGCCGACGCCACGGTCGAGGTCCCTCCCGGACCCTCCATCGCGGGCGTCCACTCCCTCCGGCAGGGCTTCGCGATGGAGGTCGTCGTCGCCGGTGTCGCGTTCCTGATCGGGGGGGTCTACCTGCTCTTCCTGGGGGTTCCGGAAGAGCCGTGGACGTTCCGCCCTCCCGAGGAGGAGGACCGGCGGAGCGAGGAGGGGGCATCGCCCCCATGACCCCATGACGAGCGGGCATTCCCGGGCATCGCCGCGCCATCGCCCCGAGCGCGCTCCCTCGCGGGCCGCCCTGCCGAGGTCCCGTCGCGGCTTCCTCCCGATCCTCCTCGTCGTGCTCGTGCTCGGAGGAGGACTCCAGGCGGCCGTCGCGATGTCCCAGTGGGGGGACAGCGGAGAGGGGCAGTACCTTCAGGCCGCGCTCGCGGTCGACCACGGCGGGATACCGCTCGTCACGTTCCCGGCCCGTCCCGAACCGGTCAACCAGTACATCCTGGTCCCGGCCATCGCGCTGGCCGGCGCCGGGCTCGAGGCGGGCCGCGCGGTCATCGTGCTGGTGAACCTGGGCGCGGCCCTGACCCTCGCCCTCCTCGCCCGCAGGCTCGCCACGCGTCACGGGGAGGTCGCCGGGGTCGCCACGGCCGCCATCTACCTCCTCTCCCCGATCGCGGCCACGCAGGGGACGATGGTCGACGAGGAGCCCATCGCGGCGTTCTTCGTCGCGCTCAGCCTCTACTTCCTCCTGCGCGACCGGTGGCAGAGCGCGGCGTGGAACCTTCCCCTCTCGGGGCTCCTGCTGGGCCTCGCCATCCTCTCGCGGCGGAGCGCGTTCGCCGTGGCCTTCGTCTGGCTCCTGTGGATCCTCTACACGGAGAGGGGGTGGGCCCACCGGATCCGCCAGGCGGTCGTCTGCTTCGCGCCCGGGGTGGTCGTCGTCGTGGGGTTCTTCGCGGTCGTGGCCACCCTCACCTCTCCCTCGTGGGCGCTCACGGGGTTCTTCGACTACTCCTCCACGTACGCCCAGCTGGTGATCCCCCTCTCCTACCGGATCGGGATCCTGGGCTATCTCCTCATCGTGGCCCCGACGTTCTTCCTCCTCCCGCTCGCCCTCGCGCTCCATGTCCTGCACGAGCGCGGCCCGGCGCGCCTGGCCAACCTCGTGACGATGGGGGTCGCGGTGCCGGTGTACGCCCTGCTCGTCACCTATCCCCTCGTCGTGGACTACGGTCTCACGGAGAACCTCACCCCCAACCTGGTCCCCCTGATCCTCCTGACGGCCGGGATCTTCACCGCCCTGGTATGGAAGGAGCTGAGCCCGACGGGCGAGGGCCCGGTGGTCCGCTGGGACCTCTTCCTCCTGGTCGCGGGCTGGCCGGTCGCCTTCCTGGGGCTGGACTTCCTGGCGCGGACCCAGCCCTTCGCCAGCTACTCGGGGGACGGCCTTGCCCCGCTGGCCCTGCTCGCCGGCCTCTGGTTCGCGACGCTCGTCCCCCGGAAGGGGTCCGCACCCGCCGCCACGCCCGTGACCGCCTCCGTCACCGCGGCCGGGGACCGTCTCTCCTCCGAACTCTCCCGGTACTCCTTCCCGCTCCTCCTCATCCTCCTGCTGGTGCTGTCCTCCGCGCTGGTCTCCGTGTGGATGATCGGCCCCACGAGCCCCGAGAACGGGGCGAGCGGCAGCACCATCCACGCCTACACGATCTACCGCTACCCGCCGAGCGAGGTGCAGGAGGTCGGGAGCTACCTCCACGGCGCCATGCGGCCGAACGACACGATCTTCACGTTCGACACCCTCTTCGCCGGGGCCGCCGGCCGCACCATCACCCCGAACATCGCCCAGTACATCGATCCCTACCTCGACTATTTCGGGCTCAACGCTGGGGCGGGGGTGGACGCCCAGCCGATCCCTCCCGGCGCGAGCAACGAGTCCCCCTATCCCACGGCCCCGCCGGGGTTCCTTCCATCCACGGAAGGGTTGATGGCGGACTGGAACGCCACGCACCTCCACTGGTTCGTGGAAGGGTACGTCACCACCGTCGTCCTCGACCATTCCCCCCTGCTGAACGGGTACGTCTCCACCCATTTCCACCCCGTCCGGAGCTTCGGCAATCCCTACACGTACGACTGGGTGGTCGTGCTGGAGGCGGGCGCTCCGCCTTCCCTCGACCTCACCCCCTCGAGCTCGACGCCCCTCGCATCCCCGCCCACCTGTTCCGCCGATGACAACGGGACCCTCTACATCGGGTCGAACCGCTCGTCCCAGGTGGTGCTCGTGAGCGTGAACGGCACGACGGGGATGATCGTCACCCCCTTTGCGGGGGTCTCCTCGCTCCGGGTCCTCGAGGGGTACCTCTGGGTGGGGAGCGCCGTCACCCCGCAGGTGGTGGCCTATCCCCTGCGCGGGGGTTCCCCGGACCTGCTGAACGTGGGGCGCGGCCCCTTCTCCTTCGCGGCCGACAACCGTACCTCCGGCGTGTTCGTCGCCGCGAACAGCTCCCTCTCCCTCACGGGCCTGCTCCCGCTGCGGAACGGTACGGGCTGGGCGGTCCAGTGGCGGATGAACCTGAGCGCCCCGGTGACGAGCCTGGCCGTGGACCCCGTCTCGCACCGGCTCTTCGCCGCCGAGCCGTTCAACGACTCCCTGCTCATCGTGGACGACCGCAACGGTGCCACCATCGGGACCTGGAACGCCACGTTCGCGCCGTCCCTCGTCGCGTTCGCCGACGGGGGACTGGTCGCGGCCTGGTGGGGGGGTCTCGTCTATCGTGTGAACCTGACGAACGGGACCACCCCGTACATCGCCGGGGCCTTCTTCGTCGGCCCGGGCGTCACGTCGTTGGACGCGGCCCCCGCGATGGGGGCCGTCGCCATCTCCCGGGAGCGGGCGAACACGACCGACATCGTGGACCCGCGCACGCTCCTCGTGCTGGGGTCGTTCACCAACATCTCCTGCCCGGGCGCCATCGGGGCCAGCCTGGCACCCCGGTACCTCGGTGTCGTGGACGCCTGTTCCGACCGGGTCTCCTGGTCGATCCTCCCGCGGATGATCACGGTCACGGTGACGGGCCCCGCGGGTTCCTACGTCGAGGCGAACAACTTCCCCCTCGCGAACTACACCGCCCCCACCACCCTGCACCTCTGGCCCCAGGTCCTGATCCTCTCGCTGTGGGTCCCCGGCACCATGAACGGGTACTGGGAGTCCACCGTCGCCTCCAACGGGACGGTGGCGCTCACCCCGGGACCGTCCCTCTCCGGGATCGCCGCGCAGCAGACGACCTACCTCTGGGAGATGGCGGTCATCTCCCTCCTCACCGTGCTCGGGGCGTTCGTCCTGTTGCGATGGGGAGAGCAGGACCCGGAGTCCCCCGCGCCGGGGGCGGACGAACCCACGGGGCCGGGCCCGGACCCCGATGCCGAGGCGCTCACGGCCGCGAGTCCTCCCCCCGCGCCGCCCCCACGGGGCGCGTCCGAAGAGGAGGACCCTCCCCCTCGTGAACCTTCGACCGGCCCTCCCGATCCTTCCCCGGGTCCCTGATGGCACGCGATCCGTCGATCACGGTGGTGGCCCCGACCCCGTTCTTCACCGAGGGCGGGTGCAGCTACCGCGTGCTCGGAGAGGTCCGCGCCTTCCTCCGCGCCGGGCGGCCCTCCCGGGTGCTCACCTATCCGAGCGGTAGGGACCTGCCCGGTGTCGACATCCGGCGGCCCCGGCGTTCCTCCCGTCGCATGGGCATCGGGATGAATCCCATCCGCACGGTGTATGACACGGAGCTCCTCCGCCTCCTGCTCCGCCAGGGCTCCTCGCGCTCGCCCTGGCACGTGCACCTCCACGAGGGCGCGTTCCTCGGAGGGATCGTCCGGGCGCTCCGGGACCAGCGGTTCGTGGTCGACCTCGAGGGATCGTTCGTCGAGGAGGCGGGCCGCACCGTCCCCGCGCTCGCCCACGGGCCGGTCCACCGGCTCGCGCGGCGCTTCGAGGGGTTCCTGGAGCGCACGGCGGGCGAGGTGATCGTCAGCTCCGCCGGGCTCTACGAGGCCATGACCGAACGGGGGCACCTCCCCCGGGACCGCCTGCACCTCGTGCCGGACGGGGTCGACGTGCCCCTCTTCACCCCCCGCTCCGCTTCCCTGTCGGAGGAGGGCCGGCGTTGGCGTAGGTCCCTCGGGTTCTCGGACGACGACGTGGTCGCGGTCTACATCGGCGGGATCTCCCCGCAGCAGGGGATCGACGACCTCCTCGCGCAGGCCCCGGAGATGATCCGCGAGGTCCCTTCCCTGCGGTTCGTGGTGTGGGGGGTCGCCGCCCAGCGGTTCTCCCTGGACCGGTATCTCGCGGAGGTCGAGCGGCTCGGACTGGAAAAGCACGTGCGCTTCCCGGGGGGGCTCCCCTTCGAGCAGGTCCCGTCCGCGCTGGAGGCCTGCGACATCGGGATCACCTGGAAGACGTCGGCCCTCGAGGGGAGCGGGAAGATCCCGCTCTACATGTCGGCCGGGATCCCGACCGTGGCGAGCCGGATCCCGGCGCACCTGCACTACCTGGGAGCCGCCGGGGAGCGGGGCGGGGCCATCGTGAAGACCCCGGAGGAGGGCGCCGCGGCCCTGGTCGCCCTGGCGCGGGACCCCGGACGCCGGCTCCAGCTGGGCCAGACGGCCCGCCGGGTGGCCGAGCAGGAGCTCTCCTGGGACGTGGCCGCCCGGAGGATCTTCGAGATCCACGCCCGGGTCGGGGGCTGAGTCCCCGGCGGGCTCCTCCCCTCCCGGTCAGGCGGGAAGCACGGGAATGATGTAGTCCGGTCCCTCGTGCCACACCGGGGCACCGAAGACCATCGTCTCCCGGAGCATCGGCCCCGGAAGGAACGCCGGGAAGAGGCCCGTGGAGTTCCCCGTCACCGCCACGTAGCGCACGTGGAGGACCGCGAGCTTCCCGCCGAGATCGGAGGAGAGGTTCCCGGTGACGAGCTCGGTCGCGATTGCGAGATAGGTCGTGTTCGAGAGCGGTCCGGAGAAGGGGAGCTCGTACTGCCCGTTCGAGAACCCGGCCTGGAAACCGAGACCTCCCCCCACCCCGATCGTGGGGTAGACCAGGGGATCGGTGCTG
>JAJYEA010000049.1 GCA_021790425.1 Thermoplasmata archaeon | reverse complement strand
CGGGGTGGGACCGCTGAGCTACATCTACACGGGACTTCCCCCGCCTTGCGCAACTACGAACGCGAGCAAGATCACCTGTACGCCGGGCGCGGCGGGCGGGCCGTTCACGATCACCGCGACCGTCTCGGACTCGGCCTCACCGCACAACACCGTCGCGTCGACCACCACGTTCACGGTGAACCCAACGCTCCCGCCGGGACCGAGCATCACCTCGTTCGCCGCGAGCCCGTCGACGGTTTCCGCGGGGTCGTCCACCACCCTCACAGTCGTCACGTCGGGGGGCGCGGGACCGCTCACCTACGTGTACTCGGGTCTTCCCGCCTCGTGCCCGAGCGCCAATGCGAGCACGATCACCTGCAGCACCTCGGTCACCGGCACCTACTCGGTGACGGTCTCCGTCCACGACTCGGCGACCCCGCCGCGCTCGACCTCGGGCACGACCTCGTTCACGGTCTCCGCCGCGGCGCCGACGCTCACGTCGGTGTCCATGACCCCCACGTCGCTCTACACGGTCTCGGGCGCCGCCACGACCTTCACGGCCCAGGCGCTGGACCAGTACGGGAACGCCATGTCGGGCGGCACCTACACCTGGACGGTCTCCCCAAGCTCGATCGGCACCCTCTCTCCCTCGGGCGCCACCGCGACGTTCACGCCCGGCACGAGCGGTGCCACGGGATGGGTCAACGTTTCCGCTACGGTCTCCGGGCCGAACCTCGTCTCGAACTCCGCGCCGGTCTCGGTGCTGGGCGTCACGGCCTCGGACAGCTACACGGGCACCACGGCCCCGATCACGGCCAGCTTCACGGCCTCCGGCATTGACGGCTACGGGTCGTACTCGTACACCTGGGCCTTCGGCGACGGGAACACGAGCACCGCGCAGTCGCCGTCGTACACCTACCAGGCGGCGGGCAACTTCACGCCGTCCGTCACGGTGACCGACCAAGACACGCACTCTGCGACCTACACGCTCGCCAAGATCGCCGTGAAGGCCCCGCCGGTCAACAAGGTGGTCCTCTCCGTGTCGGTCAGCACGAGCCAGCCGGTCACCTGCGCTCCGTCCACGGTGACGTTCACCGCGGTCACCTCCGGCGGCACGGGGTCGTACTCCAGCTACGCGTGGAACTTCGGTGACAGTGTCCAGGGAACCGGTGCGAGCACCAGCCACACCTACCAGAACGGCGGGACCTACCCCGTTACCGTGCTCGTGACGGACAGCGCCGGACACACCGGCCAGGGCTACGCTAACGTCACGGTCCAGCCCTCGGCGGACTGCTCGAGCGGAGCGGGTTCGGGATCCGGGACCCCGGTCTGGGAGTACCTCGCGATCGCGGCCATCGCCGTCCTTGCCGTGGCGCTCATCGTGGTGGCCACGAGGAAGCCCAAGCAGCCCCAGCCCCAACCCCAGTACCCGCCCGCGCAGTAGGGAGGGGGCGGCGACACCGCCCCTGACCGATCCCGCCTCGCCGGTCCCGGGAGCCACCTGCCCCGGGTCCCCTCCCGGGGGGCAGGCACCCCGGGGGCACTAGGGATCGATCCCCGCCCGGGTCCGGACCGGGCCATCGCTGGGTCTCGCCGGGCCTGCCGCTGGGCCTCTCCGACGGAAACGCCTTATAAGCGTCGCTCTACCCGAGGGACGTAATGGTCCCGGACGGCGGCACCTCGGTCCCTTTCGAAAAGACCCGTTCGATGGTCTTTCCCCGCGTCGTGCTCGCGGGCCACGGGGTGATCGGCCGTGTCGCCGAGGTCTGCTCCAACCTCGGGTTCTCCTCCCGGGGCGCGGTGATCACCGGGCCCCAGACGGTCGAGATCGCCGGCCGGCGGGTCGAGGAGCTCCTCCGGAAGGAGGGGTTCGAGTCCCGCCTCTGGGTGGCAGGAGACCCGACGCTCGCCGAGGTGGACCGGCTCGTCTCCGAGATCCGCCCGTGGGGCGCCCGGTTCCTCGCCGCCGTGGGCGGAGGGAGCCGGATCGATGTCGCCAAGATGGTCTCCGCCAAGCTTCGCATCCCCTACGTGTCGGTCCCCACGTCGGCGGCGCACGACGGGATCTCCTCCCCGCGGGCCTCGATCAAGGGGGAGCGGGAGGCCTTCTCCGTGGAAGCGGCGGTGCCCGACGCGGTCGTGGCGGACACCGAGGTCATCCTGAAGGCCCCGTACCGCTTCCTGGTGGCCGGGTGCGCGGACGTGATCTCGAACACGACCGCGGTCATGGACTGGAAGCTCGCGCAGCGCCTCCACAACGAGGAGTTCTCGAGCACGGCCGCGGCGCTCGCGGAGTATGCGGCCCGCGAGATCCTGGAACACGTCCCGATGATCAAGCCCGGTCAGGAGGAAGGGGTGTGGATCGCCATCCGTCCCATCATCATGAGCGGGATCTCGATGAGCGTGGCGGGCAACTCACGCCCGTCCTCCGGGTCCGAGCATCTCTTCGCCCATGCACTCGAGCGGATCCGTCCGCTCAACGCGATGCACGGGGAGATGGTGGGAGTGGGAACGATCATGATGACCTATCTGCACGGCGGGAATTGGCGAGCGATCCGAGATGCCCTCGACCAGCTGGGGGCGCCGACCACGGCCCAGGCGCTCGGGGTGACCCCCGAGGAGGTCGTGACCGCGCTGGTGAACGCGCACACGCTCCGCCCCGAACGCTACACGATCCTCGGCACGAGCGGCCTCACCCGGGAGGCCGCCGAGCGCCTGGTCCAGCTGACGGGGGTGGCCTAGGATGGCCGCCATCACCCTCCTCTCGGCCCAGCAGGCGAAGCCCGGGTTCCGGATGACCTATCTCGGCGCCGCGCCCGTCTGCGGTCCCTGCCGGTTCCGCAACGCCTGTCTCTCCCTCGACGCGGGCCACCGCTACGAGGTGAAGACGGTCCGGGGGGTCCGTCACCCCTGCGCCCTCCAGGAGACCGAGGCCTGCGTGGTGGAGGTCGAACCCCTGCCCCGCGCCCTCGTCGTCGACGGAGCGGGCGTGGTGGAGGGGGCGACCGTCGAGGTGGGACGCTACCCTTGCCGTCACCTCGACTGCCCGCACTGGGAGGACTGCGCGGGACCCACCCTGGGCGGCCGCTCGCGCTTCACGATCGAAGGCATCGTGGAGGAGAAGGTCTGCCTCGCGGGACGCCGGATCAAGGTCGTCCGCGCGCGGTGATTCGCCGCCCTCCATCAATCTGATATGGCGGGCCGCGTTCGACGCGGTGAATTCGGGCACGGGGCTGTGGGGTAGTTTGGTCCATCCTTCGAGGTTTGGGACCTCGGGATCCCGATTCAGATTTGGGCAGCCCCATCGGCCCCTCGGACCGGTGGCCGGCCCCCGACAAGGCATATGAACCACTCGTCGGTTCTGTGAGGGCATGATCCTGGACGACCCTCCCTCGCCATCTCCCGCCCGGCGCCGGTGGCGGGTCCTGGGGCTCGTGGCGGTCGTCGCGGTCGTCCTCCTCGCCCTCCTCTGGGGCCTCGGTCTCCTGGGAAAGCCGGCGGCCGGTTCCTGTCCCCCCCCTCCGGTCCCCAGCGGCTCCGGATCGGTGATCACGCTCGTGCCGTGCAACACCGCCGTCACGGTGGGGCCGGGTGCCCCGGTCATCTATGCCGCGGGCCGGTGGTCCGACCACGAGGCCTTCTACGGGGCGTTCCGGTCCAACGTGACGGTCGGGGCCTACGTGGTGAACGCCTCGCAGCTCCGGGCCCTCGGGAACTCGCCCGACTCCCCCCCGTCCGCCTACTTCTGGACGTGCGGCACCGTCACCCACTGCTCCATCGGGATCTTCGTCCCGGGCTCTCCCCAATCGTTCTATCTCGTCCTCCAGGACCTGCACCCCCACCCGGCGACCGTGACCTGGACCGAGGACCTCGTGGTCTACGCGGCGCCCCAATGACGGCGCCCCCCCTTCCCGGAGCGCTCTGTCCGGCGTTCCGGAACCTCCCACCACTCTCGGAAAGGCAACCCTTTTATATGGGAGCAAAGTTCCCCCGCCGCCATGGTTCCCCCAGGTACGTTCACGGCTTCGCATCTTGAGACCCGTCGCAAGATACGACGCTGGTCCGACCGCTACTACAAGCGACGCATGCTGCACCTCAAGGAGCGGTCCGACCCGCTCGAGGGCGCACCTCAGGCCCGGGGGATCGTCCTCCTAAAGAAGGGGGTCGAGGCGAAGCAACCCAACTCCGCCATCCGCAAGTGCGTCAAGGTCCAGCTCATCAAGAACGGCCGCCAGATCACCGCGTTCGCCGTCGGGGATGGCGCCATCAACTTCATCGATGAGCACGACGAGGTCCTCGTCGAGGGGATCGGGGGCCGCATGGGCCGGTCCTACGGGGACATCCCCGGTGTCCGGTACAAGGTCATCAAGGTCAACAACGTGTCGCTGAACGAGCTGGTCCACGGCCGCAAGGAGAAGCCGCAACGATGAGCGAGGAAGCGCCCGCCCCCCCGCCCTCCACCGAGGCCGCGCCCAAGACGGAGGCCAAGGCCACCCCGGGACCCCAGGCCCTCTTCCCCCCGCTCTTCCAGCGGTTCAAGTTCGAGGGCCTCGAGGTCCACGACCCCTCCCTCAAGGGACACATCTACGTCGACCCGGTCTTCGTCCCCCACTCGGAGGGCCGACTGGTCGGTCACTCGTTCGCCAAGGCGAAGATGCACCTGGTCGAGCGCCTGGCCAACGACCTGATGAAGGGCGGCAAGCTCACGGGCAAGAAGTCCCGGGCGCTCCATGTCGTCCGGGATGCCCTCGAGATCCTGGCGCGCACCCAGCCCGACCAGAACCCCCTCCAGCTCCTTATCAACGCGGTCGAGAACGCCGCCCCGCGCGAGATGGTCACCCGGCTCCAGTTCGGGGGGATCTCCGTGCCCCGCGCGGTCGACACCGCCCCCTCGCGCCGGTTGAGCGTCGCGGTCCGCAACCTCGCCATGGGCGCCCTGACGGCGGCCAAGAAGCCCAAGACCACGCTCCCGAAGGCCCTGGCGAACGAGATCCTCCTCGCCAGCAAGGCCGACATGGGGTCCTTCGCCGTGGCGAAGAAGGAAGAGGTCGAGCGCATCGCGCAGTCCGCCCGTTAGGGCCCGCACATCATAGGTACTACCCATGGGACACATCCGAAGCGAACTCGCGAAGGCCATTCCCGACATGATGCACCACCGGGAGAAGATCCGGAACATCGGTATCGTCGCCCACATCCACCACGGGAAGACGACCCTCTCGGACAACCTGCTCGCCGCGGCGGGGATGATCTCGAACGAGCTCGCCGGAAAGCAGCTCTACCTCAACTTCGACGAGCAGGAGCAGGCGCGTCTCCTCACCATCAACAACGCCGATGTCACGATCGTGCACGAGTTCGCCGGTGACCAGTACCTCATCAACCTGATCGATACCCCGGGCCACGTGGACTTCGGCGGGGACGTCACCCGTGCGATGCGCGCGGTCGACGGGGCCGTCGTGGTCGTCTGCGCCGTCGAGGGCGTCATGGCCCAGACGGAGACCGTGCTCCGGCAGGCCCTCCGCGAGAAGGTCAAGCCGGTCCTCTTCATCAACAAGGTCGACCGGGCCATCAAGGAGCTCAAGCTCACGACCGAGCTCATGCAGAAGCGCTTCATCTCGATCATCTCCGAGGTCAACGAGCTCATCCGCCGCATGGCGCCGGAGGAGTTCGTCAACGCCTGGCAGGTCAAGGTCGAGAACGGGTCCGTGGCCTTCGGGAGCGGGTACGAGAACTGGGCCATCAGCTTCCCGTACATGCAGAAGACGGGGACGACGTTCAAGGACATCAACGAGCTCGTCTCCACCGGGCGCTCCAAGGAGCTCGCCCAGCGCGCCAAGATCAACGACGTCGTGTTCGACATGGTCGTCCGCCACCTGCCGGCCCCGACGGACGCCCAGAAGTACCGTATCCCCCACATCTGGAAGGGGACCCTCGAGTCCGACGTGGGCAAGGCGATGATCGCGACCGATCCCTCCGGCCCGCTCGCCTTCATGATCACCGACATCACGATGGACCAGAACGCCGGGGAGATCGCCACCGGCCGCGTCTTCTCCGGGCGCCTCGTCAAGGGGATGGAGGTCAACCTCACCGGGACGAAGACCAAGAACAAGGTCCAGCACGTCAGCCTCTTCATGGGACCCGAGCGGCTCATGGTCGAGGAGGTCCCGGCCGGCAACATCGCCGCCGTCATCGGGCTCTCCGACGCCTCGGTCGGGACCACGATCTCCACCTCGCCCGACATGGTGGAGTTCGAGGAGATCCGTCACGTCTCGGAACCGGTGGTCACCGTCGCCATCGAGCCGAAGCGCATGGGCGACCTGCCCAAGCTCATCGAGGTCATGCGGAAGGTGGCGAAGGAGGACGCCTCGCTCCGGGTCGAGATCAACACCGAGACCGGGGAGCACCTCTTGTCCGGGATGGGGGAGCTCCACCTCGAGATCACCCAGTACCGCATCACGAACGACTACCACGTGGAGATCTCCGCCTCGAACCCGATCGTGGTCTACCGCGAGACCGTCGCCGCGGAGAACCCCGAAGCCTTCGAGGGGAAGTCCCCGAACAAGCACAACCGCTTCTACGTCCAGGTCGAGCCGCTCCCCGATGCCGTGGTCGCCGCGGTCCGGGATGGCGAGATCCACCAGGGGAAGTCCTTCAAGGACATCAAGTCCGTGGTCGCGAAGCTGGTCGAGGTCGGGATCGACCGCGACGAGGCGAAGGGCATCACCGCCGTCGAGGGGACGAACATCCTCTTCGACGACACGAAGGGTATCCAGTACCTCCACGAGACGATGGACCTCTGCATCGACGCCTTCAAGGAGGCCGTCAACCGCGGTCCGTTGGCCGGGGAGAAGTGCTACGGCCTCAAGGTGAAGCTCATGGATGCCAAGCTCCACGAGGACTCCATCCACCGGGGCCCCGGCCAGACGATCCCCGCCATGCGTTCGGCCATCTACGGTGCGATGTGCCTGGCCGGCCGCTCGCTCCTCGAGCCCCTGTCGAAGGTCACGGTGAACGTCCCCCAGGACGTGCTGTCGGCCGCCACGCGGGAGCTCCAGCGCCGGCGCGGTGAGATCCTCGACATGACCCAGGTCGGAGACCTGAACACGATCGTCGCCAAGGTACCCGTCGCCGAGCTGTTCGGCTTCGCGAGCGACCTGCGCTCCGCGACCGCCGGGAAGGTGCTCTGGTCGACGGAGTCCATGGGATTCGCCAAGCTCCCGGAGGAGCTCCAGACCAAGATCGTGGGCGAGGTCCGGACGCGGCGTGGCCTGAAGCCGGAACCCTACGACGCCGCCTACTACTCGGGCTAGGTGGAATTCGGGGAAGTCCTTTATAGCCCCCTCGACCCTAGTGCGGGCAAGTGAAGCACATTCTCCACTATTCGGAGATCGACTCCACCCAGCGGGTCGCGCTCTCCCTCGTCAAGGAGGGGGCCACCGACGGCATCGCGGTGCTGAGCTCCATGCAGACGCGGGGCAAGGGCCGGGGGATCCACGCGTGGCACTCCCCTCCCGGGGGGCTCTACCTCTCCGTGGTCGTGGCCCCGGACCCCATGGGCCTCCACCTCCTCTCGCTCACCATCGGGCTTGAGCTGGCCCGGCAGCTCTCGGACGGCACGGGCTCCGGCCTGATGGTCAAGTGGCCGAACGACCTGGTGACCATCGATGCGGAGGGCCGCATGCGGAAGGTCGCCGGGGTCCTCACCGACGTGCTGAGCGTCAGCCACGGGGCCCCGACCGCCGTGGTGGGGCTCGGCGTCAACGTGCACCCGGTCCCGCTCCCGCCCGAGATCCAGTGGCAGGCGGCGTTCCTCGACGAGGTCACCGGCCACCGCCACGAGCTCCCGGAGCTCTCCCACCTCATGCTCGAGGCCGTGGAGCGCGCGGTCCTCCGGATCTCCGAACCCGAGCAGCGCGCCCTCATCGGTGCCGAGCTGAACCAGCGCCTCTGGGGCGTGGGGAAGGAGGTCTCGGTCGACGGCGTGAAGGGGATCCTCCTCGGGATCGGCGAGTCCGGCGAGGTCGTCCTGAGCACCCCGGGCGGGCCCGAGTCGTTCTTCTCCGGCGAGCTCGCCCTCCTCGAACGGTAGGTTTCGCCGCTGGACCCGGGGGTCCGGGTCCCGTTATCGTGTCCCGGGGGAACCCGTGCGGATCCGGACGAGCGGTTGGCGTTTCCGCACCACCTCGCCCGGGGCGACCAGGATGTCCTGCACCGTCCCGTCGTACTCCGCCCGCATCGAGGTCTCCATCTTCATCGAGTCGATGAGCACGACCGGGTCCCCGGCGTGGACAAGGTCGCCCGGGCGGACGACGACCGACGCCACCTTCCCCGGGAGGATGGACGCGACCTCCACGATCGGGGGAAGCTCGCGGCCTCCCGTTCCCTCCTCCGCGGTGCGCACCCGCTGGACCGCAAACTCCTCCCCATCGACCTCGAGCCGCACGGAGGTGAGGCCCTCCTCGAGGAACTCCACGACGGAACGGACCCCGTCGATCTCGAACTCGAACCGGTTGCCCGAGCGGGAGATCAGCGCGATCGGGTGGTCCCGGCCGTCCAGCCGGGCCAGCGTGGTGGCTCCCTGCTCCACGATCTCGACGGTCTCGTCCCGGCCCCCGATGCGGACCTTATAGTGCATCGAAGTACCTCACGGGTCCTCGCGTCCGGCGGGTGCCCGGCCCCTCCTCGATCGGTTCCGTCCGGTGGAGCCCCCGGGCGAAGAGGTACCCGGCGACCGTGGCGGCCCGCTCGGCGCGCCCCCGCTTCTCCGCCTGCTCGCGGTGACGGAGCCGTTCGACCACCTGGCTGTCGGCGAGGTAGTCCGTGGAGAGGTCCCAGCGCTGGAAGCGCTCCTCGCGGACGATCTCCCGATAGAGCGGGAGCGTGGTCGCGATGCCGCGCACGGCGAACTCGGAGAGGGCCACTTCGAGCCGCCCGCGGGCCTCCTCGAAGTCCTTCCCCCACGCGATGAGCTTGGCGAGGAGGGAGTCGTAGTACTCGGGCACGGTCCATCCCTCGTAGAGGGCCGAGTCGACGCGGATCCCCGTGCCCCCCGGGAGGTGCAGGCCCGACACCGTGCCCGTGTCGGGGGCAAAGTCGACGAGGGGGTTCTCGGCATTGACCCGCACCTCGAAGGCCGAACCCCTCGCGTGGACCTCGCTCTGCGAGAAGGAGATCGGCTCGCCCGAGGCGACGCGGAGCTGCTCGGCCACCAGGTCGACCCCCGTCACCATCTCCGTGATGGGGTGCTCGACCTGGAGCCGGGAATTGACCTCCATGAAGTAGACGTCCCCCTCCCCGTCGAGGAGGAATTCCACCGTCCCCGAGTTCGTGTACTGGACCGCCCGCGCGACCCGGAGCGCGTACTCCCCGAGGCGGGCCCGGAGGGCATCGTTGACGGCGGGGGACGGGGTGAGCTCGATGAGCTTCTGGTGCCGGCGCTGGATCGAGCACTCGCGCTCCCCGAGGTGGACGGCGTTCCCCTGCTCGTCCGCGAGGATCTGCACCTCGATGTGGCGCGCGGGGTGGATCAGCTTCTCGATGTAGATCTCGGCCCGGCCGAAGGCGTTCCGGGCCTCCTCCGTCGCCCGGCCGAAGCCCTCGGAGGTCTCCCGGGCGTTCCGGGCCTCCCGGATCCCGCGCCCGCCCCCGCCGAAGGACGACTTGAGGAGCACCGGATATCCGAAGCGCTCGGCGAGCTCCACCGCCTCCTCCGCGCTGTGGAGGGCGCCGACGGAGCTCGGGATGACCGGCACGCCCTGTTCGCGCGCCAGCCTCTTGCACTCGATCTTGTTGCCCGTGGTGTCGAGGGTCGTGGCCGAGGGGCCCACGAACTTGATCCCCGCGGCGGCGCAGGCGCGGGCGAAGGAGGCGTTCTCCGAGAGGAACCCGTACCCGGGGTGGAGCGAGTCGCACCCGGTGCTCCGGGCGGCCCCGATGAGGGCGGGCCCGTTGAGGTAGCTCTCGGCCGGCAGGGGGCCCCCGATCCGGACCGACTCATCGCAGAGCGCCACGTGCGGCTGCTTCCGGTCGGCGTCGGAGTAGACGCCCACGGTGCGGATCCCCAAGCGCCGGGCGGAGCGCAGGACCCGGAGGGCGATCTCCCCCCGGTTCGCAATGAGGACCTTCCGCAGCATCGGGGTTCCCTACAGGGGGATGTTGCCGTGCTTCTTGGACGGCCGGAACTCCGTCTTGTCGCGGAGCGAGGCGAGCGCCGCGATGAGCGTGGGTCGGGTGACCGCCGGGTCGATGACGGCGTCGATGATCCCCCGGCTCGCGGCCACGTAGGGGTTCGCGAACTTCTCCCGGTACTCCCCGATCAGGCGGGCCCGCTCCTGGGCGCCGTCCTGCGACCTCTGGAGCTCCTTGGTGAAGATGATGTTCACGGCCCCCTCGGGCCCCATGACGGCGATCTCCGCCGTGGGCCAGGCGTAGTTCAGGTCGGCCCGGCTGTACTTCGAGCCCATGGCGCAGTAGGCCCCCCCGTAGGCCTTCCGCGTGATGAGCGTGACCTTGGGGACGGTCGCCTCGCAGTAGGCGAAGAGCATCTTCGAGCCGTGCCGGATGATCCCGCCGTGCTCCTGGTCCACCCCCGGCATGTAGCCGGGGACGTCGACGAAGGTCACGATGGGGATGTTGAACGCGTCGCACATGCGCACGAAGCGCGCGGCCTTGTCGGCGCTGTCGATGTCGATCGCGCCGGAGAGATGCTCGGGCTGGTTGCCCACGATGCCGACGGGGTACCCGTCCAGCCGCGCGAAGCCCACGGTGATGTTCGGGGCCCAGGCCGCGTGGACCTCGAGGTAGGCGCCGTCGTCGACCACGCGCCGCACGACCTCCCGCATGTCGTAGGCGGCGTTGATGTCGGTCGGGAGCACCTCCCGGAGCGACGGGTCCTCCCGGCCCGGCTCGTCCCGCGGCTTCACCCGCGGGGCGGGCTCCGCGTTGTTCTGGGGGAAGAAGGCGAGGAGCTGGCGGACCATGAGGAAGACCTCGTCCTCGGTGTCGACCACGAAGTGCGCGACCCCGCTCCGGGACGCGTGGATCTCGGCGCCGCCGAGCTCCTGGGGCTCCACGACCTGCCCCAGGGCCGCCTTCACCACATCGGGGCCCGTGATGAACATGTTGCTCGTGCCCTTCACCATGAGCACGAGGTCGGTCAGCGCGGGGGAATAGACGGCCCCTCCTGCCGAGGGGCCGAGGATGACGCTGATCTGGGGGATCACGCCCGACGCGATCGTGTTCCGGAAGAAGATCTCACTGTAGGCCGCGAGGCTCACCACCCCCTCCTGGATGCGCGCCCCGCCCGAGTCGTTGAGGCCGACGATGGGCGCCCCCGCCTTCATCGCGAGATCCATCACCTTGGTGACCTTCTTGCCGAAGGCCTCCCCGAGCGAGCCGCCGAAGACGGTGAAGTCCTGGGAGAAGACGTAGACGAGCCTCCCGTTCACCTTCCCGAAGCCCGTGACGACCCCGTCCCCCAACGGGGTGTTCTTCTCCATCCCGAACTCGGTGACCCGGTGGGTCACGAACTTGTCGAGTTCCTGGAAGGTGTCGGGGTCGAGCAGGCGCCGGAGCCGCTCTCGCGCGGTGAGCTTGCCCCGCTTGTGCTGGGCCTCGATCCGCTCCCGGCCGCCCCCGAGCTCGGCCTGTTCGTCCATCTTCTTGAGACGCAGGAGCCACTCGGGTTCGGACATGCCGGGCGGGGAGAATACCCCGGCGGATAAGCCTTGTTCGGCTCGGCGCGCCGTGTCCCCAACCTTTTAGGGGTTCCGGCTTACTGGGTCCTCCCGGCCGAACATGCCATCAGGACTGGTCATCCATCCCATCCCCATCGATGAGTACCGCTACCGCGTGCCCAAGGGCACGGTCCCGGGGATGCGCACCGACGGGGTGCTCTTCTCCAACACCGCCCTCCTCGAGGCGTCCCGGGGGGACGCCTCCCTCGAGCAGCTCGCCAACGTCGCCACGCTGGGGGGGATCGTCGGGGACGCCCTGGCCATGCCCGACATCCATTTCGGGTACGGCTTCCCGGTGGGCGGCGTCGCGGCCTTCGATCTCACGGAGGGGGTGGTCTCTCCCGGCGGCATCGGGTACGACATCAACTGCGGGGTGCGGCTCATCGCCACCAACCTGACGGCCGAGGCGCTGCGCCCGAGCCTGTCCCGCCTGGTCAAATCGCTCTCCCGGCACGTCCCGAGCGGGGTGGGGAGCCACGGTCCGGTCAAGCTCGACTCCTCCGGCGTGGACGCCGTGCTGCGCGGCGGAGCCGCCTGGGCGGTCGAGCAGGGGTACGGATGGCCGCAGGACCCCCAGCACCAGGAGGAGGAGGGACGGCTCGCGTCGGCCGAGCCCTCGCTCGTGAGCGCGCATGCCCATGAGCGCGGCGCGAAGCAGCTCGGCACGCTCGGATCGGGCAACCATTTCCTCGAGGTGCAGGAGGTCGCGTCGCTCGGCGACGCGGAGATGGCCCGGAAGCTCGGCCTCCAGGAGCACCAGGTCGTGATCATGCTCCACACGGGCTCGCGCGGTCTGGGCCACCAGGTCGGCACCGATTACATTGCACGCATGGACGAGGCGCTCCAGCGCCACGGCGAGAAGCTGATCGACCGGCAGCTCTCCTCCGCCCCGATCTCCTCCCCGGAAGGCCAGGACTATCTCAAGGCCATGGCCGCGGCGGCGAACTTCGCCTGGGCGAACCGCCAGATCATCACCCACTGGGTGCGGGAGAGCTTCCAGGAGGTCCTGGGAAGGACCCCCGACGAGATGGAGATGCGGGTGGTTTACGACCTCTCCCACAACATGGCGAAGATCGAGGAGCACCAGGTCGACGGGCAGCGCCGGACGGTGCTCGTCCACCGGAAGGGGGCGACACGGTCCTTCCCCGACCAGCCGGTCCTCATCCCCGGCGACATGGGGACCGCGAGCTACGTCCTCGCCGGAATGGCGACGAGCCTGGAGCGCTCCTTCGGATCCGCCTGCCACGGGGCCGGCCGGTTGCTCTCACGGACGGCGGCCTCCCGCCGGTTCCAGTACAACGAGGTCAAGGAGCGCCTTCGCCGGCAGGGGATCCTCGTGGAATCCGCGAGCCGGGATGGCATCACCGAAGAGGCACCCGGCGCCTACAAGGACGTCGACCAGGTCGTGAAGGTCACCGAGGGCGGCGGACTCGCCCGTGTCGTGAGCCGCCTCGTCCCGATGGGCGTGGTCAAGGGGTAGGTCGCGCCCTTCCCGGGATCCCCCCGTCCCGCAGGACGGGGGCCCCTACGGGGAACCGGTTCAGGCCGGTGGCGGGGTCCCGCCGGAGGGAGCGTTCCCTGGAGGGCTGCCCTGGGGCGCGGGGGGCTGCCAGGTCTGAACCCCCTGCTGCTCGGGTCGCTTCGGCTTCCGCGTGAGGACCACTACCGCCACCACGGTGCCCACGATCACGGCCCCGATCAGCGCCCACCAGACCCAGTCCGGCGT
>JAJYEA010000143.1 GCA_021790425.1 Thermoplasmata archaeon | reverse complement strand
GGCAGCGAAACCTCAGACCGGCACCCTGGGAGGGCGCCCGATGATCGGGGTCACGAGCCCGGTGGTCCTCCTGGCCGTGGAGGACAATCCCGGCGACATCCGCCTGTTGGAGGAGGCGCTGCGGACGAGCCGCCTCCTCAACGAGCTCGTCGTGGCGCACGATGGCGTGGAAGCGCTGGCGATGCTCCACCGGGAAGCGCCTTTCTCCGAGGCCCGCTTCCCTCACCTCATCCTGCTCGACCTCAACCTGCCCCGGAAGGATGGTCGGGAAGTGCTCCGGGAACTGAAGGCCGATCAACGCCTGCGAAGCATACCTGTCGTCATTCTGAGCTCCTCACGGGCGGAAGAGGACGTGAGGACGGCCTACGACGGGCACGCGAACTGCTACGTCGTGAAGCCGATCGATTTCGCGGACCTTCAGCGCGTCGTCCAGGAGATCGAGGGGTTCTGGTTCTCCACCGTCACGCTCCCTTCACGCCCAGAGGAGGCAGAAGGAGGCTGAACCATGGCAGGATCGGTTCTCCACGTAATGCTGGTCGAGGACAATCCCGCGGACGCCAGGCTGGTCGATCTTGCGCTTCGCACCGGTCCCACCTGGGTACCTATCGAGCTCCGGCACTTCACCCGGATGCAACCTGCCCTCGAGGTCCTTCGGCAGGGGAAAACCGAGGTGCTGCTCCTCGACCTATCGCTCCCGGACGACCATGGGGCGGCGGCCGTCCGTCACGCCCTTGAGGCCTCTCCCAGAACCCTCGTCCTGGTCCTTACGGGGTCCTCGGACCCCTCCGTTCGACGTCAGGCGTTGGAGGCCGGCGCGAGGGCTGCCGTGACCAAGCACGTTTTCGCCCCGGGAGAGCTCCAGGAGGTGCTCAGGGAAATGGCGCCGTGGAGGGAGCCCGGACTTCCGCCAGGGAACAACCCTGCGCGCGAAGGCCGCCCACGGTCGGGAGCGCCCTCGCCGCTCCCCACCGAACCCCTCCCTCCACCCCTCGACCCGACCGCGCTGGCGAACCTGAGGTCGCTCGCGGAGCCCGGCCTCGAGGAGGAGCTCGTTCGCTCGGTCGCCTCGGTGTTCTACATCGAGGGCGAGCTCCTCGGACCCCGGCTGAGGGGAGCCATCGCGCGAGGGGACGCGCAGGACGCCCGCGCCGCCGCCCACGCTTTCCGTTCGACCGCGGCCTACATGGGTGCGTGGGAGCTCACCGAACTCTCAGACAAGATCGAGCGGCTCGCCCTCGGCGGGTCACTCGAGGCGATCAGCGGGCTTCTCGGCGAACTCGACCTTGCGAGGGCGCGGGCGACGGAGCAGCTCGACCAGGTATGTCCACGGCTTCTTGAGCGGGCACCGCACTCCGGAGGTCCATCTCTAGAAGGGTGAGGAGCGAACGAAGGTGAGAGGATTGGACGGGCTTCAGCAGCACGTAGAAAGCGCCCAGACGGACGAGAAGCTGGACGCGCGGATCGTCGATCGATGCGCCGGTGCACACCACGATCCTCACCTTCGGGTCGGCCGCCATCATGCGGCGCGCCACCTGTTCCCCGCCTTCCGGCCGGGGTGCTCGGGCCCTCCTGGACCTGGCCCCACCCTCTTCGACCAGCGTCAGGTCCATGAAGACCACCTGCGGACGAACCGCAAGGAAGGCGCGGAAGGCGGCAGTGCCCTCTCCAGCCTCGACGATGTTCGCGGGATCGATCCCCTCCTTCTCGAGACCTCCCCGCAACACGAGCCGGATGACCGGAGAGTCGTCGACCAGGAGATACCGGAGACCGCGTACGGTCCTCAGAACCGTCCGTTCCCCGTCGTTGGAGGTGGGTGCGACCGGGTCCATGATTGCTCTTGGTGGACGATTGTTGTGGGAAAGGACCTACTTCCGAGCCGTCCCGGGAAGGCGAACCTTACGGGCGTTGATAGAAATAGGAAGGACCCCCATATGGAACTACCGAAACCGCTCGTGCGCGTACGAATCCCGGGGCCGGCAAGATCTCGCCACGGTCCGGGACGCTCCGAATGCACCGTAGAGGACCCTCGGAGGTGGAACAGCTCGTGAAGCGACCCCTTCCCATCCCGACCCCCCGCGACCTTCTCCCGCCGCCAGTCGAGGGACCCGGCGACCTCGAGGACCGGTTCCTTCAGTTCTCCGAGCTATGCGCGGGGTTCTGCCGCATGGTCCTCAGTCTCGAGGGCTCACGGGCGGACATGGACCCCCGGCGCGAGGTCCAGAGGAACCTCGCCCTCTCCCGCGCAGTGTTCAGCAAGTGGGGAGTGGAAACCCTCGTTGTGCTCTACGGAGCCCCGGACGGCTGGGGGTTCGAAGCCCTGCGAAGGGAGATCGGCGCCATCTCTCCCCGGGTGCTGTCGCTCAAGCTGAAGTCCCTGGAATCGCTCGGCCTGGTGGCCCGGGTGGTCCTTTCCAGCCGACCTCCGCGCGTGAACTACCTGCTGACCAAGCGCGGACGCGCCCTGGCCAGGATGTCCGAGCCCATCTTCCTCTATCTTGACCGCTGCTCCGCCCCGTTCTCCAACGGCCGCGTCCCCAACGAGGCGCCCCCGGCGTGAACTGGGGCCCCGAGACGTTCGGTCTCGCAAGTTCGCGGACGAGCCAGCTGTACGGGGTGACGAGGTCGTCTCCTACGGGCCCCCGCGTCTCCGCGCCATGGCCGCCCCCGAGCGCATCTCGGAGAACTGGAGGTCAGGGTTCCACGGCAGCCACCGACGAGGGAGCCTCGTCCGGGTG
>JAJYEA010000142.1 GCA_021790425.1 Thermoplasmata archaeon | reverse complement strand
ATCGACGATGATGGCCACTCCATCGAGCAGGGTGACGGCGAGCGGCTGGGCCCCTCCCATCTCCCCGAGCCCCGAGGAGAGCATCCACTTCCCCTTCAGGGAGCTCTGGTGGAACTCGAGCCGGGCAAGGGAAGCGAGGGTCTCGTACGTCCCCTGGAGGATCCCCTGGCTCCCGATGTAGATCCAGCTCCCCGCCGTCATCTGCCCGAACATCGTGAGCCCCCGCTTCTCGAGGTCCCAGAAGATCTCGTCCGTGGCCCAGTGCGGAACCACGTTCCCGTTGGCGATCAGGATGCGCGGGGCGTCCGCGTGAGTGGGGAAGATGGCGACCGCCCTTCCCGACTGGATCACCAGGGTCTCGTCGTTCCCCAGCGATTTCAGCGCCTCCACGATCCGGTCGAAGTCCTCCCAGGAGCGCGCGGCCTTGCCGCGTCCCCCGTAGACGATAAGGCGGTCGGGCTCGCGGGCCACCTCGGGGTCGAGGTTGTTCATGAGGAGCCGCAGGGCGGCCTCCTGACCCCAGCCCTTGCATTGGAGTTCCTTCCCATGCGGGGCTCGCACGACGCGGGGTCCTGACGTCATGGCAGGCCATCCCCGAGCACGTCCAAGAGCGCACCTGCCACCTGGGTCTTCTTTCCCTTCAGGTCCACGGTGTCGCGGCCTTCGCGGATGACGTGCAGGGAAGTCTCCTCCCCGCCCATCGACTCGACCGTGTTCGCCACGATGGCATCGAGGCGCTCCTCCTTCATGCGAGCTTTCGCCCGTTCCAGCAGTTGAGGTCCGCTCGCCCCGGCCTCCAGCTTAAACCCTACCAGCCGGGTTCGGGCCCTGACCATGGCCCGGATCTTCGGGAGTATCTTGGCCGCCCGCGCCAGTGGGATCTCCAGGGTCGCGGTCGTCTCCGAGCTGATCTTGCCCTTCTTGCCATCCCGTACCGTGAAGTCCGAGATCGCGGCGGGGACGATCACCACATCGGTCCGCTTCACCAGCGTTGCCTGCGAGGTGAGGAGCTTCTGGAGGTCCCCCACCGTCCGGAACCGGGTGGTGGGGATGAAGGCGGGGACCGGGACCTTTCGTTCCCCCATCCAGAGGGTCACGTCGGCCCCCCGGTAGTAGGCGTGGGCCGCGATCTCCACGGCCAACCGCCCGCTCCCGCCGTTGGTGATGGCCCGGACCTCGTCGATCGGCTCCGACGTCGAGCCCCCGATGACCAGGACACGCTTGCCCGCCCAGGGACCCGCCGCGAGACGGTGCAGGACGTGCGCCGCGACGACCTCCGGGGTGGCGAGCTTCGCCTCTCCCTCCTCCTCCACGGGGGGGATGAGCGACACCCCCGCCTTCTCGAGGCGGCGGAGGCTCTCGGCGACGAAGGGGTTCTGTGTCATGGCCCGGTGCATCGCAGGGGCCACGACCACGGGCACGCCGTTCCCGAGCGCCATCGAGGCACACGTGGTGACCGGGGTATCGTCGATGCCGTGCGCGACCTTGGAGAGCGTGTTGGCGGTGGCCGGAGCAAGAAGGAGGAGGTCGGCCTTCTCGGGCCCGGGCGTGAAGAGGACGACGTGCTCCACCCGTCCCGTGAGCTCGGTGACCACGGGCTCTCCCGTGGCGAACTCGAGGGCTTCGGCGGACAGTATCCGGGTCGCCTCGTGGCTGGCGACCGCGACGACGTCGGCGCCATGGCGGAGCAGCTCCCGGATCACCCGGACCATCTCCACCGCCGCGATCGATCCGGAGACTCCCACGACGATGCGCTTTCCCTTCAGTAGGGTGGACCTGGTCCCCCGGATGCTGTCACTGGGATGCATGGCGGAAAGGAGAGGCCGCCGGCGGATTAAAGCGTTGATGGACAAACAGGGACAGGGAGACCGTGGTCGGGGAGACAAGGGTCCGGCCAGCCACGCACCGTAGCGGCAGTCCGGGAACCTCCTCCTCCCGGGCGGGTCCCGGAGCCATCCCTGCGGGAATAGGAGACTATTTCTGCCCCGGCCGCGTTCTATCGGGGGATGAGCCGACGGGAAGGGGAGGCCGCGAAGAAGGTCCCCGGCAAGGGGGAGCGCGGCCACCGGCCCGGAGAGCCGGTCGTGGAAGAGGAGGGCAAGGTGCGCGTCGCCTTCGCCACCACGCTCCGGGAAGCCACGATCCGTCCGGGCAAGCCCGCGAAGTACTACTTCGATGCCAGTGAACGCTACATCAAGGGGATCCGCACACGGGCCCCCGGGACCGACCGGCTCTTCCCTCCCAAGAACCGGCGCGCGCTTGCCCGGGAATGCCTGCGGATCGCAAACCTTGGAGAGGGGGAGCCGGGCTCGAGCGCGGATTTCGGGTGGCTGGCCCGGGCCGCGCTGCTCGACGGACCGGACCGGCACCTGGTGACTTCCTCCCAGCTGACCCGCGGCATCGTATACTGCCTCATGCAAGCCCGTCCGCTGCTCCAGGGCGACCCCGGGGAAAAGCACCTCGGGGAAGCGCGGCCCTGGCTCGAGGCGGCCAGCCGGTTCAGCCTCGAACTCGATCGGGAGAGCGCCCGGGCTCCGATCCCCTTCCCCACGCGGGACCGACGGCAGTACTCGAGGCACTACTACCGGATGGCCGGGGCGCGCTTCGACATGATGCGCTTCGAGGAAGCGAACCAGCTCTACTCCCTGGTCCTCGACCTCGACCCCACCTTCACCAGCGCCCGGTTCAACCGCGCGCTCACGCTCGCGATCCTCAAGCACAACCTCGAGGCCAAGGTCGAGATCTACAACTTGGTCGC
>JAJYEA010000141.1 GCA_021790425.1 Thermoplasmata archaeon | reverse complement strand
CCGATCTCGTCCATTTTCGGTGCCCATGCCCTCGACTGGTGAGCTGTTACGCACTCTTTGAAGGATGGCTGCTTCTGAGCCCACCTCCCAGTTGTCTTGGGGCACGGACGCCCTTTGCATGACACTTAACCGGCACTTGGGGCCCTTAATGCGAGGCTGGGTTGCATTCCCTTTCGCACGGCGGGCTTACCCCTGCCGCGCTCACTCCCGGCGTCTTCACCGCACGGAAATTCGGAGTTCGACAACAGGCCGAGACCTTTCGGTCCCGCTTCCCATAATCGGTGCTCTACCTTCCGTGCCAGCTCGGCCGAGACCTACCTGCGAGTAGTTTCAGGAGGAACCAGCCATTCCCAGTCTAGATTGGCCTTTCACCCCTAAGCACGGGTCATCCGAGTGATTTGCACGTCAACACCGGTTCGGTCCTCCACCTACCTTTCAGCAGGCTTCAACCTACCCACGCTTAGATCGATTGGCTTCGGGTATTCCACTCATGACTTCGGGCGAGCGCACCCCGTCCCTGACCCTTGCGGGCTGCGGACTGTCGGTTTCCCTTCGGCTTCGGCCCTTCGGCCTTGACCTCGCCATGAATCGAAACTCCCTGGCCCGTTATTCAAAACGGACGCATGGATCCTGTGTCCACGGCCTTGCGGCCGCTTCGTTCCTTGGGGACCCCATGCGGCACATCGTCAGTTGATTTCAGGCTCTTTTCACCTCCCTTCCGAGGTACTTTTCAGCGTTCGCTCGCGCTACTAATGCGCTATCGGTCTCAGGACGTATTTAGGATCGGAAGACTGTACCTCCCAGCTTCCCGCGCGATATCCAACGCACGGTACTCGGGATCCCTCCAATCTCGCCTTGGTGTTTGGCGTACGGGACTATCACCCTCTGTGGTCTGTCGTTCCAGGCACGTTCGGCTCACACCACGGGCAAGTACGGAGGTCCACTACTCCACATCTCCCGGCCCTCATCGGGCCGGGATTCGGTTTGTCCTCTGCCGTGTTCGATCGCCTTTACTAGCGGCATCTCGTTTGATTTCTTGTCCTCCCCCTACTAGAATGCTTTACTTCGGGGGGTTCCCCTTCCTTGCGGAATGTCCCTTGCGGGACCGGAGTTCCGATTCGGTGATCGGTGGATCACAGGTTCCTTGCGCCTACCCACCGCTTATCGCAGCTTGGCACGACCTTCATCGGCGCCTGAGCCCAGCCATTCCTCAACTGACAGGAGTCAGCTACACTTCTGACGTTCGACAAGCGTCCAGAACGCGTGTGATCGGCGTCATCGGTCGGTCCGCCCCCGCGGACCCACCCTCGCCACTTCCCCGGCGAGACGCGGGTCTCGGCGGGTGCACGGTGCCTCCTCGGGCGCAGGGCGCCCAGGTCGGCCGCGGTGGGACTCGGGCTCCCTATTTAATCTCTCCGAGCGACGCGCGATCCCGCTCCGGCATCGGCAAGGGGTCGCCCCGTCCATGGGTGCCGTCCTTGCGCCCTCAGCCGAACCGCGGGTCGAGCTCTCGCCAGCCCGAATCAGCACGGGCCGGGCGATATCGGATCGGGGTAAAGCTGCACGAAGGGGGCCGACGCGATCGGCGTGACCTCGACCGTTGTCACCGTTGATGGGTTGGGTGCCGTGCCTTGGAGATCGGTCTGGGTCTGCTCGTCCCACGCGGTCACCTGTGCTGGGTCGTAGCCGATACAGAACTTGCCGCCCTGCCGGACGTCGACCGGGACGCTGCCCCCGCCCTCAGGAGGCTGGGCGCCCGAAAAGCCTCCCTCGAGGATCGACCAGGTCGACCCCGGGGCGAGCGTGAACAGGAACGCCACAATGCGACGGCCGCCCGGGAACTCCACCACCCCGAGAGGCGCACTGTTGGTCTCGACCCCGAGATCGACGAGCGGTGTGAGCGCCGTCGCCCACCGGGTCCGGAACGCCGGGTGGGCGAGATAGACCGGCCAGAACGCGTTGCCGAAGTAGTAGCCGTTACGGAATAGAAGCCCGGTCACCGCTCGGGACCCGGGGTTTTCGAACCTCCATGCCACAACGCCCCCAGGGCGGTCGTGCCAGCTCCAGGAGATGCTCAGCGTCCCGTCTTCGGCTGCGGCCGTGGGGGGGAGGGCTCCCGAGGCCTTGGCGAACGGACCCCCGACAAAGTACCCCGGCGCGGAAAGATCGGACATCTCAAATCCACCCCCTCGCACCTATTTGGGCTCGCCGAACCGCCCGTATCCCTCGGGAGTTGCGAATCCCGTTCCGCTGAGCATGAAGTCCGCTGGCCCCGGTCGGCTACTTCGACCCTGCGAGGATTTTTCGATACCATCCACAACCGGACCGAACCGGTCATCAGGGCCGACGGCGCTGCACCACCCAGATGACCGCCGCCATCAGGCCCGCGACTCCCAGGCCGACGGCCGCCCACGCTCCGTCGCTCGGAGCGGGCGGTGACGCCGCATGGACGACCGTAAGGTTCGCCTCCGCCATCGACACTCCTCCGTTCGAGTCGGTCACCACCACCGTCAACGTGTAGTTCCCTATCCCAGTCGCCGTCCAGCTCACGTTCCCTCCGCTGGCCACCGCACCCTCGAGGCCTTCCGCCTGCGTCGTATACGGCCCTAGCCCCCCCGTTATCCCGATCCGCCACTCTACCGTCTGCCCTATCTCCGCCGCCTTCGGCCCTCCACTCCCCAACTCGACCGTGAGCGGGGGCCACACGCCGAACGTCACGCTCCTCTGGACCTCGACTCCCACCGAGTCGTTGACCACGACCTCCACG
>JAJYEA010000140.1 GCA_021790425.1 Thermoplasmata archaeon | reverse complement strand
GGGTGAGCGCCGGGCGAGAGGCCTCCGACGCGTCCCCGACCGCCTCGCCCGGACCGAGCAGGCGGTAGCCGCCGTCTGCGCGCGCGATCCGTCCGTACCGTTCGAGCCGGCGGAGCGCCCGGCTCAGCGACTCGGGGTGGACCTGGAGCGAACGCCGAAGCCCGTTGAAGGCCAGCGAGCCGTTGCGGGCGCTGAGGAGCGCCACGACCCGGTCCTCGAGCCGGGGCTCGATCCCCGCCGCCGTTCCCGATCCGTCCGTGCTCATCGGGGCGAAACAGCGCCGCCCGCATATAGGGGGTCCACGGAAGCCGGGGTAAGGAGTCCTCTCATAATTAACTGAGCATTTATAGGGAAGAGGTACCATGCCCCTTCCATGGCGACTCCCGCCCCGGATGTGTTATTCCTTCGTGTTCTCGAGACCCTGGACGAGAACCAAGCCCGCTGGTGCGTGGCTCAGGAGGCCATTGCTCGGGGGCGTGGCGGAGTCAGCTCCCTCCGCCGTCTGACCGGATTCTCCCGCAACACCATCACCAAGGGGATGGCAGAACTCCATTCGCGACGAGCCCTTCCGACCGAACGCATCCGGCGACCGGGTGCCGGACGCCCACCGTTGGAGGCGACGGATCCCGAATTGGAACGCGCTCTCCAGCACATCTTGGAGGAGACGACCGCGGGCGACCCGATGAGTTCCCTGCGATGGACCAGCAAGTCGGCGACCCGTATCGCCGAGGAGCTGAGTCGGCAGGGGCACCCGGTCAGCCATGCCACGGTGGACCGACGCCTTCGGACGCTGGGCTACTCTCTACAGGCGAACCTCAAGACCAAGGAAGGGACAGCGCCCCCGGAGCGGGACGCCCAGTTCCGCTACATCAACGCGCAGGTGAGAAGGTTCCAGGCCCGGGGGGACCCAGTGCTCTCGGTGGACGCGAAGAAGAAGGAGCGGGTAGGGGAGTTCAAGAATCCCGGCCGCACCTGGCGTCCAAAGGGGACGCCCGAGGAGGTGAACATCTACGACTACCCGGACCTGGGGGAGGGCCCGGCGATCCCGTATGGGGTCTACGACGTGCAGCGCAACCATGGGTTCGTGAACGTGGGGATGGACCACGAGACGGCAGAGTTCGCGGTCGAGAGCCTGCGTCGGTGGTGGCGGCTGGTGGGGCGGCGCCACTACGGGGGGGCGAAGGGATGGCTGATCTGTGCCGACGGAGGGGGAAGCAACGGGAGCCATCGGCGGGGATGGAAGTGGCACCTGCAGCGACTGGTGAACGAAGTGAGCAAGCCGGTGACGGTATGTCACTATCCACCCGGGACGAGCAAATGGAACAAGATCGAGCATCGACTGTTCTCGCAGATCAGCCTGACGTGGAGGGGTCAACCGTTGGTGAGCTACGAAGCGGTCGTGAACCTGATCGGGAACACTCGGACCCGCACTGGGCTAACGGTGAAAGCGATGCTGGACCGGTCCCAGTACGACGTGGGGGAGAAGGTTACGGACGAGGAGATGAAGCAGATCAACCTGCGGGAGCACGAAGTGAATCCGAACTGGAACTACACCATCTCGCCCCGATGACTGCTCATATTATTGTGAGCTAACTCCTAAGCCCCTTTCCCCGATTCTACCGTCGAGAAGTAAGGGAGCCTCAACACCCAAATCTATTAGAACGGTCGCCGGCCTCGCGGGGCCGTGCCGGGTCGCTACCTCACGGAAGAGGATGAGCGCGCCGAGGCGGAGTCGCGGGAGCGGCTGCGCCACGCGCAGTCCCGCCTTTGGGACCTCCGGGACCGGCGCGGGATGATCCTCCAGCAGATCCGCCAGCTCTCCGACGAGCAGCACGAGCTGCACGAGCGGATGGCCCCGGACCGCGACCGGGTCGAGGACGCGCATCTGGAGTACCGGGACCTGGGGCACCGGCTCAGCGAGCTCCGGGCCCGCCGGGAGAAGCTCCGCGGCCAGCTCGACGCGGCGCTCGCGGCCGCCCGCTCGCGCCCCGCCCCGTCGGACCGGGGCCACGGGCCCGCCGAGCGCGGAGGGCGCCGCGGCGCCCCCCTCCGTCCCGACCAGATCCGTCGCGAGATGGCCGCGCTCGAGCTCGCGCAGCAGACGCAGGCGCTCAAGCTCCCCGAGGAGAACGCCCTCATCGACCGGCTCCGCGCCCTGCGGAAGGAGCTCGAGGCGGCGGAGAAGCTCGAGGGCGAGCGCGCCCAGGTCGAGGCGGCGCACCAGGAGAAGGAGAAGGAGTTCCGTACCCTCCGGGCCGAGTTCGAGGCGCTCGGCGAGGAGATGCGCAAGGTCCGGGCCGAGCGGGACGCCCGGATGAGCTCGATGAAGGCGAAGCTCGTCGAGGTCGGCCAGGAGATCTCGCAGATCCGGGAGAAGGCGCAGGCCCGGGGCGAGCTGTTCAAGCGCGCCGACGAGGTCAACCGGCAGATCGCCGAGGTGGACCGGGAGATCCGGGACACGCTCGTCGCGTCGCGGGCCCGGCGCAGCGAGGCCCGGATCACGATCCAGGAGTACAGCCACCGGGGACGGGAGTCCCAGAGCTCCGTCGTCGCGGCCCAGACCGCCGACGAGCAGTTCGAGCAGCTGATGAAGAACGGGAAGGTCACCCTCCGCGGGTGATCCCCGACCCGACCGGCGCCCCCGGGGGGGCCTAGCCCTTGCCCGGCGGGAAGATGTTCACGGGGGTCACCGTGAAGAGGAGCGTCTGCCCGGTCACCTCGGTGTTGAAGTCGGCGGTGTAGGTGCCCGCCCCGACGTTGACCGAGGTCA
>JAJYEA010000048.1:787-13953 GCA_021790425.1 Thermoplasmata archaeon | reverse complement strand
TTGTCGTAGCGCTTCTCCTTGGAGTGCCCGCGCTGGAAGAGATCGTCCGCCTCGTGGTGGGCGAAGAAGTTGGTGGTGTCGAAGAGGAGCCAGGAGGGATCGATCCCCTTGGCCAGGAGGGTCTGGAACACATGCTCCTCGATCCGGTGGGTCACCGCGCGGGAGAGAACCCCCTCTCCCCGCTCCTCCTTCTCCCCGTTACCATAGAGCCGTTTGAGGTAGCGGCGGAGGGTGCGGGGCGAGGGGTGGTGGGTGGCGGGAAGGACGAAGGGCAGGATCGAGTCGTTGAGCCACTCCCCCATGCCGTCACGGCTGAGGGGCTTGTCCACGCGGGCGGCGAGCTGGAGGAAGAGGAGGTGCTCGACCGAGTAGACATCCAGGACGCCCCGGGGGGAGAAGCGTCGGAAGGCGTCGAGGAGGCCGGTCTCGGTGGCGGCATGGACGAGGGCGGCCATCTTGCCGAACTCGAAGGACCGGAGGGGCTCGCCCGGGGTGGCGAGCTTGCGGAGGAGAGTTTCGGCGTTGCCCACGTAGATCTGTTGGACGTTGCGGGGCCCCTTCGGAGTGCGTTGCTTCTCTATGAGGTAGAGGTAGCGGCGGTCGTGGACGGTCTTGAACTCGAACCCCCAGCTCATATTTAGGCACTACAGCACCCGACAGTGCACGGGTGTATATAACGACGTACTCTGGAAACGGTGGTGCCGATATTCGTGGCAATCCAGAGGGCCCCGTTCGCCTACGGCGTGGAAGGGTGTTATTGACAAACGGTATAGGCTACGTCGATTTCGGGGTGAAATGGTCGAGCGTGACCAAGTTCAGCTGAGCCACTGGCGGAGACCCTCGATCTGGGAGGGGGCGACCCTCCCGAAGTTCTGAATGATCTCCGTGCGGACGGTGTGGCCATCGCGGATGCTGCGGGCGAGACGAGCGTAGGTGTGCCCCTTGGTGCGGGTCAGCTTGAGGAAGAAGCTCGGGGGCACGACGGGGGCAGAGGGGGGACGGACTTAAGGTTGCCCTACAGAAACGGTAACGGTTGTCCTACAATTCACCAGGCTCACGCCGAGAGGCCAGTCACTTTGTCGAATCTGGGTTCGAGACCACCGTAAGAGGCAGTTGCCACCGTAATGCGGTTGCAAATGGCAAGTCACACCGTGGAGATTGTTCAACAAACCAATCGAGCTTACTTTCTGGGGCTGGGGGTCGAGGTTCCGCGGGGCTCAATAGCGTATCTTGGTGGTAGGTATACCGACAAGACGTGTGATTGGCGAAGTTGGAGGGACATGTGGCTGGGAACTGGTCCCGCTTACTGTCAACTAGTTCGAAAGTAATGATGATTCGAGTTTGCCTTGCACGGTCGGCGTAAGGGTAATCCGTTCATCCAGTCAGATGTCCTGACAGCGTAGATCTAAAGGAGCGCTTTCAAGCGGTGTTTCCTTCCGACTTGGTTACATGTTCAGCGTTTTGGATTGATGTCTCTCGACTATGGTGACCGGGGGCCTTATAAAGGATTCAACCTAAGAAATTGCCGAGGGCCAAGAGATGCGGAAAGTGGCTGTGGTTGCGGGCGGGGTCTCCACATGGGGGGTACGGTCCGCGACTTGGGGCGAGCTGGTGCAGGAGGCAGGCAACGCACTCTTTTCCTCGGCGCGGAGCCTCGGGGCCAAGGACGTCGACAGTCTGTTCGTTGGGGCCGCGCAGCCGGAGCGGTTCGCCTTTCAATCTCATGTCGCTCCCATGACGGCCGAACTTCTTGGTCTCCACCCTTGGAAGGTGCTCCGGCGCAACGAGCTCGCGTGCGCTTCCGGCCAAGCCGCAATTCAGGACGCCTACGCCGCCATCGCCTCCGGACTGTCCGACGTAGCGGTCGTGCTTGGGGTCGAGAAGATGAACATCCCCTCCATGGCCGAGGCGACCACTTCCATGGCCAACGTCCTCGACCGTGCCTGGGACGGGGTCCAGGGCGGGACGGCGCCCCCCTTCTTCGCCATGGCCGCCCAGCGCCACATGCACGAGTACGGGACCACCGCCGAGCAGATGGCCCTCGTGTCAGTGAAGAACCACAAGTTCGCCAACACCAACCCGAAGTCCCAGTTCTACAGCAAGACCTTCACCAAGGAGAAGATCCTCTCCTCCCCCATGGTCTCCCCTCCGCTCCGTCTCGGGGACTGCTCCTCGATGACGGATGGTTCTGGGGCAGTCCTCCTCGTCTCCGAGGAGAAGGCGCGGACGTACACGGACACCCCCGTGTGGATCTCGGCTACCGCCCAGTACACCGACTTCCACAACCTGGCGAACATGCCCTCGCTCTCCTCCTGGACCGGTCTCAAGAAGGCCGCGAGCGAGCTTTACCAAAAGGGAGGGATCGACCCCACCGACATCGATTTCGCGGAGGTCCACGACTGCTTCACCATCTCCGAGATCATCGAGTACGAGGAGCTCGGGTTCTGCAAGAAGGGCCAGGGCGGGAAGTTCATCCAGGAGGGCCAGAGCGATCTTGGGGGCAAGGTCACGGTGAACCCCCGCGGTGGCTTGCTCGGCTGCGGCCACCCCCTGGGTGCCACCGGCATCGGGCAGGCCGTCGAGGTGCTCGAGCAGTTCCAGTCCAAGGTCCCCGCCGCCCGCCACGTCAAGGATGCGGAGGTCGCCCTCACCCACAACCTCTCCGGGAGCGCCAACGTGCACACGCTGACCCTCTACCGGAGGGAGAACTGAGATGCCGCAGACCCCCTCCCTCTTGGACTTCTACCCCCTGGAGGACGAGAAGTCGACCCGGATCTCCAAGTTCTTCGACAACGTCAGGCAGGGCCACTTCACCACCACCCGGTGCACGAAGGACCAGTCCGTGCACTGGCCCCCGCGCGTGGTCTGCCCCCAGTGCCATGGCGAAGCCCTCGAGTGGATCGAGCTGCCGAAGAAGGGACGGCTCTTCGCCTTCAGCGCCCTCCTCCTCGGCCTCCCGATGGGGATGGAGGGGGAGGCCGGTGCCGTGGTGGGCATGGTCGAGCTGGACGGCTGGCCGATCAAGATCTTCTCCCGGATCGCGAACGCGAAGTACGAGGACTGCCACATCGGGGACGCCGTCGAGTGGGACCCCTACACCCTCGCTGACGGCCGGGTCTTCTTCCGGTTCCGGAAGCCGGCCGCCCCCCCACCCGCCTAGCCGCTCCTAGTACAGTGCGATCCGCGACGGGCAGATCGCACAACTTGGAGTTGCTAAGGTATAAATATGCCCCCGATTCTGTCCGGCAGTTCCATGGTGGATGGCGAGGGCCACGTCGGGTGGTGGAGGCGGCACGGTCTAGCTGCCTTCCTCCTGATCGTAGCCGCGGTCACGACCTTCGTGATCCGCGTGATGTATTCCTACTCCCTGATCAACCAGTGCAACATCGCGTACTGCTTCGCAGGCGGGTCGGACTCCTTCTACCACGCGCGGGTGATGACCTGGATCATCCAGAACCACACCAACCTGGTCCAGGACCCCCTCCTGAACTATCCCCTCGGGCTCCACAACCCTCGTGAGCCCCTCTTCGACTGGATGAACGCCCTCCTGGGGATCATCTTCGCCCCGCTCTTCGCGGGGAACGCGGTCACCGCCGCGATGTGGTTCCTCGAGATGCAGCCCCCCTTCTGGGCCGCCCTCGGCGCCTTCCCCGTCTACATGGTGGGGAAGGAGGTCAGCTCGAAGCGGATGGGCCTGCTCGCGGCCCTCCTCTACCCGCTCATCGTGGGGAACATCCAGAGCACGGTCGCGACGTACGCGAACTACCTGTCGTTCTACGCCTTCTTCGTCTTCCTCACGCTCGCGCTCTACATCCACACCATCAAGATCTCCGGGTCGCGCCGGTGGGTGGAGAGCTACTACTCCCCGCGCTCCATCTGGACCGGCTTCAAGGACTTCGCCCGGGTGGAGAGCCGGAGCCTGGACTGGGCGATCTTCTCCGGGGTGGCCTTCGGCGCCACCATGCTCGCCTGGCAGGGGTACACCTACGTCGTCGCCGTGGTCGTGGTCTTCCTCGTCATCCTCGTCCTGGTCGAGCGCCTGAAGAAGATGGACCCGTTCGGGCCCTACGTCACCACGCTCATCACCGGCTCCATCGGGTTCGCGATGGCGATGCCCTACTACTACGCCCAGGGGGAGTTCGGGTACTGGTTCACGGTCCCCCTGATGATCTTCTACGGGAGCCTCCTCGCGCTCCTGCCCTTCCTCGTCCTCCGGGACACCCCGTGGCTCTTCTCGCTCGGCGTCCTCCTCGCCTCCCTGGGCGGGGCCGCCGGGGGACTCTTCCTCTACAACAAGAACGACTTCAACGCGGTCATCACGGGGCAGGGGTACTTCGTCAAGAACCTCATCTACTCCACCGTCGCCGAGGCGCAGGCGCCCAGCTTCGACAGCCTCATCGTGAGCTACGGGGTGGTGACGTTCTTCATCGCCTTCGTGGGGCTCGCCATCTTCGGCGTCTACCTGTACCGCCAGAAGTTCCGCCGGGAGCACCTGTTCATGGTGATCCTCGGCATCGTGGGCATCTACCTGCCCATCTCCGCGGCGAAGTTCTTCCTCATCGGCGCGCCGCTCTTCGCCCTCCTCCCCGCGGAGATCCTCCTCTTCGCGCTCGACAAGATGGGCTACTCCGAGATGCGGCGGGCCGCCTCCTCCCTCTCGGACCGGGGGAACACCCTGTTCGCCTTGCGGAAGTCCCTCAAGGCGCGGCACTTCCTCATCCTCATCCTCGCGATCGGCATCCTCCTCCCGAACGTCTGGTACGCGGTCGACGCCGGGATCCCCTACAACGACAAGAGCAACTACAACACCCAGCTCTACAACACCCTCCCGACGTCCCTCCGGACGTCCGCCTCCCAGTCCTCGAGCTTCTACTTCGGCGCGGCCGGGATCCAGACCGACACCCCCTCCCAGTATGACGAGAACGGGTACGATTGGTTAGCCACGCAGGACGTGAATACGCCCGCGTCCGACCGTCCTGCCTTCATCAGCTGGTGGGACTACGGGTTCCAGGCCATCGAAGAGGGGAAGCACCCCGCCGTCGCCGACAACTTCCAGGACGGGATCGATCCCTCGGGGCACTTCCTCCTCGCCCAGAACGAGTCGCTCGCCATCAGCGTGCTCGCCACGGACCTCCTCTATTCGGAGAAGGTCACGAAGGGGTATCCCTACCTCCCCCCCAAGCTGAACCAGGAGCTCGCCGCCGACGGCGTCAACGTGACGACGCTCCACAACTACCTCGCGAACACCTCGGGCGACATCCCGATGGTCCTCAAGTCCCCGGCCAAGTACGGGCCGGTCAGCGCCTCCAACCTCGACGCCCTGAACGCGATGTACTACGTCGTGCCCGAGTACCTCGCGAGCACGCTCTCCGAGAACGGCGTGGTCCAGGTCTACCAGACCGTCCAGGACTACACCGGCTGGTCGATCGCGTACGCGATGGCGGACAGCCGGCTCTTCCCCACCTCGGGTTCGAACACCGGGATCTACTATGCCCCGGTCGACCTCACCGACGGGGTCATCGGCGCCGGTGGCATCCCCACCTACTACTTCACCGTCACCGCGACGGGCACGGACGGGAACACCTACCCCCTCGGGGACGTCCCTCCCGGCATCCAGACGGTCTCCACGTCCATCAACTACAACCCCGCGTTCTACAACTCGATGATCTACCATATCTTCATCGGGTACAACGGGTCGCAAGTCGGCCAGAGCGCCGGCATCCCGGGGGTCTCGAACGGCCTCACCTCGGATTCCGTGATGCCCGGCTGGATGATGCAGCACTTCTACATGGGCTACCGCACGGCCTACTACTGCCCGTACAAGAACTACACCGAGCACCCCGGGTGCTTCGGCGCGGTCAGCCTCTCCCAGGCCAACGCCTACCAGAAGGCGAACAACGGCACCGTCGACGCCTCCTCCTCCTCCTACGTCTCCGGCGGGGAGACCTTCCTCGAATACTACCCCGGCGCCACCATCACCGGGTCGGTCACGCTCTCGGGCGGCACCCCGGTCTCGGGGGCCCACGTCACGGTCCTCGACCAGTGGGGCATCCCGCACCAGGTGGCCACCACCAACTCCCACGGTGCCTACACGCTCCTCGCGCCGCCAGGCAACGATAGCCTGATCGTCAGCTACGGGGCCGTCTCCGGGGTCGAGCAGATCGGCACGCAGGTGGGGAACGCGACGGTGCACATCTCCACGGGGATGGCCGAGAGCTACGGCGCGCCCCCCATCTGGGAGCCTCTCACCCTCAAGCCCGCCTCCTTCACGGGCCGCCTCTACTGGAACATCCTCAACACCACGACCTTCAGCACCACGAACGACGTCCTCATCCCCGGGGCCGCGGTCACCCTGACGAGCCCTACCATGAGCGTCTCGGACGTGACGGACCCCACGGGGACCTTCGACTTCCCCAGCCTCCCCCCCGGTGTCTACAACGTGACGGTCCAGATCGGCACGGGCACCTTCGCGCTCGCCTCGCAGACGCTGACGAGCGGACAGGCGCAGAACCAGGACCAGGGGCTCAGGGTGGCCGCGATCCACGGGATCGTGTCGGGGAACGGTCACCCGCTCGCCGGGGCCGCCGTCTCGATCGTCTCCCCCGCCTCGCAGGCCCAGACGGTCTACACGGGCAGCCTGGGCAACTACTCCTTCTCCCCCCTCCCGCCGGGGAACTACACGCTCCGCGCCTACGGCGGTGAGTCCCTCGTCTCCACCCCGCAGTCCGTGGACCTCTCGAAGGAGGGACAGAACGCCTCGCTCAACCTCTCCCTCGTGATCCCCCTGACCGCCTCGGTCTCGCTGACCTACGGGGGCCACCCGATCCCCAACTTCCCCGTCCGGTTCTCCCCCATCTCGGCCGCTTCGAACGACTCCGTCGTCGTCTACACGGGTGCGAACGGGATGGCGAGCGCCTTCCTCGCCCAGGGGGTCTGGTCCGTCTACTCCCTCGGGGCCATCAACGGCACGTGGGTCTCGGCCCTGGCCGACATCGGCATGCGGAACGGCACCGCCGGCACCACCGTCTCCCTCTCGCTCGCGGCCACCGCCACGGTCGAGGGCAAGGTCTACTCCAGCACCACCGCCGAGCCCGGGGTCCAGATCAACCTCCAGTCGTCCTCCGGGGCGATCCTCCAGGCCTACACCAACGCCACGGGCGCCTACCACTTCCTCGTCCCCCAGGGCACCTACACCGTCGTCGCGGTCTACGCGAGCTCCGCCCTGGCCCCCACCGAGTCGGCCATCGGCACGGTCGTCGCCACCGGGACGCAGTCCCTGTCGCTCACCCTGGGCGCCTCGGTCCGGTACACGACCAACGTGGGCTACACGGGCGTCGGCGGCGCGTTCCAGCCCCTCCCGGGCGCGTTGGCCACCCTCTCCTACAACTCCGTGACGCTCCGGATGGTGGCGAACAGCACGGGCGCGATGAACGTCACGTTGCCCCAGACCTCCGGCATCTCCTACACCCTCACGGTGACGGACTACGGGTTCGCCCAGAAGGCCCCGCTCTACTTCCAGGACCAGTCGGCGTTGCTCGCCACCCACCAGGTCCTCCTCGGCCCGATCCCGATCGCCGTCCGGGTGGCCCTGGCCTGCGCGTCCTCCTGCGGGACCCCGACCCTCAACTTCACGGCCATCTCGGGCGCCGGCAACTCCACGTCCGTCGTGGCGACCTCGGTGAACGGGACGCTCGTCGCGAGCACCTCCCTCAGCCCCGGGACCTACGCGATCACCGGCTACTCGGTCTCCGGAGGGGCGCTCTGGGGGACGGTCGGGAACACCACGCTCGTCGTGGGCGTCGGCTCGCTCCCCATCGCGGTCTCCTCCATCGGTCTCTACTCCCAGTCGAGCTACCACGGATCGCTCGCGCTATCGAACGGCGGTTCCTCCACGATCCTCGGGGTCGCGTCGGTGGTCCTCCACAGCCCGCTCGGCAACATCACCCTCACCGGCACCCAGTACTCGAACCCCGCGGCGCCCTTCCGCGCCCCGCCCGGCTCCTACGACATCTACGTCTCGGTGACGAACGGGACCCAGAGCTACGCCTACGTGGGCAACGTCACGCTGAACACCACCTCGAGCACGATCCCCACGCTCACGCTCACGCCGGCCTCGGCCCTCCGGCTCGCCTTCACGACCACGCTCGGCACCAACCTGCACGCCGCCCTCAACGTGACCCTCGTGGACCTGAACGCGTCGGCCCACCTCGCCCGTCTCCCCTTCACCATGGACCTCTCGGGCTCGCTGGACGTCCCGCTCCCGAACGCCACGTACGAGGTCATCGTGAACCAGACGGTGCTCCTCAACCTCACCGGGATCGTCCACTACGAGACCCTCTCCGCGACCGGGACGTGCGTGCACACGCTCGCCACGGGCGCCTGCACGATCGCCCTCGCCTCGCGGTCGGCCTCCACCTCCGTGACCGGTTCGACGGTCCTCAACGGGCGCCCGCTGACCGTTGCAGGCACCGTGACCGCGATCCCGAACGCGGGCCAGCCCGGGCTCGTCCCGGTCAGCGCCCCCATCGTCTCCGGGTCCTTCTCCCTCTCGGTCCTCCCCGGCAAGTACACGCTCTACGCCGTGAGCGGCGCGGGCGGTGTCCCCGAGGTGAACGTGACCTCGCTGACCGTCCCCTTCACGAACGTCGGCGTCACCCTCTCGCTCCCCATGGCCACCGGCTGGACGGCGATGGTGTCCCTGGGCGCTCCGACCGGGGTCGCGACCCCCTCCACGGCCACGATCAACGCGACCCTGAACGGCACGAAGACCACGGTCAGCGTGCCCGGGGTATCGCTCTCCTCCCCGTACGCCTTCATCCTTCCCTCCGGGGTCTGGAGGGTCCAGGCGACCGCCCAGTCCTCCTTTGACGGGAAGCGCGTCATGCTCCTCGCCAACGCCACGGCCTTCCTCCTGGGGGCGAACGCCCAGGTCTCGGCCGTCTTCTCGCCCCAGTGGCACCGCACGCTCTCGATGTCGATGGTGGGCGCCACCACCCAGCCGGTGGCCGATGGCGGCACCGTGAGCTACTCCTTCGTGGTGAACGACACCGGCAACGCGGTCGAGCACCTCAAGTTCAACGGGGCGCCGCAGGGATGGAAGTTCCGCTTCACCCCGTCGAACGTGACGCTCTACCCGACGCCGGGACAGAACCTCGTGGGGGTCGAGGCCTTGGTGACGGTGCCCAACAACACCCTCCAGTCCCAGAACGCCATCACCTTCCAGGCGATCCTCTTCGGGAACACGACGGTGCTGGGCTCGACCAGCGCCACGGTCTCGATCGACCCCGTCCACAACTTCAACCTCACCACGACCACCTCGCAGGACACGATCGGCAACCGCACGATCGTGATCGGCTTCTCCGTGAAGGCGAGCGGGAACTCGGTCGAGAAGGTCAGCGTGGGGGTCCTGAACGGCGAGATCCTTAACCAGACCGGGTGGAACTACACGCTGAACGGCGACTTCTCCACGCTCACCCCGGGGAACCCCGCGGTCCAGGGCAACGTCACCCTCACCGCCAGCGTCGCCGGGGCCACGCTCCCGTCCTCGATCACCCTCTTCGCCGTGGACCGGGCCTACCCCGGCCTGACGAAGACCCTCACGATCAAGACGCCGAGCGCGGCGGTCAACCTCCCCGGACCGGTCGTGGTGACCGGGCCGGGCATCGGCACCCCGGCCCCGGACTACATGGCCTGGCTCCCCTACGTCCTGGTGGTCGCCCCGGCGGCCGCCATCCTCACGTTCACCTTCGTGCGCCGGTGGTGGAAGACCCGGAAGTGGGTACGGCGATGAGCGCCCGGCAGCTCCTCCTCGTGATCGCCTTCGTCGGCCTGCTGGCGGTGCCTTCGCTGGCCGCGGCCTCCTCCGTGTCCTACCCTCCCCTCAAGGCCTCCGTCTCGGGCCCCACGCTCGTCGCCGTGAGCGCGACGGAGCACTACGTCGTCAACGCGACCGGGGGACCCTCGTCGCCCTCGGGCGGGAGCGGGTTCGGGAACTACAGCTACAACGCCTCGATCGTGGGCGGGAACACCTCCGGGAGCTCCGTGACCCCGGCGACCGGATCGCTCAAGAACGACACGACGACCCTGACGCTCGTCGCCCCGAACAACACGGGCACCTACACCCTGACGGTCGAGGTGAAGAGCCAAGCCACGACCGGGAACGCCTCCTACACCAACGCGACCATCACGTTCACCGTGGTGCAGCCCTACGTGGTCTCCACCACCATCGACAACCCGACCCCCTACAAGATCCGGGGCGCGGTCGTCGAGGTGGCGCTCGACGGGGCGGTCGTGAACGACATCACGCTCCCCACCATCGGAGGGAACGGGAGCTTCTCCTTCACCTACAACTACTCGACCACCGGTCTCTCCTCGGGCTACCACACCTTCACGCTCACCTTGAAGAGCACCCCCGGGCTCCTCGTCTTCTCGAACGGGCAGCAGCAGTACACGGCGACCTTCTACGTGTCGCCGCCCGCGCCGGACTACACGCTCTACATCGTGACGGCGGTCTCGCTCGCGTCCGTGGCCATCTTTATATCGCTCCTCGTGGTGGGGGGCCGCGCCAGGAGGCGGTCGAAGTAATATGGTCGAGAACGAGCCCGTGAAGTGCTCCTCATGCGGTGTCCCGCTCATCGGGCGCGGCATTGCCGCGTTCCCCTGTCCCTCGTGCGGGGACCAGACGCTGGGACGGTGCCCCCGGTGCCGTGACCAGTCCATCCCCTACCAGTGCCCCGGCTGCGGTTTCGAGGGGCCCTGAGCCATGGGAACCGTCGGGATCGTCTACCGGTTGATGCCCACCTCCGTGGAGGTCGACATGAAGGTGCTCGCGGAAGCGGTGCGCGCCGCGGTGCCCCAGGACATCAAGCTCCGCGGGATGCAGATCCAGGACATCGCCTACGGCCTCAAGGCGCTCCTCCTCAGCGTCCAGATGGCCGACACGGGCGGTGTCGAACACCAGTTCGAAGAAGCCCTCCGGGCCGTCCCCCACGTCGAGAACGTGGAGGTCCTGGACACGAGCCTGCTCTAGGCAGGTCGAATGGACCTCTTCACCCACGTCCTCATCGCGTACCTGGTCTCCTTCGGCGTCACCGGGGGGACGGCCCCGATCTACATCGCGGCGGGGGCGCTCGCCGGGGGCCTCCCCGACTCGGACGCCCTCTTCTTCCCCCTGGCCAAGCGCTTCCCCCTCCTCCGCCACCACGGGATCACGCACTCGATCACGGGGGTCACCATCATCGCCACCGGGGGAGCGCTCCTCAGCATCCGCCTCGTCCCCGGGTCGTCCCCGGTCCTCATCTTCGCCTTCATGGAGCTGGGGGGGCTGACCCACATCGCCCTGGACGGCTTCACCCACTTCGCGGTCCCCCCCTTCGCCCCCTTCTCGGACGTGCAGCTCCACGTGGACGCGGACCGGGCGATCAACCTCTTCACGCTGGGCCTGAGCATCGTCTCCTTCTACGTGCTCCTCTCGGAGCGCGGGACGGTGCCCCTCGCCACGTGGCTCTTCACCGGCTGGCTCCTCCTCGCGGTCTACGGGGCCTACCTCGCCTCGCGGGGGCTCGGCCGCTGGGCGGCCGAGGGGGCGCGGAAGTCGGGCGGCTTCACCGCGGTCATCCCCACGGGGAACCCCCTGCGCTGGTTCCTGGTGGAGGAGCGCGAGGGGTCGGACCGCTTCGCGATGCGCTTCGTGGAGTACCGCGTGGGCAAGGGGATCACGCTCTCCGAGCGCCACATGGCGATCGAGCACTTCCACGAGGGGAACGGGCCCGTGGCCTCCCCCCTGGACGCGATCCGGCGGAGCTACCTCCCCGCGATGGCCCGCTCCCGCTTCCTCTCCCAGTCCTACCGGTATGCCCGGGTGCTGGCCGAGCCCGGCCACTACCTCATCCTGTGGTTCTCGCTCGAGTTCCACATGTTCGGCCGCGCCCCGGCCGTGGCCGCCCGGGTCGATGCGGCGAGCGGATCGGTCTCCTTCGAACCCAAGCGCCGCTGGTTCGATATGCGGACGCTCGCGGACCTACCGGCCCACTACCTCTAGATGCCCCCGGCGGGCGATGAAGGGCAGGAAGCTCCGGTCGTGGCTCGTCTTGCGCATCTTGACGATGCCGAGCTGGAGGTTGACCATCTCGTCGACGCGGCGCGCCTCCATGCGGATGATGCCGTCCGCGAGGAAGGCCACGGCGTTCTGGGCCTGGGCGTCCTCCTCCATGATCTCGGAGACGAGGAGGGTGGTGAAGCCCATCCCCTTGAGCTCCCGCAGGAAGTGGAAGAGCTCGACACGGGGGTTCTCCTTGTTGTGGAGCGACAGAAGGGCGTTCAGGGAGTCGAGGACGAAGATGTCGAGCGGCATCTCGTCCTTGTAGCTGCGGAGCTGTCGGAGGACGCTCTTCAGCCAGTCGGTCTTGAGGTCGCTCTCGCCCGTCTCGGTGAGGAAGTTGCGGAGCTCCCCCAGATCCACGACCGCGAGGCGGTCCTTGAGGTCGGGCTGGACCAGCCGGTCCATCCCGAGACCCTCCATGTGGTCCTCGAGGTCCCGGCGGGACTGTTCGAGCGTCATGTAGAGGCCCCCCGCCTGGTGGCGGATGGCGTTCTGGTAAAGGATGTAGTAGCCGAGGGAGCTCTTCATGCACCCGGCGCCCCCCTCGATGATCACGATCGATCCCTTCGGAATGCCCCCGCCCAGGCGTTGGTCGAGGCCGGCCACATGGGTCGGCACGCGCTGGACCATTTCCGCGGACATTACCGCATGATCCTCTTCTTCGGGTTGAGTGTATCCACTACCTCCTCATAGACCCGGTCCGCGAGCCACGGACCGGCCATACGGAGCGAAAGTTCCTTGAGCTCGGCCGCCAGGCGCTCTACCTCCTGCGCGTCGACCGAGCCGGTGAGCGCGGTGCCGATGCGTTCCTCCTCGATCTTGATGATCTGTTCGGCTACGTCCCCGAAGATCCACCGGATACGGTCGGCCACTGCCTCCTTCGGGTCCTTGCCCATGAATGTCCTCAGGGGGTACAGGGCGCCTCGGTCTTAAAGGGTTGGGTCTCCCCGCCCGCGGGGGAGGGCTTAGTGGTGTGCGAAGAATGGTTGATGGCGAGGGTAACCTCTCCCCTGGTGGGAACCGGAAAGAACCCAACAGGAGGAGAGGCGAATGGAAGGAGACACAC
>JAJYEA010000048.1:0-777 GCA_021790425.1 Thermoplasmata archaeon | reverse complement strand
ACCGAGGGCTTGCCCACCCCCAAATGGGGCAACAACGTCGCGATTGCGGGCAGATCCGTCGGTCTCTGGTAGGCTGCGAGCGGTTTCCCATCCACGGTGACCACCTTCTGGGCCACGCCCGGGCAGTATCCGCAGGCCTCGCAGGACATGTTGTCGCAGTCCGTGGCGGCCACACGGCGGAGGAAGCCGGGGGGGAAGGCCTGGTTGTCGATCGCCACGCGGGAGAGGGGGTCGAGGGCCTGCTTCAGCTTCCCGATCATGGGTAGCGAGGAGGATTCCGCGATCCGGGTCACCGCCTGGTTCGGGCCCTTGAACTGCACGTAGCTCAGGATGTCGAGGAGGTTCCCCTCCCAGTGGCGGGCCGCGTAGGCCTGGGTCACCCGGAGGAGCCAGTCGGTGGCGCGGTTGCGGCCGGAGAGCTTGAAGCGGTGCACCCCCGCCTCCTCGTAGACCTCGAGGTCCTCGGGGCGGATGGCGATGGAGTTGACGAGCTTGCCGGGGTCCTTCGCGAGCTCCACGCCGCACTCCATGATGGGCGCCTCGAACCAGAACTTGAGGCCCCCCGGCTGGGACCCTAGGGAGCTGGTCTGCAGGTGCTGGGCGCGGAAGGGGCAGTCCTTGATGCACGTCTGGTTGCAGAGGATCTCCACATTCATCCCCGCCTTCGTCAGGGCCCGGATGAGCCGGAAGTTCTTGTTCGACTCCTCGAGGACGATGACGTCCGCCCCCAGCTTCTGGAAGTACTCCGCCTGGCCGAGCGTGGTGATGCGGGCGAAG
>JAJYEA010000139.1 GCA_021790425.1 Thermoplasmata archaeon | reverse complement strand
GAAGAGTCCTCCCCGAAGGGCGGGAAGTCCAGTCGGGACGAGGACGACGACTGAGCCCGCGCCTTCCCACCCTCGCTCACGGGCCTCGACCGCGCCGCGGCTCCCGCCTCCCCGGGGGCGGGACCTCCCCCCTTTGGGGGACTGAGGCCTGGGCCGCGCCATGAACCGGTGGGAGCGACGGAATCCCCGGGCGGGACCCTCCCAGCGCCGGGAGGTCCTCGGTACGACATCTTCCCGTGGGGGGGGAACATGCGCTCTGTCCCGCGTCGGGGGTCCACTTTGAGCTCACCACCCCACTAGTGGGCACCGTGTAGTGAACAAACCGTCGCCGCAAGCGACACTGTGGATAGGTCGAACTGGGCGAGAGGACGGGCTCAAACTCCTCTGGGCGCCATGCAATGACTACAGGAGCTCGACCGTTGGGTTTGGTTCACTCGCAGTGGAGCCTGGATCGTTCGAACCGGCTGTTCTGATCTCCTCTCCAACGACGGGCACCCTGGCAACCTTCTCGCGAGCGACGACGGGCCCAACGGCGAGCTTCGCCCCACCCTTCCCGTGCGAGCGGCGACGGGACTCGAAAACAAACGCGAGTACACCAACTATGCCGATGGCTCCTCCCGCACCGAGCAAAACGATCAGGGTCGTTCCCGATGATGACGGGGAAGAGCCAGGAAGCTGGTGCTGGGTAAGGTACCCGCTCATGATGACCGGGCCGTTGACGGAGTCCGTGAACCCGCCGATCGCTGTAGTGACGTTCCCCCACCACCATTCTTGATAATGGAACTCACCGCTGTCCCACACTTCCACGAAGCTCACAGAGCCGCTCAGGGTGGAGCCAAAGGTGAAGTCGCCTTGGAGGGAGAAGTTGTGCGGGCCGTACTCGCCAATCAGGGCCTCGAACTCCGAGAAATGGCACGTCAGGTTCCACAGCTGCAGCGTCTGAGAGGCTATGATGGAGGCCACGGTCGAATTCTGCGAACCCTGCGACTGAATGGCGCTTGACTGAGTGCTTTCGATGACGGACTGGTTCAGGAGATAACACACGCCCTGAGTCAAAGAATGCGTCGATTCTCCGAAGATGTGCGTCGGGCCGGACGGAGCACTTGGGGCATCCGGGAGCCCAAGCGCTGGAACCGCAGTCGCGCTTGGCCCTGGAAGGAGGCCCACCACGAGGCAAACCGCGAATGCGATTGCGCATCGAACGCGCCTGGTCACGAGCCTCGAACTCTCCGCTCCGACCGACCGGCGCGTGCGCGAACTCCTCTGCGGGCCCCAGAGGGGGAACGCAGGTATCTGGGGCCTCATTCTCTCAAGAAGATAGAGAAAACCTTGGTGCAAATGAAGCGGACGGGCATGTTTCATCTCGAAAGTTGTACTTCGCACCCCTAATGAGCCCCTCCAGCCCTTCCCCGGCGTGCGATCCCTATCCAGAACGGAAGCCAAGTGCATTTCTGGGCTTCTGTTGAACTCGGATCTGGGGGAGTCGGACCGCCTGCGAATTGCCGGGGTCGCGAGGTCGACGTTCCGGGTGGTCCGTCAGCGGGCGCTCGACAGCGGCTGGCTCAGGGAGCGGTTCGTCCCTCACCCGTCGCTGCTCGGTCTCGATGTGGTGAGGGTGTCCCTCTGGAAGCCCTTCGCAGAGTATCGCGATCAATGCCTATCCGAGATGCTCCAGCGGCCCGGGCTAGTCAACCTGTGGGCCTCTGGAGAGATGTTGTTCTCCATCGAGTTTGATGTTGCCGATCAACGTCCGTCCTCAAACCACGAGGATGCACAGGGTATACGCGGGTCCGTACCTCGACTCGCCCAAGCTTGGACGGTAACGGCTCGCATTTCCCCGGACTCAATCCCGATTTACTTTGACTTCGCGGGCGCATGGTCGCGGTTCACTCGGGATTCACCGGCTCCGGGGTATCCGATGGGGCTCTTGCCCCTGGATGCGAGTACACTCAGAGGCGTCGGGCACTCAGATCCCACCCTCTTCGAGGTCAGGGAGCTGCTCGTCCGGCCCCATCGCACGCAGTCGGGAACCTCTGCCTGGATCGGAGGGTTCCGCAGGCGCCATACGCGGCTCCAACGAGAACTTCTTCGACAAAAATGCGTCTTCCGAAGGGTCTTGCCGCGATTTCAGGACATTCCGCCGTTCGAAGGTCGACGGGTGACCACGTTCCGATTCGTCACGGGAAAACGGGTGGCCCGCTCGGGGAGCATGGTCGCGAGGATCATGGCCGAGGCCAACCTGCACCCATTCTTCGCCGCCATGGATGAGTCACGGGTCATCTTGGCCCTGGTCTCTTCCGATAGGGATGACACGGGACGGACAGACTCCCCTCCAGTCCCGGTGTTCGCGGAGGAACTGCGCCAGATCGAGATCACCAGTGAGTCGGTCTATTCTATGCTTCCCCTTGTGGATCACCGGTACGAGCGGCTCATCGTAGATCGAGATGAACTGAACTCCGACCTGCCTTCAGGTGGGTTCGGGGAGCGGGTGGCGGCTCGAGACCCCCGATAGCCCGTAAATCGCTCCTCGCCTCCACCCGTGATCGCCTCCGGTACGACCAGAACCACCTCTGGGAGCTCGCCGGGAGGCGTATGGGCCCCGATTGGCACCGTCTGCAGCTCCGCGCCCTTGCCGCGGGCGGCGAGGGCCTGGAGGCCTCCTGCGAGGCGGCCGTGGACCTCTACTTCAGCACGGCGCGGGCCTTCCGGGGCCTGCTCACCCCGAACCAGCGGGAAGTGGTGGGGCTGGTCGCCCGCGCGGCGGGCCGGGACCCCTGGGATCTCCCGATCAGCCGTAGGGCCCTACGT
>JAJYEA010000138.1 GCA_021790425.1 Thermoplasmata archaeon | reverse complement strand
TGACGAAGACGTGCCGCCTTTGTCAGTTCGCAGAAGTCTGGACCCACCCCTTCGCGAAATAATGGACCCACCCCCCCTGTGAGGGGAGGAGGCGGTCCGTGACCGCCAACTACCCTACGTCATCGCCCGCCCCCGGTGGAGGGAGCGCGGTGTACGACGAGATGAAGCGGCACGAGATCCAGGTCCTCTACCGAGCGGGGTTCTCCGTTCGGCAGGTCGCCAAGAAGGCCGATGTCGGGCGGAACACGGTTCGACGCATCCTCCGTCAGGACGGGGTGGAGCCCGAGCCAGGTCCGCGACTCGGCCGCCCCCCTCTGGCCCCCTCCTTCCAAGTGAGCGCCCAGAAGCTCCTGAAGGAGAGACCGGACCTCCCGACGGTGGAGATCCTCCGTCTCCTGCGAGAGGGAGGATACGACGGAGGCAAGGATCCCGTCTATCGACTGGTCCGTCAGCTCCGACGGGTCGTTTCTCCCCCGATGGTTCGTTTCGATGGACTCTGCGGAGAGTTCTCCCAGAACGACTTCGGATCGATTCGGGTCCAGTACCTCGACGGGAGCGAGGAGGTCCTCCACTTCTTCGCGGCCCGCTTGAAGTGGTCGCGCTGGGTCCACGTCCAGCTCGTCCCGAACGAGCAGGAGGAGGCCCTGGTCAGGGCCCTCATCTCGTCCTTCGAGTCGTTCGGCGGGGTCCCCCTCTGCTGTGTTTTCGACAACCCCAAGACCATCGTGATCGCTCGCCACGGGGACCGCGTCCAGTGGAACGAGACCTTCGCCCCCGTGGCCCTCGACTACGGGTTCGGGGCCGAGCTCTGCTGGCCCCGCCGCGGTAACCAAAAGGGGAGCGTCGAGAATCTCATCGGGTTCGTCAAGAAGAACTTCTTCCTGGTCCGCCACTTCCACGATAGAGGCGACGTGGAGGCGCAGCTCACCTCGTGGCTACACGAGGTGAACCACGAACGCCCCTGTCGGGCCACGAAGGTCATCCCGGCGGCGAGGATTGAGGAGGAGCGCCGGCGTCTCCGTCCCCTGGCCGTCCCTCCGTCCGAGTACGCGCTCCGCTACCCGGTGCGGGTGGGCCCCACCTGCTTTGTCCTCTTCCAAGGGGCCACCTACTCGATGCCCACCGAGACGATGGGGGTGACCGCCACCCTCTACCTCTACCCCGACCGGGTCCGGATCATGGCGGACCGGATTGACGTGACCCACCCGAGGCAGCCGCCCGGGGGAAGGAGCACGAACCCCAAGCACATGACCGGGGCTCTGGCGGCCCTCTCGGGCCGCCGGGCCCAGCTCTACTACAAGCGCCAGCGTCTCTTCGAGGTCGGGCCCACCGCCGAGGAGTTCCTGACGGAGCTCGTCCACAGCCGTCCCCGGGTGTGGGCTTGGGACGTGGAGAACCTCTTCGACCTGCTCCTCCGGCACGGCCCCGAGCGGCTCTCCCAGGCGCTCCAGCAGGCGCTGGAACGCGGGTGGTATCGATCGGAGTCCGTCGGACGGTTGCTCTCCATCGAGGAGGCGAAGGCATGACCACGGAGGTTGATGCGATGCTGAGGCGACTGCACATGCCGACGGTGCGACGGCTCTGGAGCGAACTCCAGGTCCGAGCCGAGAAAGAGGGGATGGGGTACGCGGAGTACCTGCGCATCCTCCTCTCGGAGGAGATCGCCCACCGGGGACAGACCCGGGTCCAGAGGATGACCCGGCGGGCGCACTTCCCGTTCCTGCGGACCATCGAGGAGTTCGACTTCACCTTCCAATCCTCCCTTCGGAAGGACCTCTTGGGGTCCTACCTGGGCCCCGAGCTGGTCGAGGAGGGAAGGAACCTGGTGGCGTTCGGTCCCTCGGGGACCGGGAAGACGCATGTGGCCGTGGCCATCGCGTACCGGGCGATCCAGAACGGCTCGGATGCGAGGTTCGTGACCGCGGCGCACCTCATCGACGAACTCTCGAGAGCGAGCCAGGAGGGAAAGCTCCGTGAGACGATGGCCGCCTACACGCACCCGGGGGTGCTGGTGGTGGACGAGGTGGGCTACTTATCGCTGGGAACGGATGCGGCGAACGTCCTCTTCCAGGTGGTGAACGACCGGTATCTCCGGCGAAGACCGATGGTGCTGACCACGAACAAGCCCGTGGAGGAGTGGGGAAGAGTGCTGCACGATCCCGACCTCGCCGAGGCGATCCTCGACCGGGTGCTCGAGAGAGGGCGTGTCGTCTCCTTCAAGGGCCCGTCCTACCGGACCCGCCACCTCCACTCGCAAGGTGGGTCCGAACTTTCGCGAAAAGTGGGTCCGGAGTTTCGCGAACTCACACCACGCTCCGGAGCGAGGTGAGCAGGTAACAGCCCTGCCTGCGCATCTTGACACCCCAACGCACGGCTTCCGCGTGCGTCGACCGAGACCGCGAGCTAGCGTAGATTCTATCGAAGGTAGAGGGCTCGATGGGTCGGGCACATTCCCCGGGGCTACACAATCCCTCCAACAGCGCTAGTCCTCGCGGCGTGGATCGAACGATCCCCGTGCGATAGTGTCCAACCCAAGCTTCAAGAGCCGAGGGGCGGGTTGCTGACCCGTAGTCGGGGGAGTCGATGACTCCCGAGGTTACCTCGTAAGAACCTTGACTACAGGAACGGGACTGAGGTTCATCCCCCAAGCGGGCTCAAGTCTACGCGGACCAAGATCTCGGCCCGAGACACGGGCTCCCATGGCGCTACTCGAACGTAATTACGGTCGAATCCCAGCACGGGCGTCAAACCCTCTGAACGGGGGCCGACTAGCTCCGAACAGCGGCGTCCGCGGAACCTCCCCGAATTCGTCGGCTCCGCGACGAGACGGGGCGGCGACTCATCTCGTGGAT
>JAJYEA010000047.1 GCA_021790425.1 Thermoplasmata archaeon | reverse complement strand
CCTTCGGCGGGTTCCTCTACCTGGACTATGTCCACGTCATTTGTGGCGGAATGTGGACCGGTATCGACATCTTCATGGGCCTCGTGATCGGGCCCATCCTGGGAAGGATGACCGGGCCTGCCCGGGCGGACTTCGTTCAGCGCCTGGTCCCGACCATGCTCTTCCTGATGCCGACCCTGGCCTCCGTGACCATCACCGCGGGGATTTACCTCGCGATGTACGAGGGCATCTTCAACTTCGGCTACCTCGCCATCCAGTTGGCCGGCCTCTTCGTGATCGTGCTCACGGTCCAGGGCTTCGGGATCTTCCTTCCCAACGAGCTCCGGATCGTGCTCGAGTTGCGGAAAGCACGGCCGGACATCGGCAAGATCGGACGGCTCGGGCTGCTCAACGCCAGGCTTTCCGGTGTCCAGGCGGCGTTCCAGGTGGCCCTCATCTTCGTCATGGCGAACCTGGCAAGCGGGAACTACGGCGCGGGGCTCCTCCATTGGTAAGGGAGACGACCCCCGCGCCGGTGCCGCAGAGGTCTTCGATGACCGACCTAACGTATAATGTCTCCAAGCGCTGTTGGACCGACGCGGATGAGCAAGCGCGCTGCGGAGCCGCCGAAGGCCGTCTTCGCCGAGCTCGTCTAAGAACGTCCCTGGCTCAACGAGGCATCGGTTCCAGCCTTGCTCGGACCCGAACTCCGTGAGAATGACTTCGTCGGGAAACTCGAAGGACGGCGGTGGCGATTCTCGGCCTTCTTCAGAGACGGACTGCTGAGGTTCAATGGTGTGCTCTTCGTCCGAGTGTTCTTCATGGGCGTCCCCGTCGAGAAAGGGCGGTCTGTTTGATTTCCCTGGTTCTACATGGGACCTTCCCAGGGGCCCGCGAGGATGTCAGGAAGCTTTCCTGACACTGCGACTGCGCAGGCGTTGGCCAGGGGGAGGCTCGGAAGGGATCTTCCGAGCATGAAGGCCGAGGATGAGGTCCTCCGGGCCGCGCATGATGAACGGGTTCAGCTTGATTCTCGCCCGGCCACGGTGGGGAGTTGGTTCTTGAACCTGACAAAGACCTAAGGCGTTACGGGAAAGGGTTTGAAGTGCTTGGCCCTGCGGGTCTTTGTAGTCGCATATCGAGCCGAGGTCGCCGTCCCGTTCGACTCCGCCCTGAAGGTTCCGCGCTGATTGGACCTCATGGACAATCTCGCCGGGCTTTTGGATGAGATTGACGAGTTTGTGTGGTCTCAGCCTCCTGCGTGAGTTCGGATATCGATGGTTCCACGCCTCGGCTCCAAGCCCCCCTCTCGTCTAACCATGGCCCTCCTTCGTCGGAGCCGCGGAATCCCGACCCCTTCTCGAAGTGTGTTCGGCAGAGGAGGGAGCACCTGTCAACATCTGATGTTCGAAATACGGGGCCAATGTGTTCCTGAATTCCTCGGGCTGGGAATCCTTCACCCGTCCGATCTGAATCACGCGAGTCGAGTCGCCTCGGTAACCACTCTAGTGTTCACCGTGACCACATCGATGCTCGACTAAACGATCTGACGACAGGCTGAGGAGAACCTTCGAACTCTGTTCAACTTGCCTTGGGAGGCTCCGTGATGGGAGGGTCGCTCGAGAGAGCTTCCGGAGCCTGCTTAGTCTGGGCCCGCTTGCGATGGCGGATGAGCCTCATGACCACCGCGAGCAGGACGACCACCCCCCCAACAACTGAGGAAAGGAGAACAAGTGTTGTCACCGGGGAAGGGCCAAGGAGGGTAGTGCCTCCTCCGGTGCGATTCTGCTGTCCAGCGGGCGGGCAGGAAGTGGCGATTGGAGAGACCACCACGATCGTCAAATTCGCATAGGCGACCGCACCCCTTTCATCGGCCACTCGAAGGCTCACAAGGAAATTCCCGGGCCCGGAAAAACCGTGGGTAACGTTCTGGGCGAGGGAGTTCGGTGTCCCATCCCCGAAGACCCACACGAAGGTGTAATGCGGTTCTCCCCCCCGAGCATTCCCTGAGAAGGTGTCATTGAAATCCCATGCATTGCCGTAACAGTTCGTGCCGAGCGCTCCCGTAAAGGCAGTCGCGTTGGCGAAAGCCACCAGCTGAATGGGAACTGGTGAGCCAAGCGCAGTCACCGTGATTGTGACCGCGTTGCTCTCGGCGGTCTGGGGTGTCGTGTCCGTGACCCAGAGGCGGTAAGTGTACGCGCCCGGATGTGCCCAGAAGGTTGACTGCGAACCGCAGCCGGTCTGGGAGGAGTTCGTTCCATTGAGGGACCAAATGCAGCTGTAGGGGGTGCGTCCTCCGGCAATTGTGGAAGCAAGTGTCACCGGCGACCCCACGAGGGGGTTGGTGCTGTTCACCGTGAGCGTGACGGAGAGAGGGGTCAGCACGATTGGGGAAAACAGAAGGGGAACGCGTACCGGTAGCCCACTGATGACCACCGTTCCAGAGGCAGGCGACGGAAGATAGCCTGTGATGTTGCGGACAGAGAAAAGGTAGCTCCCACCCGAGGATTCGTATGCAATGAGGGGGGTTGTTGAGGAACGAGAAAAGCCCCCGCTTGAAACCGACCATGCCGTGCCGGAGGGAAGGCCACTCTCCGCGAAAGAGAGCACACAGGCGGTGCATGGAACGTCGTAGATGTCGATGGCCCCCCCCCAGAAGTCTGACACGTACAGCACACCGTCGCCGGGGCCATAGGAGATTCCGTAGTCCCCCGTGGAATTTACTGTATAGACGACCGTGTTCGACGAGTCGGACACGAAGCTGAGGTTCTCCGAACCATAGTTCAATGATACTACAAGCCCCTCCCCGGCGTCATAGGCCAGGGCTTCGGGTCCCAGACCTACCGCTAGCGTCCCGACGACCTGGAGCAGGGTGTCGCTAATGATGCTCAAATTGTTCGACAAGTAGTTCGCGATGAACACCTCGCCTTTGGCAGGATCGTACACCGCTCCGAAGGGTGTCGAACCTACCGATATTGACGTGATGACCTTGAGCGTGGTCGCCGAAATCACGCTCACGTTCGACGAACCGGAGTTCGTGACGAAGACGTCGTCTGTGCGACCATCGAAAGTCGCCTTGTACGGGTACGTCCCCACTGGGATGGTTGCGATGACCGAGTCCGTGCTTAACGACACGACCGATACATTTGAGGATCCGAAGTTCACAACAAACGCTTCCCCCAGGCCTGGGTCAGAGGCGACCCCGTTTGGATTGGTGCCCACGGGCACCGTTGCCAGGACGCGATAGCTCGATGCTGAGATCACGCTCAAGGTCCCAGAAACGTAGTTCGAGACGAGCATTTCGTTCAGCACCGGGTCCCACGCAATGCTCGAGGGGGAGAGCCCGGTCGTGATGGTCGCGGTCACGCGGTCGGTAGTGTTGGAGATCACCTTCACTTCACCTGTTCTTGTGTCGGCCACCCAAAGATCCCCTGAGAGGGGGTCGTACGTGGACTCCTCCGGTGCCGCGGCAAGGGTCACTTCCCCGACCGCCTGACGGGAGGAGGGTGCCACAAGGCTCAAGATACCTGAGTTCGAGTCTGCGACCATCAGCTCCGAGCCATTCGCGTCCATGGCCATTCCAGAGGGCATGCTCCCCACGGTCAACGACCCCGCGGAAGAGTCCGTGGTCAGGTTGACCACGGTGAGGGTGTTTGATGCCGAGTCGGCAACGAACAAATCGTGAAGGGACGGCAGAACGACCGCGACTCCGGGAGATGGGATGCCCGAGATCGTGGCGACCACGCTGTCGCTAGTATCCGAGATCACGCTGATGTCGTTCGACCCATAGTTCTCTACATACAGCAATCCGGTAGACGGGTCGAAGGCCAGGCCATCTGGTTGGTAGCCGACAGCTACCGAGGCCACAACCTGGTTGGAAGTCTCCGAGACAACAGAGACGTTGAAGGACGCCTGGTTGGCGACAAAGATCTGTGAGCGTGCGGCGTCCAGCGCGAGGGCCACCGGGGTCTGACCAACGTGGACGATGGCAACCGCGGTGTTGTTCGCGTCGGCGATGATGGTGACGTTGTGGGTCCCTGAGTCCGCCACGTAGGTTTGGTCCTTTGCTGGGTCAAACAGCAACCCCCGGGGGCTGGCTTGAACGGGGACCGTCGCCACGACTTGGTTCCAGGATTGGGAAATCACGCTGACGTTGGAGCTCCACGAGTTAGCGACGTAGATATCGCCCCGTTGCGGATCGAAGCTAACCCCCTGAGGGAGGGCTCCCACATGAATGGTCGGGCCTAGCGTGTGCGTCGAGGCGTTGACCGCCACCACCATCCCCGCATCCGTGGAGACAAAGTACTCTCCCATCGTGGGGTCGAATGCGATCTGAACAGGAAAGCCAATGGTCCTCGCTTGCGCGGGGCCCTTAATCAGACTGTTGTTGTAGAGCACCAAGGTTCGGTCGAGGGTCGGAACCGGCGAGGCTGAATGTGCAAGTGAGACGGGTTCCCCCGTGCTACGTTCACGTGGTGTTGTCGTGCTCCAACCTGTCCCGTTCTTAGAAAATGAGTACGCGAGATGGGCATGATATGGAATGATCGTGTCTCGCTCTGGGAGAACGGCGACGCCAGAACTGGTGAGCAGCAGGACAACAATCAAGACGTAAACGACAGAAAGCCCAGCCAAAACATGCCGGGACATCGTGAGATGAATGCGTGCATCTCCTATTTTTTCCCTCGCGTCGAGGGAAGCTACGATACAGGTCACAATTCAGGAGGGGGCAGCCATACTGCCTGGCCTCTGTATGGGACATCGAGGTCAAAATTCCTTGGCTAGGGGGGGAACTTGGTGGTTTCGTTCTCTGGTCTCGGTTCATCTAGAGTCCGAGAAAGAGATGCTCATGATCTCATGGACGTCTCTACTTCTACCACATGCCGAGAGACCGGGGCACAGGACCTCTTCTGAGGACATGGCTCAACCCCGCCGGGACAGGTACGGGTCTAAGCGACCATGGGAACTCTCGGGCAAGCCGAAAGACCGGGGCTGAGGTCGCGAGGGAGGTCATGTTCCTTTGAAGGGACGCCACGAGGTACGGCGGGCCACCGACGTGGCGATTCGAACGGGCTAGTCCGGGGTGGTGACCCTGACACGCGGCTACGGTGGGGCTTTTGCCGCGTCAGCCTGGGAGGGTCGGGGTGGAGTTGTCGTGGGAGCTTCGGGGAGTGGATCCTTGGGGCGGCGGCGATGGAGGACAACGACGACCGCCACCGCGACGAGGGCCCCGACGACGGCCACCACGAGAAGGTCTCTCGCGAGCGTGGAGAGGCCAAGCAGGGAGAATCCCGACGGCGCGGGCGAAGTGACATTGGCCAGAGTCAGGGAGAGGAGGGCACTGACTGAGATCCCGAGGTGGTCTCGTACGAGGACGCGCACTTGGAAGGTGCCCGATGCGCTAGGACGGCAAACGAGGCTGGTCGAGTTCTGCGCGGGACACCCGCCGGGGAGCCCGGACCACGTGAATTCGTACGGGGGTGCGCCTCCCGTGGCGTTCGCCCACAGGCTGAGGGATGTGCCCAGTTTGACATCCTGGGGTGAAGACTGGAGCGACACGCCCAGCGTGGCAAAGGTCATGACCGTGAGTGTGGCGCTGGACGACCCTCCAAGGGTGTCGCGGACCGTCACCAGGGCCGAGTAGTTCCCGGTCGTCAGGTAAGTGTGGTCCGTAACTGCGCCCGTCGCCGAGGCGCCGTCCCCGAAGCTCCAGGCATAGCTGTATGGCCCTTCCCCGCCCGCGGCCCAAGCGTCGAACGAGACCGGGAACGGGGCGTCTCCCAGGGTATGGTTGGCGTCGAGGGTCAGGTGGACCTTGGAGGTTCCCCAGCCGATGAAGCTGAGCGTTCCGGCCTCCCCCTCGCTGGCGACCAGCCCCCCGAGGGCAGGGGCACCCACGAGGGAGGTCTGCATCGGGTCCAGCGTCAGGTTCGCGGTGATTGAGCCCAGGACCGGGTCGAGGAACAACTCGTTCATGCGCTGAATGGTGGCGTTGTAGCTCGTGAAGAACACGTCCCCGGAGAGGTTCGAGTAGGCGAGGTCCTGGGGCTCCGAGCCCAACGGGAATAACGCGCCGGTGGACCCGTTGCTCAGGTCCACCTCCACGACACGTTGGGCCGTGCGGTCGACGGCGACGTACGCGGTATCCTGGTCCGGATTCACCGCCACCTCCCCGAGCGAGATGCCCGTCTGGCTCCACGCCCCCAGCAGGACCGAGAACTGATGCTGGACCGTGTAGGTCGAGCCGTTCAAGGTCAGGATGGAGGCGCTCGCGACCGAACTGCCCATATTCGAAGTCGACGCGTTCGTCACGACGAGGTTCCCCGTTCGCGTATCCAGGGCGAGGCCCCCAACGGACTGGACTACGTGAGGGTTGGCGACGATCGTTCCTGTGGTGTCGTCGATAGCCGAGAAGCCATTGGATCCCCAGACCAAGATGCGGTGATGGACCCCATCCCAAACGAGGGCAGTAGGGGATGGTGTGGGGAGGGGCACGTTGGTTACCGTGATTCCCGTCCCCGGATCGACGAAGAGGACGGAAGCGGATGGGCTTCCCGTGAGCACCACCAGTTGATCCACGTCGGGGGCATAGGTCATGGCCGTGACCGCCACCCCGGGCAGGATATCGCCCAAGATGGAGGGCGGGCTCCCTCCGACCTCCGCGACCGCGTTGGGGGAGGCGGAGCCCGGCGGGCCGGATCTGCACGCCACGAAGGCCATCCCAAGGCGGCTATCGTAGGCGACCGGTCCGGGTATGTAGCCGAGCGAGACGCTCCCGACCGGAGTGTAAAGGACCGGGTCGATCTCGCTAAGGTTGTTGGACCCGCTGTTGGTGGTCAGCAAGTCTCCAGTAAACGGGTCGAGCACCGAATCGGTGGGACCGGCGCCGACCGGGATGGACGGGCCCCTGGCGTTGGTGCTGCCGTTGAGCACGAGCAGGATGTTAGAGGGTTCCGTCAGGAAAAAGACCCCATTGGTCGGGTCCCACGTGAAGCTCGTGGGACTCGGCACGGAGAGGGTCGTCACGACCGAGGAGGAACTCGTGTTGACGACCGAGATTCCGGCCCCCGTCGCTACGTAGATCTCATGGTCGATCGGGTCGTACCCCAGGGCCCCACCGGTGCTCGAGAGCGTGATGCCCCCCACGGCGGCGTTCGTCCTCGGGTCGATCCCCTGTAGAAGCCCGTAATTTCCCCCGGAGACGTAGACAAGCCCGTTCGCTGAATCGTAGATGATCCCATCCCCATTGCTGCTCACACCCATGATCGTGGTGACGGTGGTGAGCGTCGATGCGTTCAGCACTAGTACGTCCGTATTCGGTCCACCTAGTAACACGTAAATCTCATGGACGGACGGCAGGTAGAGCATCAGACCCGGGAACGAGAAGGCTCCCGTCGGTATGTGGCGAACGACCGAGAGCGAGCTCGAGTCGATGACGCTGAGGTTGTTCAGCCCATTGGCGGCGAGCACCGCGTGCGCCTCGGGGTCATCCACCAGTCCGATGGATGCACCGTAACAACCGCTGGTGTTCAGCAGAGTCGTGCCACCCACGAAAGTATAGGTGGACGCGTTGAGGAATCCCACTTTCATGAAGCAGCTCGCCCCCACGAACAAGGTCCGGCTGGACGAATCAATGGCGATGGAGCTCGGAGAGACCAGATTTACCGACAAGCCCGATCCTGACATGTAGGTGCCGTTCACCAGGTCCAGGGTTCCGCGTATCCATGGTTGGGTCGCGGACGTGGGCCCCGCGACCACGCGAGGTGCGAGCAAGTGTTGAGAGGCGGGGGGTGTGACACCCCCTTGCGAAGGCGCTTGAGCATCCGCTGAGGGCCTAACTACTCCCACGCCAGGAATGAGCACCAAGAGTCCGACCATCAGCAGGATGATCGATAGTTCTCCACGCTGCCTTGATTCTCGGAAACAACACTCCCTGGGATGCACATGTCCAGTACGGGATGCAGGGATATCTTCATGCCGATGGGCTGGGCGCGGTTCCTTGGAATCTGCGCCAGACCCGGGCCGGGTGCGGCAGCCCCCGAACCATTCCTGCTATCGAAGCTCCGGGAGGGACTGGAATAGCTCGGACATTGAGGACTCGATTCAGTTCAGTGAAGAGCTTCGGGACGTGGCTTCCCGCCCCAGCCTCGACTCTTTTCGCCAGTCCAAGAGCGATGTTGAGAACTACAGCGAAGATCTCCACCCACGGATTGCTCACGCGCGGGTCTCGCGTCCAGATCGGGGCTTCGAGCCCACCGTGAACCTCGCCACTGCGAGGACGAGCTGAGGCACCCTGCCGGCGACCATGCTCGCGACAACGGGCTCGACCCCGATTCCCGCCAAGGGGGCCATGCGGAGATGCTCGGCAGCGATGCGATGCAAAAGTGACGAGGCCACTGGGCAGGCGCGTGCAGTCAGAACCTGAACTCTCAGTCTCCTCGCGCAAGCTCTCGCACCAGCCCCTCAACCCTGGTCTGCGAGGGAACGATCCGAGGATCCCAGGTGGTCGCGTTCCTCCACCATCTGCTCCACCACATCCATCGAAGACCAGTCATGGTGCTGTGGGACAGCGGACCTCACCACCGAGCGAAGGTCGTACAGACCTTCTTCGAGCAACACCCGCGGCTCGAGGTTCACCGGTTCCCGGGATACTCGCCCAAGCTCTTCCTCGATGAATGGTTCTGATGTAAGTTGAAGAACCACGAGCCGGCGAGCTACACGCCGCACAACGAACTGGAACTCCGACACGGGGTAAGGCTCGGGATGCTGCGGATGCGAAGCCGCCCGAGGCTGATCCGCTCGTTCGTGCGGGTTGCTCACCTCTACGATGGTGCAACTGAACGGCGACTGGGCTCCCACTCACGCCGAATTGTCGGGGGGAGGCGTTAACCCAATGTGGCCGGTGTCAGTCATCAGTTGTGCCGGAGAAGAAATGCCCGACCCAGGACACGCAAGAAGTGACCGGCGCCTGGGCGCGTGGGCCGTGATTTGCTACGTTGCCGGCCCCATCTGTTCAATCGGGATGGGGGTGGTTGCACTTGAGGTGGCTCGATCTTCTTATTGGTACCTCATCACGGGGGCCGGAATCGGCCTCTCCTTCCTCGCCGGGTGTGTTCTCCTAATCGCCCAGGCCACTCATCGCCCCAAGGGTCCACTCGAGGGGACCCCTCCACCTGCCGTTCCCCGTCGATGAGCCACCCATGGGGTCCAGGTGCCCGGCGTCCTCACCCTCCTCGCGCTCCATCCCCTCCTTCGGGTGACCGCACTTCGCGACCCGTTCGCTCGAAGGTTCCTCGTGGGGGCCCCCACCAATCTCGTGGTATTCGCCCTTGGGCTCCTCCTGTGGTTCGCTCCTGCGTATCTTGTCTCGGGGTGAGTCCCCCCCTCGAGTCCCGTCCCGGCGAGCTCATCCGGCCGCGCTTGAGGCAAACCCGGTCGCACGGGCCCAGGTCTACCGGGACCAGACCCGGTGCGCGCGATTCTGCGCCCGGTTCTCCGTCTCGACTCGGGACAGCTGTCCGCACGCGGGCAAGCCCTCGCCGGTCGGGGCACGTTGCGGCTGGTACCGCGCGGCCCACAACGGCTTCCATCCCGTCCACGTCGACGACGTGTCCGAGGTGCTCGCCAGCCTCATGGTTTGGCTCTCGGAGGAGAGGGCGAGGGAAGCAGCAGTCCTGCCCGGTTCGGACGAGCCCTGGGGTTGACGTGGGGGCAAGGTCAACGCATGGTCCGTCCTCGCGAAGGACTCCGACGCCGCCGGGCCTCCCGTCCCTCCGAGGGATTGGGGGTCCTTCAGTAGCGACTGGATCGAGGGGTAGGGCTACCCTCCCACTGTTCCGCCGAACCCGTCGCCCGAGGGGGGTGCGGGTCGGCGGCACGTCCATATCGGTATAACTCGATAGTGGGAATAATGGACGTCGGACTTGGGGACACCGTACCGAACCTCGTAGAAGTTTCGCACCCCACGCGAGTAGCTGAGGTGGCCTCAGTCGTCCTCTTCTTGTTCCTCGCAACAGGCATCGCTGTCGCCCCGTGGCCGTTCACCCCCCGCCTCGTCATGGTGGCATTCGCGCTTTCGCCGGTCGTCGTCCTGGTGCTCGGGGTCACCTTGAACCAGCGGCACCAGAAACCAGCTCCTGTTCGGGTGCGGATCAACGCGGACTCCGTGGACCTATTCGTTCCGGGTCCAGGGTCTTCCACGGTGCAGCTCATGGTGGAGCATGTCCCGTTCGCCTCCATTTCACGTGTGGCCCCCCCATTCTCCAAGAAGTGGGCATTGCCGGCACGCATCGAGGTGGATGCGTCAGGGAGGCTTTCGCGGGCCACAAGGGCCAAGGGGGAGCGCGGGACGTGGGTGTGGTGCTACTTTCTCTCGCAGGAGAACTACGTTCGTGTTCGCTCCGCGTGGGAGGGATTCAAGGCCGGTAAGTCCGCCGATCCGATCAAGGCGGTGGTCTCGGCGTTCTCGCGAGACCCGTCGACCTGGGACGCACCCTGAGGCCGACGAGGGTCAACCACCTTCGGACTTACCTCGCGGGGGGAGCACCCCCAGGCGTGGCGTTTCTCCACCATTTGCTGTGACATGTTCTTCGGAGGCCGATCATGGTGTTCCGGGACAGTGGCCCGCACTACCGGTCGAAGTTGGTTCGGACCGTCCTCGAGGGTCACCTACGCTTGGACGCCCACCGGTATCCCGGAGACTCTCCGGAACTCAACCCCGACTCAGGATCCTGGGCAGGCATTCTGATGTGCGCTGGAGGTTTCGGCATGGGATTCTGCCTCTTCGTGCTTTTCTCTCGGAGCAGTAACGTTGGTAACTACGTCGGAAGCGGGATCTGGAACAGCAACCGTGACATCCTACTTTCCGCACCTGCAAGTCCACGAATCAATGAGGGCTGCTACTGAGTCGGCAGGCCGAGGCTCTTCCGAACTTCGGCGGACAGCTTCCGGTGAGGGCAAGACCGGTGAGTGAGGATGGCGACAGCTTGCTCCTTCGAGACCGAAAAGGATCGCATCTCTCCACTTCGGCCTCCATCGTACTGTAGGCGCATTGCAACACCCGTAAACGGGACGTTCGGTTCGACGAAGCTTCTCCAGGGGATGAACGTGAGTTTGGAAACCCCCGTGACCATGACTATGCCTCGATCATCGACCTCGACACGGTGCGTCGACCCGAGGTAAAGGACGAGGGGGAACGCGACTAGGACCATGACGATGCCCGCCTGGAACTGAAGTCTGTCTGGGGGAGCAATTGCCGTGAAGGTTTGGAGCGCCAGCAACAGCAGGAGCAAGACGCCGGCAAGCGGGATGTAGAAGATTGACACGACACGAAGCGTGTCTCCCCGGACGATGACCTTGTCAGACGAGATGGACCCAACCGCATCCTCTCGCTTCATCTATTCCGCAAACGATGTCGTGCGTCTTGAAATCATCCTGCCCTCACGAACCAGTCACGTGGAGTGGCTGTTCCTGCGGAACGCTCCGCCATGAGGGAGATCCGTTCAGAATCCTTTCGTACCATCCGTGTTGAGGACCTCTCTGAGGTACTCGGGTCGTCGCCCGACTGCTTTTCGAAAGTGCGCGCTCGCGCGAACGCGCCCCTCACGTGGTCGGCGGATTAAAACCCCAGAACGCCCCTTCGAACTTTGTGGTCGCTTCCGCATCGGCCTGGCGGTACGAGGACCCGGTCGTCCGGCCGGGGGCTGCGACGGTCGGGGTCGGCGGCGCAGGCTGCTTTTTCGCCTTCGCGGGGTTCGCCCTTCTTCTCTTCATTGTCGGCCTCTTTGACACCGGGACAGGTCCGGCAATCGTCCCGATCGAGCTTCTTCTCGTCGTCTTTGGCATAGTCATGCTCGTCATCGCAGACTTGCTCCTTTCGCTAGGACTCCTGCAACCCCGGAGCTACCGATACACCCTCACGGACGAGGGTGTTGAACGGGTGACGCTGCGGGGGCCGCTGGTGAAGAGGTCCCCGGGCCGGCAGGAACGTACGCTCCTCTTCCGTATCCCCGCGCCGTCGCTCCACCGGCTCGTTTTCTACCCCTGGTCCGAGGTCCCCGTGCGCGTTGAACCCGCCTGGGGAGTGACCCGCCCGGACCCGGACCGGCTGCGCCTGGTCCTCGCGCTCCCCCGAAGCCGCGGAGGCTTGATCTTTACAGCGTCCGCCTCAACCATCCGCGACATCGCGTGCCACCTGGAGGTGGCTGGCGCGAGCGTGACCGACCGGGCGACAGCATCCAGCCGCTGAGCCTCCGGTTCCGGCCGCCAGCGGCTGCCCACCGTGCATGACGCGACGAGGTCCTCTGCTTCCCGTGCAACTACCTCGCCGAGGGCCGGGCCTGGGAGGTGGCGGTCCTCACGGACTCGGGGGTAGGTGGACGCAGCGCCCCCCTCCCCCCGGTTCCGCCGACCCCATCCTCCGGGAGGACGAGGGTCGGCGATGGGTTCATGCTCTTGGTCGCCCGTTTCGCAAACGTGCCCACCTTCGACCTCTCCGCGATCTCGGACGAACGATCCAGAGGGTACTGGGCCTACCGCGCCATCTCCATCTTCGTAGCGCTATTCTCCGTCGGTGCCCTGACGCTAATCATCTATCGCTGGGACGCCGCGGTCCGTCAGCCCATTGTGGAATGGTATCTCGTGCCCTTGCTGGTGGTCGTCGGTACTGCGGCGTCCCTGAAGGCCACTCTCGGGCTTCGCAAGCCCGCCCGAACGCTGGCGGTCAACGCGTCGGGATTCGCCATCTCGTGGCTCCCTGTCTTGGGCCGGCCGACCACGTGGAGCGTCTCCTGGGGCACCTATAGGCGCGCCGTTGTCATCGCCGATGATGCGTTTGACCCCGGTAGAGTCTACCACCTTCAAGGTCCGAATCGGTGGCTGAACGCCATTCTCACGCCAGAAGCGTACCATGGTCTGGTGCAAGCGGCGCGCGACCATGACTGGAAGATTTCGCGAACTGAGGACAACCTAGGTCCGAGCCGGACGCTCGTGCCCGTCACGATCCTGGCGAAGCAGACGAGCTTCTCGGAGTGGAGCAAAGAGCCAGGGTAGGCAGGGGCTCGTTCGAGACTTCGCTCTCGCCTCCCCCTCGCCCGCCCACCACATACGAGACGTCCCCGCGGACATCAAGCCTCCGCCTCTCACTTCTCGCCTTCTCCTCCCGGACCCGACCGGGGGGTTGATGCTGCTGCGGGCACCTCGCGACAGGCTAACCGCGAGAAGCTAGCGGCTGAAGCCGTTCCTTCAGTTCGAACACGTTCCCCTCTCGGTCGCGGAAGTAGCACCACCGGCCGCCGCGCCCCTCATCTCCCTTGAGATCCGAGATGCTCTGCACCCCACGTGAGATGAGCTCGGTCCGCGCTGCCTCGATATCCTCGACGGCATACCCCACCTGGCAACGGGGCGAATCGTACTCCGGGTCCTTGCTCCGTTCGATCACCTCGAACAGGTTCCCGTTTCCGAAATCGAAGTGGACCCAGTCCGCGCCGGAGGCGACCTCCTGGAACCCCAGCGTGTCACGGTAGAACCGGCGCTGGGCCTCCATGTCCTCGGCCACGATCCCGATCCAGCAAGGCCACCTCAAGTTCAGACCCCCCGCGTTCATCGACCCAGTCCAGGGCCTCCTCGTGAATAGTCTTCCCGTTGGACTACACGTGTCATTCGCGAGGGGCTGAGGTCCTCCATGCAGGAGCAGCTCCCCGGTGGGCGCTCGCACCCAATGAGGTCGAAGCGGGACGGACTGAAGGTCGTCGCGCCGAGTCACCCGCTGGCTCTTGGTCCAGCCTCCCGCGAACGATTGTGACCACCGAGCTTATCGTCCTCGACCGAGCCGACTCGCGCTGGAGAGCGGAGTTCCGGAGCCTCGCCGCCCCGCTGTTCCCGGTGCTGGAGCCGGTCGCGTTGAGGATCGACCACGTTGGGTCGCCCTCGCTCCCGGGCCTCGACGCCCGAAAGAAGTGCGGCGAGCAACGACAAGTGGAGTGCGCATTCGGATCACCACCCGGTTGTGGAACCGGTCACGGGCGAGGGTAAGAATGTCCCGGAGGAACCGGTCCGCCACCTCAGGGGGAAGACTGCGAACATCGGAGAAGGTCGCGTAGAGGGCGACGACCTGCTTCGCGGTGAGGGTCACCGTCCACCGGATCACCTTTCGGTCGATGAGGTCAAAGGCTCCCGTGGTCCGAAGCGTCCTCGGCAGGTCAAGGTAGCCGCTGTGACCCCGGGTGTGGCCATGCCGGCCGACACGGCGGGATGCTGGGGAACTTGGGAGAGCCTTGAAGATCGGGTGGGTCGCACGGAACCAGGCATTTGGCCGGGTCGGATCGCCGTGTTGGTTCCCCCAGCACGCGAACCAATGGCCAGGCCGCAACGCGTTGGCCACACGTCGCACTCCTCTTCTCTGGTCAAGCCA
>JAJYEA010000137.1 GCA_021790425.1 Thermoplasmata archaeon | reverse complement strand
CGCGGAAGTCGTTCCCGGTGGCGATGGCGACCGCGGAGATCCCGTTCATGATCCCCTTGTTGTGCGTGGCGCACCGGAACGGGTCGTGGGCGGCGAAGTTCCAGGCGTCCAGGACGCCCTCGACGACCTGGGGCCCGGCGGCGCCCTCCCCCGTGAGCTCCTCCTTCGGGAAGATCGCCCAGGCGCGGGCGACGCGGTGGATGGCGAGGTTCGAGAGGATCCGCAGGTTCCTGCGACCTCCCGAGAGCTTCGCGAGCTCCGGAGCGAGGGCCTCGGCCATCGTGTTGACGGCGTTCGCGCCCATGGCGTCGCGGACATCGACGTGGAGGTGGACGATCAGGATCGTTCCCCGCGGGGTCGGGACGAGCCGCACCTCGAGCTCGCGGGCCCCTCCTCCGACCTTGTTGAGGAGCGGGTCCTTCGCGTTCGCGAGCGCGAGGAGGTCCGACTGGGCGGCCAGGATGCGAAGCCGCGCGGCGTGCGGGTCCGGGACGTCCAGGATCGAGACCTGCCCGATCATGACCGGGGTGCTCGTCTGGGCGTGGAAACCTCCCTTGGCGCGGGCGATCTTCGCCGCGTGGCTCGCGGCGGCGACGACGGAGGGTTCCTCGAGCGCCATCGGCACCAGGTAGTCCTTCCCGTTGACCCGGAAGTTGGTCGCGACCCCGAGCGGGAGCGGGAACGTGCCGATGACGTTCTCGATCATCCTCTCCAGCACCGCGCTGTCCACCCCGGGGGGCGGCAGCCATGCCTTCGCGGCCTCCTCCTCGAGGCCCGCGAACTCGCGCACGGCCTTGCGGCGCTCCTCTACGCTCTTCTTGTAGAACCCGCTCAGCTCGCTGGAACGCTCGGCCATATCCACGGACCGGTCCCCCTCTAGGGAACTTGAAGCTATTCGGTGGGGGTGGCGACTAGGCCTTCGAGGCCCGGGACGGCTCCTGGGCGGCAGGGGCGGCGACCAGGACCTTTGCCGGTCGAAGCAGGCCCGTCGGGCCCTTGTAGCCCTGCTGGACCACGACGGCCACGGTCCCCTCGGGGGCCTTCGCCGACGCCGGGGCCTGTCCGACGGCCTCGTGAAGGTCCGGCTGGAACCGGGCCCCTTCGCTGGCGACGGGCTCGACCCCTTCCTCCCGGAGAACGCTGTCCATGTTCCGCAGGACCATGGAGAGCCCCTCGCGCAACGGCTTCGCGTCCGGCGGGAGCTTCTCCAGGGCGTGCTCGATGCCCTCGTGGAGGCCCAGGACCTTCAGCAGGACGTGGCCGCGAGCGGCGGCCACCGCACTCTCGCTCTCCTTCTGGACCCGTCGCCGGTAGTTGTCGAACTCGGCGAGAAGGTACTGGTAGCGGGACCGCCAGTCCTCGGGGGAAGGCGCGGCGCCCGTGTCCGCTCCCGCGGCCGAAGGGGATCCCGCGGCGGCGGAGCCCTCGGGGGTCGCCGCCCCTTCCTCTCCTTCGGCCTCCTCCGGAGGGAGCATCGCCCAGGAGAGGGGCTGGTCCTTGCGCGGCCAGGGGGACTCCGCGGGGTCGGAGGACTTGCGGGAACGACGGCGCGGACGCGGCCCGTCGTCCTCGTCGGAGAACGCCATCGCCCTGCGCAATCCCAGTGGGTATTTGAACGTCAGTCGCACGGCCCCCCCTGGTCCGGTCGAGCTTTCCCACGCCGGGGGCGGGGGTCGGACCGTTCACGCGTGCGCGAGCTCGCGCGGGCCCATCGACGGGGTTAAGGCGTCCGCCCGGTGCCCCATCCATGGTCCGGCTCCTCGGAGACCGCCCCATCCCTCCGCGACGGCCCGGAGCCTTCGACCACGGCGACGTGCACCTGCCGACCGGGCGCGTCTTCGTCACCCACACCTCCGAGGGCACGGTGGAGGTGCTCGACCCGTGGCCCTTGAAGCACCGCACGTCGGTCCTCGGCTGCCAGGAGGGGAGCGGGCTGCTCTGCCTCCCCGGGCGGGACCAAGTGGTCGCCGCCTCCCGGGCGACGGGGAAGCTGCTCCTCATCTCGGCGAAGACCCTGTCGACCATCCGTTCCTTCGTGGTCGGGGAACGCCCGAACGGGCTCGCCTGGGACCCCAACCGCGCACGGCTGCTGGTGGCCGACGTCGGCACGCCTCGCGGGCGCCTGGTGGACGTCAGCGGCGGGAAAGTGGAGGCCGAGGTCGACCTCCCGGGCCGTCCCCGCTGGTGCGTCTACGACGGTCCTACCTCCTCGTTCCTCCTCTGCATCCGGGACCCCCCCTCGCTGCTGGTCCTCGACTCCACCGACCTCTCGACCCGCACCTCGCACGCGGTGCCGGCCCAGGGCCCGCACGGCCTCGCCATCGATCCGGTCGCCCGCCGCGCCTTCGTCGCGACGGACGACGCGAAACTCGTCGTGCTCTCGATGGAGGACGGCGCGGTCCAGAAGGTCCTCCCCCTGAGCGGTCCCCCGGACGTGGTCTGGCACGACCACCGCGCCCACCGCCTCTACGTGACGATCGGGGAGCCCGGGTGCATCGACATCTTCGACACCTCCACGTTCGAGAAGCTCGAGTCCGCGCGTACCCAGGACGGGGCCCACACCTCCGCCCTCGACCCCACCCGGGGTTTCCTCTACGCGTTCCTCCCGCAGCAATGCGCGAGCCTCGCCATGTCGCTCTCGCCGTGATCCTGCCGCCCAGGTGGGCCGGAGGGCGTGGGCGGCGGGTTCGGAGCAGGCCCTTCCCAGGGTCGATTCCCGGGGGAGAGACCCCCCTTTCCGGAGACGCCCGGAAGGGGGCGGCGCAGACGTCCGGCCTACGCGGATGGCGGCTGTAGGGGAAGGGCTTATGGGGGGGGCACCTGTGAGGAGAATCGAGCCTCGGACAGCCGTAGGAAGGAACGTTCAGGGATGGTCGCAGGGAACGCCGTTCAGGGCTCGTACG
>JAJYEA010000136.1:564-2907 GCA_021790425.1 Thermoplasmata archaeon | reverse complement strand
GGATGACGGAACTGAGACGGTCGACATCATGGTCGGGTTGCGCCACTGTGATTGTGGGGAGGAGTTCGGGGACCCATTCGACCACACCGACCGTTGGATCGACCAAGTCATCCCGGGCCATGTCCGCTATTGTTGACCGTAAGTCTTGCGTAGGGCCTCGTACGGCCCACTGACCTTGGCCGTTTACCTCGGACGACACGCTTATTAGGTACGGCCCACTATGGGACGTACATGTCCTACCAGAAAGCGAAACCCCGCAAGCTCGCCGATGGAACCATCCGGTCCTACTGGTATGAGTGTGAGGCCTACCGTGACGAGAATGGGCGCTCCCGAGAGAGGGTCCTCAAGTACCTCGGTGTCAACCCCAACGTCCGCACCTTCCCGCTCGACGAAGCCCTCGCCCGCAAGGTCGCCCCTGTCGTGGCGACCTCCGCCTCTCCCACCGAGATCATGAACCTCCTCAAGGACCAAGGCTACAACGTTCCCTTCCGCCCCGGCAAGGTCGAACTCATCAACCTCCCCCCCCTCCGGCGTCTCTCTCTCCGTATCGAGTGAGCCTGGCCCCCTCGGGCCGCTTCGGAACGAGCCGAAGGAGAAGGAGTGCTCCACCTGCCACCGCCCGCTCCTCGTCCGCGACACCTGGGTCCATGACGTCTGGTTCCTCGCCGGGAAGAGGACCGTCACCGAGGTAACCCTCTACTGCCGGCTCCATCGGCGTCGGATCTACTACCCACCGCGCCTCACTCCCACGAAGAGTCCCTTCGCCTTCGACGTGATGGCCGAGGCGGGGCGCCTGCGGTTCCTGGAGCAACGGCAACTGGGGGAGATCGCCACCGCACTCCACGAGCGCGGTCTCCCCCTCCTCGCAGAGCGTACCGTCCTGCGCCTGACCGACCGCTTCCTCCTCTACCACGCGGCCGTCCACCTGGAGAGCCTGCCCCGGCTGCGCGAGGCCTTCCAGGCGAAGGGCGGGTATGTCCTCGTCCTCGATGCGACCGGGACCCCCGGGAAGATGACCTTGGTCCTCACGGACGATGACGACAGCGGCGGGACCGGCTGGGTCCTGCTGGCAGCCCCCGTCACGGATGAGGGCCCCGAGCAGGTGAGGCCCCACTTGGAGACGCTGAGGCGAGGGCTGGGGCGTCCCCTGACGGGGATCTCGGACCAGAGTGACGGGTTGCGGGACTCCTTCCGGGAGGTCTTCCCTGGGGTCTACCTCCTCCTCTGCCAATTCCATGTGTTGAGGTCGATCGGGGAGAGTCTGGCGGGGAAGCGCTACCACCGGTTCCACGGCACGATCGAGCGGAGCGGCGTCAAGCGCTCCCTCCGCTCCCTGCGGTCCCGGTTGCGACGATCGGGAGGGAAGAGCAGCGAGGTCCGGCAAACGCTGGCGTGGGTGGAGGAGATCCTCGCCTGGGAGAGGGCGGCGCACGGACGGCCCTACCCGTTCTTCTGGTCGTCATTGGAGTTCTATGGTCGGTGCGAGAAGGTCCGGGGGGAGCTGGAGGCGGTGCTCCACCGACCGGGCCGACGGGCGAGGGGGGCCCCCTATCTCCAACTGGCGAGAGCCCTGGGGAAGCTGCGGGTGCCCACGAAGCGCGGGGAGAGTCTGGCACGGGACTTCCTCGCGCTCCAGGAACGGTGGCGTTGGTTCGAGAGGACGAGGAAGGTCCTGGGCTACCGGAACGGGCCGGTGCCGCTGAGCCCGCAGGGGACGCTGTCGGAGAAGGGGCTGGAGCACGGACGCCTCCGGATGGACTGGTTCGAGGGGAAGATCGAGGAGGAGTTGAGGAGGAAGAGCCGCTCGCCGCTGACCTGGGAGATGCACCGGATTCTCCGGGGCGTGGCGAAGAAGTTGCAGGGACACCGGGAGGAGCTCTTCGCCCCGAACGTGAAGGTCCGGGTGAAGGGGAAGTGGGTGGTGCGCCGAATCCACCGGTCCAACGGGTCGGCGGAGCGGAAGTTCCACGGGCTCCGCCATCGGTGCGCAAGGATCACGGGGGACGCGGGGAGGGAGAGGCAGGTGCAGCGCGAGGGCCCCGGGATGCTGATGGCGAGCAACCTGAGGGACCCCGGGTATGTGCGGATAGTCTACGGATCCCTGTCCCGGATGGGGGAGCGGATGGCTCGGGCCGACTCCACCGCCGTAGGCGAGGCAAAACTCATCTTGAAGCGCAAGGAGGACTCAACGGCGGCGCGCAAGGCTTGCGGTCAGCAATAGCTCGAAGACTCCCCTATCCTCCTTAGAGAAACTTCCACTCAGAAAGCACTTGGGGAACCGGGGGGATGACAGGTTCGTCATTACTGCCCCCCCATGGTACAGGCGATGGTCCAAGCCACGTT
>JAJYEA010000136.1:0-554 GCA_021790425.1 Thermoplasmata archaeon | reverse complement strand
CTGGACAGCTTCTCCATCTCATCCGGCTTCTTGAGTTCCCTTCTCTCGCCGGTCTCTTCCTACCTGCTTCCCACCTCCTCCATCACCACCATGTACCCGTTCTCGAGCTCGGTACTTTCCCAGGAAGGCGGCATCCTCTATGGGTTCTCGGAGACGAACGGAACCCCGGTGATCTTCAACCGCTACTCGATGGAGAATTACAACACGGCCATTTTCGGCGTGTCGGGCTCGGGGAAGAGCTACATGGCCAAGCTGGAGATCCTGCGGCAGATGGCCCAGGACGGCTCCCTGAGAGCTTTCATCGTGGATCCACTTCGGGAGTTCGACAAGGTCACCGAGTCGCTGGGCGGCGCCGTCCTTAGGATCGGACCGAAGGAGGAGAGCCACGTGAATCCCCTCTGGATCGGGAAGGACGCGACCGAGCGGGCCCGCTCCTCCCTGCAGTTCCTGAACATGCTGCTGGAACTCTCCCGGGAAGAACGGGCGCTCCTGGACGGGATCCTGGCCAAGATGTACACCGGCCGGCAGAACGAGTTCACCCTGGACGACCTCCA
>JAJYEA010000046.1 GCA_021790425.1 Thermoplasmata archaeon | reverse complement strand
AGCTCTCGTTGGTCCTTCATGCAAGTCGCCAATTAAGCGACAAGGTATTACGCTACCTTAAGAGGGTCATAGTTACCCCCGCCGTTTATCGGTCCTTCTTCCCGTTGAACCGGGCTTTCAGATACCGACACTGGGCAGGATTCAGCGGCCATACACAACCTTTTCGATCTTGCGGCCACCTATGTTTTTGTTAAACAGTCGGAGCTCCCTGGTCACTGCGACCAGACCCCCCTTGAGAGAGGTCTGGCACCCCTTTTCCCGAAGTTACGGGGCTAGTTTGCCGAGTTCCCTCGCGCAAATTCTCGCCGATACGCCTTGGGCTTCTCACCCAGGGGCACCTGTGTCAGTTCTCGGTACGATCCACAGTTGCCACACCGCGCTTTTCACGGGCACAGAGCATGGCCTGAAGCCTACTCGCGCAGGCCCCAAGTCCCTTCCCCAAGTTCTCACCATGACGGTACTCCCTTGGGCGACGAAACATGAATAGGCTGGCATATGCCCACTCAAGCTAGCTCGATGCTTCCCGCGGTGCGCTTTAACCTGTGGGTCACGGAATATTAACCGTGTTTCCTTTCGCGGACTCCGATTAAGGATCCACTTAGGATCGACTAACCCTCGACTGATGATCGTTGTCGAGGAACCCTGGCCCCTTCGGCGGACGGGATTCTCACCCGTCTTTGCTGTTACTCCTCCCAGGATTTTCATCATAACGCGGTCCATAGGAACTCACGTCCCTACTTCTACCCGCGGCACGCGCCTCCATACACCATGTCCCCCAAAGGGGACGGCTCGCATATCGGAGGTCAGCTTAGCCCCGTCCATTTTCAGTGCTCACACCCTCGACTGGTGAGCTGTTACGCACTCTTTGAAGGGTGGCTGCTTCTGAGCCCACCTCCCAGTTGTTTTAGGGCATAAACTCCTTTTTCCATGGCACTTAGCTGGCACTTTGGGCCCTTAATGCGAGGCTGGGTTGCATTCCCTTTCGCACGGCGGGCTTACCCCTGCCGCGCTCACTCCCGGCTTCTACGACGCTGGGCACTTCGGAGTTCGACAACAGGCCGAGTCCTTTCGGACCCGTATCCCGTAATCGGTGCTCTACATACCCGGCTGTCTCGACCGAGACCTACCTGCGAGTAGTTTCTGGAGGAACCAGCTATTCCCAGTCTAGATTGGCCTTTCACCCCTAAGCGCAACTCATCCGAACGATTTGCACATCAGCACCGGTTCGGGCCTCCACCTACCTTTCGGCAGGCTTCACCCTGGTCACGCTTAGATCGATTGGCTTCGGGTCTCCCACCCATGACTACAGACGAACACATCTCGCCCCTCGCGGTCTTGCGACCGTTGCGGGCAGTCGGTTTCCCTACGGCTCCGTCGTTTGAACGACCTAACCTCGCCATGGATCAGAACTCCCTGGCCCGTTATTCAAAACGGATGCACGGACCCTGTGTCCACCACCCTTGCGGGCGGCTTCGTTCCTTTGGGGCCACGTGCGGCTTGTCGTCACTTGGTTTCAGGCTCTTTTCACCTCCCTGATTCGAGGCACTTTTCACCTTTCGCTCACGCTACTAGTACACTATCGGTCTCGGGACGTATTCAGGATCGGAAGTCTGTACCTCCCGGCTCCCCACGCGATTTCCAACGCGCGGTACTCTGGATACCTCCAATCTCCTCTCCACCTTTCGCCTAAGGGACTTTCACCCGATTTAGTCCGGCATTCCAGCCGCGTTCGGCTTGGGTGGACCAGGAGTGCGAAGGTCCACAACCCCACATCTCCCCTCGGTTTCCCGAGGGGATTCGGTTTGTCCTGTGCCGTTTTCGATCGCCTTTACTCACGGCATCTCGTTTGATTTCTTCTCCTCCCCCTACTAGAATGCTTTACTTCGGGGGGTTCCCTGTCCATAAAGGACTGGCCGCTTGCGCGGCCCGGAGTTCCGATTCGGTGATCCGGGGATCTAAGGTTCCTTGCGCCTACCCCCGGCTTATCGCAGCTTGGCACGACCTTCATCGGCGCCCGAGCCTGGCCATTCCCCAAGTGACATGTAACAGCTGTCCCTGACGCACTCGCCAACCGTCCAGGAACTGCGTGTGATCGGGTCATTGACCGGCGTGGCCCGTGCCACGGGTCTTCCCCTCTTCCCCAGCAAGAGCCCCCTCTTGCTGGGTGCATGATTGCAGTAAACGTGACTGCAAGGGGACCCCCACCCCCCATCCCTATATAAGCGGTGCTGTTGACCCGGCTTATGAAGGACCGGGTACGGCGTATCTTCCGTCTCTTGAAGAGCCCCGTGGATGCGATTGTCGTGGCCAACTCCACGGAGCCCCATGTCGACATGACGTTCGCCTACGCCACCGGCGTGGAGAGCGGGCTCTTCGAGGGCTCGGTCGCCGTGCTCACCCCGAATGGCGGCACCACGATCATCACCGGCGCCCTCGAGGCGGAGAGCGCCCGGTCCGCCCCGGACGCCGAGGTGATCGAGATCGACTCCATGGACAGCCTGAGGAAGTCCCTCGGCAAGTCCCTCCGGGGTCGGAAGTCCGTCGGGCTCAACTATCGCGAGCTCACGCACGCGACGTACCTCTTCCTCAAGAAGACCCTCCCCGACCACCGCTTCTCCGACGTCTCGCCGACCATCGCAACGGCCCGCACGGTGAAGGACAAGGAGGAGATCGCCCGCCTCCGGGAGGCGGCCCACATCACGAGCAAGGTCGCGCGCGAGATACCGGGGATGCTCCGTTCGGGGATGACCGAGCTCGAGCTCGCGAGCGAGGTCGAGTACCACATGGGACGCCTCGGATCGGCGGGACCCTCGTTCAAGACGATCGTCGCCTTCGGTCCGCACGGGGCCGAACCACACTTCGAGCCCACCCGAACGAAGCTGAAGAAGGGCATGACCATGGTGATCGACTACGGCGCGATCTACCAGCGGTACTGCTCGGACTGCACCCGGTCCTTCGCGTTCGGCCATCCCCCGAAGCAGGCGCGCGCCATCCACGAGGTCGTGGAAGCCGCGCAGCAGGCGGCCTTCGAGGTGATCCGGCCCGGGGTCAGCGGCGCCGACGTCCACAAGGCGGCCGAGCAGGTGATCAACGCCTCGAAGTGGAAGGGACGGTTCATCCATGGGTTGGGACACTCCATCGGCCTCGCGGTCCACGATGGGGGCGTCGGGCTCAGCCCACGCTCCAAGGAGAAGCTCGAGGTGGGCATGTGCCTCACCGTCGAGCCGGGGATCTACGTTCCCGGCTTCGGCGGCGTGCGGATCGAGGACGACATCGTCGTGACCAAGGACGGCTACGAGATGTTGACCGACGCACCGCGAGGATACCTCGAGGTTAAGGGCTGATGGGAGAGGTCCGGGCCCTCTGGTTCGAGGAAGGTGCGCTCCGGCTCCTCGACCAGAGGCTCCTGCCCGGCGAGCTCAAGGTCCTCACGCTCCGCTCGGTCGAGCCGGTGGCGGAGGCCATCCGCACGCTCACCGTGCGCGGGGCACCGTCCATCGGCGTGGCCGCCGCGTACGGGATGGTGCTGGCCCAACGGTCGGACCACTTGGAACCCGATCGTGCCGCCGAACTCTTGCGATCCACCCGCCCGACCGCCTACGACCTCTTCGTGGGCGTGGACCGCGTGCTCCACGCCTGGAAGGCTGGGGAGGACACGCTCCGCGCGGCGACCGAATACAAGGACAAGGTGGTCGAGGAGTGCCGGTCCATCGGGGAGCATGGAGCAAAGCTCTTCGAGCCGGGGGCACGCGTGCTCACCCACTGCAACGCCGGGGCCCTGGCCACGGTGGAATGGGGAACCGCCCTGGCCCCTATCCGTGTCGCCCACCGGGAGGGGCGCAAGATATTCGTTTGGGTCGATGAGACCCGCCCGCTGCTCCAGGGCTCCCGCCTGACGGCCTGGGAGCTCAAGGAGGAGGGGATCCCTCACGCGGTGATCGTCGACAACGCCGCGGGCCACTTCATGGCCCGGGGGGAGGTCGATGCCGTGATCGTCGGCGCCGACCGGATCACCCGCTCGGGGGATTTCGCGAATAAGATCGGGACGTACGAGAAGGCCGTGCTCGCGCACGAGAACGACATCCCCTTCTACGTGGCGGCCCCGTGGACCACGTTCGACCCGAAGACGATCTCCGGAGCGGACATACCGATCGAGGAGCGCGGAGGTCCCGAGGTCACCTCGTTCCACGGGGTGCGTTCCGCCCCCGCGGAGTCCTCGGCCAGGAACCCCGCCTTCGACGTCACCCCGGCGAGGTACGTCCGGGGATTCGTCACGCCCAGCGGGGTCGTGCCCCCGGAGCAGATTTCCTCCCTGATGGACCGGCTTGCCCGCGGGGTGGGGAAGTAGCAGTATGAGTGGAATGGGGGACCGGCGTTCGATATCGCTGACCGAAGGGCTCACGGAGATGGAATCCGACCTGTCGAAGGTCTATGCGGCGATCGCGAAGGGGGCGATGCGCATCGCCCGCGAGCTCCCGTTCCGGGTCGGGATGACGTCGAGCGTCAACCCGTCCGGGGAGACCCAGGCCGAGCTCGACGTCTTCGCCAACGACCTCTTCGCCCACTCCCTCATCGACACGGGTGTCGTGAGCGAGGTGGCCTCCGAGGAGATGGAGACGCCCATGACGGCCAAGAGCCCGAGCCCGCGGATGCTCTCGGTGGCCATGGACCCGCTCGACGGCTCGTCCAACATCACCACCAACAATCCCCTCGGCTCAATCTTCGGGATCTGGCGGGGCAAGCTCCCCCAGCCCGGCCGGGCCCAGGTGGCCGCGGCCTTCGTGACGTACGGCCCGACGCTCTCCCTCACCCTGACGCGAGGGAAGGAGGTCGACCAGTACATCGAGGTACGTGAGGGGGCCCACAAGGACCAGTTCGTGCGCGCCCATCGGGCGATGCGCCTGCCCGAGAAGGCGGAGGTCTACGGGATCGGCGGCGACCGCGCGGCCTGGACCCCCGAGGTGAAGAAGTTCGTCGAGAAGCTCGAGGCGCGCAAGATGCGCCTGCGCTACGGCGGGACCTTCATCGGGGACTTCAACCAGGTGCTGAAGCGGGGTGGCATCTTCGCCTACCCGATGCTCCAGAACAAGCCGGACGGGAAGCTCCGGATACTCTACGAGACCGCCCCGATCAGCCTGATCACGGAGTACGCGGGCGGAACGGCGACCGACGGGCGGGGCCCCTTGCTGGACCTCAAGCCCACGAAGCTCGCCCAGACCAGCCCCTTCTTCGTCGGGAACCGGTCCCTGCTTGACGAACTGCGACGGGACCTGAGCACCCCCGGTTCGGCCTGATCCGGCCCAACGACCGGACACCCGGCTCGGGGTCCGGTCTCGCGAGGGGCCCTAGGTGTCCCGCATACCGGCGAGGATCTTGTCAATCTCGACGCCGATCTCGGGAGGTACTCCCCGTTTCAGAGTTTCCGCCTCCTCGCGGATCTGGAACCGCTCGGTAACGGCATTCACCTCCGTCTGTCCCGGTGCGAGCGAGTTGACGACCGCGACCCGCCGACGGAGGGCCATGAGCTGGAACTGGAGCTCGTGCGAAATGGAGGGCGCGCCCGCGGCCGGGGAGGGGCCCGGATTCCCGGTAGGGTCCACCGTGCCGGTACCAGGTGCGGTGGCGGAGGGGGTGAACATCCCTGGCGGGGCCGGTTCATCCGGGGTTGAGGTCGGCGCCTCGGAGCTCTCCGAAATGCCGTCTCGCAGCTTGACCCACGCGAGGAGGTAGCAGATCCCGGGGACGATTGCGACGAAGAGGAGGAGACTGATGAGGGCGATCACGAGGGTGGGGTCGAGCGCTTCGACGTACCTTCCCTCCGCGATCCGGTCGAAGCTCAGATAGTATCCTGCCGCGAGCATGACCGCTTGCACCACGATGGTCGCTACCACTACCCCGTCCACCCCGACCGAGATCCCGGCAACCGCGAACGACGCGGCCAGGGATGCTAGGTACGCGCCGACGATCACCGTAACGAGGAACGCCGCGGCTTGGACGAGTACGGCGATCAGGCTCAGCAAGCCTGCGGTCACAAACGATGTTCGCGCCACCATGAGGTACTAACGACGCGTGGCTTGGGGGTATATGAGGTTACCTTTGTCTGGAGGGTCTCGGTTCCCTGCTGTCCAAATAGGCCCTCCCTGCAACGAGGGGGCACAGAACGGACAGACTTCCCTAAGTGGGAACTTCCTCTACTCCATACATCGCACGGTTGACCGTCAGTGCCTTCGTGCGACCCCGACCGCTTATAAGGAATTGAAGTTCGTCCGAAATCATGAGCTACTCTCACGACGTTTTGGTGGTGGGGGCGGGGCTCGCTGGGCAGCGGGCGGCGCTCGAAGCATTTAGGGCCGGTGCGAACGTCGGAGTGATTTCCAAGCTTCATCCCTTGCGTTCCCACTCCGTGGCCGCGCAGGGAGGGATCAATGCCGCGCTCGGACCCGGCGATTCTCCCGAGGGTCACATCTACGACACGGTGAAGGGATCCGACTATCTGGCCGACCAGGACGCCGCCAAGATCCTGTGCACGGAAGCCGGCCCCTGCGTCATCGAGATGGAGCACTTCGGCACCATCTTCAACCGCGCGCCCGACGGTTCCCTGGACCGCCGCGCCTTCGGCGGTGCCTCCAAGTCCCGGACCATCTACTCCGCCGACCGCACGGGTCTTGCCCTGCTCCAGGCGCTCTACGAGGAGCTCGGGCGGGAGCGGGCCATCACGGTCTACGAGGAATGGGATGCGCTCGAGCTGGTCATGAAGGACGGCCGAGTCCACGGTCTGGTCGGCCTCCACCGGAAGACCTCGAAGATCGAGGGGTTCTCGGCGAAGGCGGTCGTCATCGCGACCGGGCCGGCCGGCCGCATCTACGGGAAGACGACGAACTCGCACTCCTCGACAGGGGACGGCAACGCCATCGCCTACCGGGCCGGTGCCTACCTCAAGGACATGGAGTTCGTCCAGTTCCACCCGACGGCGCTGCCCCACACCTCGATCCTCATCACCGAGGGAGCGCGGGGCGAGGGCGGGATGCTCAAGAACTCCAAGGGAGAGCGTTTCATGGAGCGCTACGCCCCCAACTTCAAGGACCTGGCCTCGCGGGACGTGGTCTCCCGGGCCATCGTGACGGAGGTGCGGGAGGGCCGCGGCTTCCCCGACGGGACCGTCCACCTCGAACTCATGCATCTCGGCCGCGAGAAGATCGAATCGAAGCTCCAGGAGATCGTGGAGATCACCCGCAAGTTCATCGGGATCGACCCGGTGACGCAGGGGATCCCGGTCTTCCCCGCCCAGCACTACATGATGGGTGGGGTCCACACCGACCCCAAGGGCGCCACGAACCTGCCGGGGCTCTACGCCGCCGGGGAGGCCGCCTGCGTCTCCGTGCACGGGGCCAACCGGCTGGGCGCCAACTCCCTCCTCGACACGCTCGTCTTCGGGAAGATCTCGGGCGCCGAGGCCGCGGCCTGGGCGAAGAAGACCTCCTCCGCGACGGTGACCCAGGGGGAAGTCGACGCGGTGACGACGCGCATCCACACCATGTGGGAGCGCAAGGAGGGGGAGACGGTGGTCAAACTCCGGAACGAGATGCAGAATGCCATGGACGAGAAGGTCGGGGTCTATCGTCGTCCCGACGAGCTCCTGGCCGCGCTCGCCAAGATCTCCGAGCTCAAGGACCGTTACCGGAACGTCTATGTCTCCGACAAGTCGACGACGTTCAACCTCAACCTGATCGAGGCCATCGAGCTCGGCAACATGCTCGACCAGGCCGAGGTCCTCGTGGCGGGGGCCGTGGCCCGGACGGAGTCCCGTGGGGCCCACGTGCGCATGGACTTCCCCAACCGGGACGATGCCCAGTGGCTCAAGCACACCATGGCCCTCCCCAGCAAGGAAGGACCCGTGCTCACCTACCTCCCGGTGACGATCACCGACTACCAGCCCAAGGCGAGGTCCTACTGACATGGTCGCGATCCCCTTCGAGGTCTCGCGGAGCGCGGGGCCCGGACAGAAACCCCGCTTCGACAAGTTCACGGTCAACGTCTCCGAAGAGACCCCGATCTTGACCGCGCTCCTCCAGATCCGCAGCGAGCTCGACCCCTCCCTGGGCCTCCGCTACTCGTGCCGCCAGGCGATCTGTGGCTCCTGCGCGATGCGGGTCAACGGGAAGAGCCGGCTCGTCTGCTCGACCCCGGTCGGTCCCGAGTTCCGTGCCCACGGGAAGGTCGTGATCGAGCCCATGGCGAACCAGCCGGTGGTCAAGGACCTGATCACGGACATGACCCCCTTCTGGGACCGCTACCGACGGGTCCACCCTCACCTCATCCTCGACCCCGCCCACCCGCTCCCGAAGGACAAGGAGTCGTCCATGACCCCGGAGCAGTTCGACCAGTTCAAGGAGACCCCGCGATGCATTGCCTGCGGGGCCTGCTACTCGGCCTGCCCGGCGCTGGGCTCGGACGACGAGTTCCTCGGCCCGATGGCGCTCGCCAAGATGTACCGGTTCGTGGTGGACCCGCGGGACTCCGCGTACCGCCAGCGCCTGGCCACCATCCAGAACCAGTCGCTCTGGCTCTGCCTCCGGTGCAACATGTGCGTCGAGGCCTGCCCGAAGGACGTGCGGCCGGCCGAGCGGATCGTCGACCTCAAGCGCCTGGCCATCCAGGAGCTCGGCGCCCCCGAACAGGGGAGCCGCCACGCGGAGAAGTTCATGACCAACATCGAGGACGGCGGGGTCCTGAACGAGATGAAGCTCGCCCGGGAGACCCTCGGGATCTTCGGCACCCTGAAGCAGATCCCCAAGGGGATCCAGATGATGCGCCATGGGCGGTCCCTGAAGAAGCACCCCCCGATCCAGGGAGTCCAGGAGGTCAAGGTGATCTACTCGGAGCTCAACAAACCCGAGGACCTCATGCACCGGCCCCGGCCGGCTGGAAAGGGTGTCAAGGGAGGCGGACAATGAAGGTAGCCTACTACCCCGGATGCGTTGCCCAGGAGTCAGGAAAGGAGCTCGACATCGCCACGCGGGCGGTCGCGAAGATCCTCGGCATCGAGCTCGTGGACTTCCCGAACTTCTCGTGCTGCGGGAGCGGCTTCATCGACGAGGCGAACCAGACGCTCAACGTGGCGCTCAACGGCCGCAACCTGGCCATCGCGGAGAAGGCGAGCATGGACGTGGTCATGACCGTCTGCTCCACCTGCCAGGGGATGCTCGCCCACGCCAAGCACACGCTGGCCAAGGACCCGGTCGTCCGGAAGCGCTCGGACGAGACGCTGACCAAGATCGGGTACCGTTACCAGGGGACCGCGACCCCCAAGCACTTGATGCAGATCATCGTCGAGAACCTGGGAGGCGCCGAGAAGCTCCGCCCCTACGTGAAGCGCCCGCTCACCGGGGTCAAGGTGGCGGCCTTCTACGGGTGCCACATCCTCCGCCCGCACGACATCATGGAGTTCGACGACCCGGAGGACCCCCACTACTTCGAGGACATCATCCGGGTGATCGGGGCCGAACCCGTCTACTACCGGGGCCGGGTCATGTGCTGTGGTTTCCCCATCCAGTTCGTCAAGCCCGCGACCGCGGAGCGCATCGCCGGGAAGCAGATCCAGGAGGCCAAGCGGCACGGGGCGGACACGATGGCCACCCCCTGCCCCCTCTGCCACATCTCGCTCGACAACTACCAGAAGGAGGCGGGCCGGGCGGTGGGCGAGGAGCTGGACATGCCGGTCCTGCACTTCCCGCAGCTCCTCGGACTTGCGTTCGGGCTCGACCCGAAGGACCTGGGCCTGCCGCGGCACCTCGCCGACACGACAGGGCTTGTGGAAAAGCTGTCGAGAGTCGCCGTCCCGGCCTGAGGGGTACGATTGGCACCCCCGGAGAATCCCGGGGGTGCATGCCATAGCATGCTGTACGGTCCCCGCAGTCCCAACCGGCACGGGGGTTCATCTATCGGGTGATCTGTCCATCCTGCCGATGCGGAGAGGGGAATCCTTCGGTGCGAGCGGGGCGTGGGCACTGTTCGTCGCCGTGGTGGTGGCCGGCTCGGGTCTTGGAGTGGCCGGAGGTTCGGCGGCCGCGAGTCGTCTCGCCCCCGTTACCGGGGCCCCCCTCTCGGTCGGCGCGTTCAGCGATCTCGGCCCCGAGGCCCCGTACGCGGTCCATTCGGAAGCGATGCAACATCTCGCTCAGCCCGTGGATCGCTGGCAGCTCCCTGGTTTCGCCCTCGGTCCCCAGCAAGCACCCCCTTGGGCGGGAAAGCCCGGAGCCCCGACGGCTGCGGCGCTGCGCGCCACCTCTGTTGATTCCACCGCTGGAGTAGGGCTCGACACCATTGCGGCCTCAAGCCTCTACTACACCTCCGCCCGTTGGATGATTCAACATCCTACTAACTTCCCATCCCCTAGAGAGGGAGCAGCGATGGCCTACGATAGCACGCTGGGGGAAGTCATTCTTTTTGGGGGTCACTCGACGGCCGGAAACCAGAGCGACACATGGGCCTACCGCGGAGGCGTGTGGACGAACCTCACGGCTTCAGTCGCTGGGGCACCTAATCCCCGCTATGATAGTCTGATGGCCGACGACCCGTCCGAAGGGGGAGTTCTCCTCGTGGGTGGTTACTACCCAGCGGGCGGCGTGAACTTCATGAATGACACTTGGCTTTTCAACGGGACCAGCTGGCGGTTTGTGGCGAGACTGCCCGTCCCCTCAGTACCAAACTGGTTCGGCGTGGATCTTGCGGCAGACCCGGGGCTTGGGGAGGACGTGTTTGTCGGCAACGATTGGAACTCTTGCACGGGAAACTGCTCTATCGTCTGGGGTTACCACGCGGGAAGCTGGACCTCCCTTCCATCGGATCCCTGCGGGTACCGCGACCCGCTGGTCTACGACGCAAAGGATGGGTACCTGCTCTCCCTCGGTGGGAACTACACCTACAACACGTGTCAGCTCTCCAATGGAGGCACATGGTCGTACGGCAACGTTGCCCCCATTCCGAACGGTGGATGGGGTCCGCTGGGGTACGATGGTCACGCGCAGGCGGTGGTTCTCCCGTTGAGCAAGATTTGGCCCAGCGTCTGCCCGACCCCGTTCAGTTGCTCCCAGACTTGGGCCTACAACGGCGGGAGCTGGACGAACGTCACTTCGTTGCTCGCCCAGGAACCATCTGGCCGGGCGGGCGCAGCACTGGCCTACGATTCTGCGGACGGCTACTCCGTATTCTTCGGCGGCGGCAACCAATCGACCCTCCTCGGGGATACTTGGACGCTCACGCTCAACACATCCTCGGTAGTGTATCCGGTAACCTTCCAAGAGTCTGGGCTCCCTACAGGTACGGCGTGGTCGGTCACTTTGCAGGGCGCGACCAACTCTTCTACCTTGAGCTCGGTCGGGTTCGTGGAACCGAACGGAACATTCGCCTTCCAAGTTGCGCCGGTCCCGGGATACTCAGCGTCGGTCTCCATGGGTAACGTCACGGTGCAGGGAAGCGCCCCTGCCCCGGTCGTGATTACGTTCACTTCGGTTCCCTTGTCCATCGTTTCCTTCACTGCCAGTCCGAACCAGATACCCCTTGGCGGCACCACCTTTCTCAACGTGACCGTGAGCGGGCAGTATCCCCCGTTCACCTACAGCTACTGGGGGCTTCCTCCGGGATGTGCTTCCGCGAATGCATCGTCGCTGGCATGTGCTCCGTCCGTCACCGGACGGGTGGCCGTCACCGTGGACGTCTTCGATTCGGCCTCCAACTTTGAGAACTCCACCGTCTTCTTCAACATCGTGCCGGCAAGTCTTTCCATCGTTTCCTTCACGGCCCCTGCTACCGAAGTCGGAGCGTCCGTCAACCTCACCGTAACCCTGAGCGGAGGAACTCCTCCCTACACGTACTCCTACTCGGGTCTCCCCCCTGGGTGTTTGTCCGCGAACCTCTCGACCTTACCCTGCAGCCCTTCGGCTCCGGGTGGATACGCGGTGAGCAGCTGGGTCAACGACTCCGCGGGAGGTTCTACGGTGGCCAGCGCGGTGCTCCAAGTCGTGCCGCACGTCGCGTACTCGATTACGGTCTACAACCGGTCCTCGGTGGACGCGGGACAGCGTTTCTACGTCAGCGGAGCCGCCGCGAACGGTGTAGCTCCATATGACTTCACGCTCACGGGTGCATCTTGCTGGCCCACCCTCCCCAACCCCCAGTCGTCACCGGTTGTGTTCAACTGCACGGCGCCAACCGGCGTCGCCACCGCGACCCTCGCTGGGACGCTCACGGACGCGCTGGGGGTCCAAGCCCAGTCGAACGCCCTCGCCCTCCAGGTCGATCCCGCCCTCCAGACCACGTTGAACGTTAGCGGAACCCCGGTCCGCCTAGGTTCCACTGTTGCCTTTGTGGCCAACACAACGGGAGGAGCACCCCCCTATGTCTACCAGTACGGGGGTCTCCCCCCTGGTTGCGTGTCCGTGAACGCATCCGAGGTGGGATGCCTCCCCACCCAGGCGGGGTTCTACAACGCGACCGTATGGGTGTCGGACCAGAACGGCGCGAATGCCAGCTCGACCCTCGAGGTAGAAGTCGTCTTTGATTTCACGGTCATCGCTCCCTCGACCGCCCACGTGGGGGAGACCTTCCAACTGGTGGTGCATGCCAGCGGGGGCTACGGGTCCCTGACCTACGCCTATGGTGGCCTTCCGCCGGGGTGCTCCAGCGCGGATACCCCGATGCTCAACTGCACACCCTCGCGTGCGGGAAGCTACACCGTCACGATAACCGTCCGGGACGGGGTTGGCGATCATGCGACCCATGTGGTCTCACTGCAGGTCTCGGCCTCCCCGTCGTCTCGTGGCCCCTTGGGGGTCCTTTCGGAGTGGGAGTGGGTCGCGCTCGGCACCGCTCTGGCGGCCGTGCTCGGGTTGCTTCTCGCAGTACTTGTCATGCGCCGTAGGAGGCCCAAGAGCCCTGATCTGCGGCATACCTCCTCGGCAGTGGAGTCCTTGTCCCCAGCGTCCGCCCCGCTGGACGCATCCTCTCGTCCCCCCCCGGGACTCGTCCCGCCCGTTCTCCCGGGTCGATCCGAAGGTGGGGATGAAATCGGGACAGCTGTGAACGACATGCTCTAGCCGAAACGTTACGTAGTCGGGAAGTGCTGGCCCTCCGTCTCTGAAGGATCGGTGCCCCGACCCAGCGAAGCGCTGGGGCGGGCGCTTGGGAGGCCCATCGAGATGGAACGGGATACTGACCGGGCGGCGAACGACTCGGAGGTCGAGGTCCTCCGTTCGCTGTTCCAGTCGTTCTCCGGCACCGAGGAAGAGAGGATCCGACGTTCGGGCTTACCCCGGACGACGTACCTGAGCGCGAAGCGACGCATCTACGACCGGGGATGGGTTCGGGACTCCTACCTCCCCAACCCGCACCTCTTTGGTCGCCCCTGGGCTTCTTTCCTCCTCGCTCAACCGTTTGCGGACGACTTCCGCACGATCGCTACTACCCTGGCGAACGACCCCGGGACGGTCGTGGCGTGGCTCGGTCGCACGACCATCTTCGCCGTCCAGTTTCACGGGAGCCGCGACCTTGCCCGAAGGGCCATCGACCCCTTCCGGAGGCGGTTGGCCCACCGCATGATCGAGCTAACGGTCGAGCTATCTCCCGCCTCCGTCCCCTGCTACTTCGACTTCGAAGGGATCTGGGCGCACCTCTCCGGGCGGGCCGGGGCCACGGGTTACCCCCGTCCGCTGGCACCACCCCTCCCCACCGGGCTCCTCGGGGGCCCGCCCGGGCAGCGGGAGCAAGAGTCGGCGGCACGCCTCGTTCGACGCACCGTGTTCCCTGAGGGCACGAACCGACCCTCGCACCTGCTGGGTCCACACAACCTTGCCCGCAGCGAATCACGACTGATCCGGAAGGGACTCGTCCAGTGGCGCATCTTTCCCGTGTTCCCAGGATTTCCCTACCATTCGGCGACCCGCGCCCGCGACATGCTATTCGTCCACGGGGTGCCGAGGGGAGAATCCGTGCACTCCTCGCTCTTGCCCTTACTGAACTTCGAAGGGCACTCATATCCGTTCCTCTTCGTGTCGAGCGGCAAGGAATTGCTTCTCGCGGGACTCGGGAGCGGAAGCCCCTCCGTCTCCCCTGGCTCGCCGGATGGGGCAGCTCGCACCTCTGTCGGTTCCATCTTGCAGGGTGCCCTCCAAGACATCGAAGTCATCCGGGAACCACTCGATTCCATCACCGTAACGGTCGACCACCGGTACGATCGGATTGCGCTCCCCAAGTAGGCCCACTCGCAAATGCGGCCCGCCGTCCGTGAGACGCGGGGCTGGTCCGGCGGTCGTGTTCCGGCTTACGTTATGTCCTGCGCAGGGATGGGACGCGCCGCTGAGGTAGCCTAGTCCGGTAAGGCGCCGGCCTTGAGAGCCGGTGGCGCAAGCCACGGGAGTTCAAATCTCCCCCTCAGCGCTCCCCTTGGGGGTAGTGATCACAAGGGGTCCTTTGATCCCAGGAGGGGTCTAGCTCCCGGTCAGCCCACGCCCCAATTGCGGTAGAGAACGTGTCCGGG
>JAJYEA010000009.1 GCA_021790425.1 Thermoplasmata archaeon | reverse complement strand
CGACCCGTCAAAACGCCGCCTTTTCCACCGTTAGGAAGGAGGGTACTCCAGTTAGAGGCCCGTCGGGAAGGGGGGTGATGATCATGGTTCGAGGGTATCACGGAGGATTTCGACCAGGGCCCTGACAAGTAGCAGAGGACGGTCAATGCTGGTCATCGATGCGACCCAGCGCTTCTCGAACCCGTGCCATCCTGACGTAGAAATCCGGGTTACGCGGACCGAAACCGAAAAAGACAATGTCCCCTCCACGCCGGAAGAATGCCCCCCGCCACGGCCAGGTCTTCCCTCGATCATCTGAAACATGCACCGAGAAGATACCTTCCGGGGCCAACTTTTGCTTCTGCTGCAGTTCCTCGATGTACCATCCGGACCCCTTGAGGGTGGGAGAGTCTGCTACCGCCAACTCCCTAAAGACTGAAATGTAGGTTTCTCGCACGTGGGGTGGGTGCCCCAAGAACTCTGGGTCACAGACGAGCTTGCGCCGAACCCGGAAGGTCATCAGTAGGGCTGCTTCCGGCTCCTTGCAATCAACTCTTCAATCGGACCCTCGGGTTCCTCCTCCCGAATGCGCCGCGCGATTTCGGCCCAGGTCAACCGTACCGGATGGGAGACAACCAGTGCCCGGATCACATCGTCGTAGGTCTCGCCTCCAGTCTTCAGGGACTCCAGAAGCTTCCTTGTCTCCTGGCTGACAGCGATGCTGGTAGTCGCCATAGTCAACCTCTATAGCCAACATAGGCAAGGGGATATATCAAGTGGCTCACGACACAAGAGTGGTCATGAACCCTCCCTACAGGGTCCTCCCCGCGGCACCCCCTGCAGGGCCGCTCGCCGAGGGAAGAAGTGGGGACAGCGGTCAGAGACTGTATCGCCAAGTTTGGGGGGGTTGGTCAACCCCGGTGTACCGGTGATGAAATCCTCTCGATGGTTGTCGAACTCCGGCCTGGGGCAAGAACCGAAGTCACTCCCTTCCATCACCATCCTCTGCAGGACCCCCGCGAGCCTCTCCACCGGGTCCATGCATCTGGACGGTGGGGCGGATGCCACCGGGGTCACGCTGTTCCGCTTCGCCCACGACCGCTCCGCCGGTGCGCAGTGGCGGCTCAGGTTATCCCGGATAACGTGCACCCGGCGCTCGTAGGGATACCCTGCCCCTCCTCCTCGACGTGTCCCGGCCAGGATTCCCAACCCATGGGCGGTAGAACCTGCCGCTCAACGGCCGCGGGTGGACGTTGAGCGTCTGGGAGAGGTAGCGCAAGCCCGCGCGCAGGTCGGGGGAGTCCGGGGGGCTGAACGGAGGGAGGCCTCCCCCCCGTGAGGCTGGAGAGAGTGCGACCCGATCTCGGTCCTACGCCGGGGGAGGCGGCGGTGGCAGCGGTGGTGGCATGGCCGCCGGAGGTGCCGCCTCGGGAGGCGGGGGTGTCGCCGCCGGCTCGGGAGAAGGGGCTGGGGGCGGAGCGGCGTTCATCGGGGGAGCAGCGCTCGGCGGGGGGGCCGCGGGGGTGGTCTGTTTCCTGCGCCGGAGGAAGAACAGTACCCCGACCAGGGCCGCCACGACGACCACCGCCGCGACCGCGATCCAGAGGAGCATCGAGGGGCCCGAGCTGGGTCCGGGGGACGTGGCGATCTGGATCGTCACCGGGGCGCTGTGCTCGGTCACCCCGTTGAGCGAGGCGTTCACCACGAGCGTCAGCGTTCCGGTCGCCGATCCCGCCGTGAACTGGTCGCTCGTACCGGTCGAAGGGGACAGGGTCCCGAGGTGGGTGTCGCTGAGGGACCAGGTGTAGGTCACGCCGGGGTTGGGACAGGCGCCCCCGCTGCACGTGGGGGTGGCCACGAACGTGGCCGACGCCCCCGGGGCAAGGCTGGCCGAGGTCGGGCTCACGGTCACGCCGGTCAGCACGGGGACCGCGCTCGTGGTGAGGTTGGCGGTCGCATTCGCCCACTTCACGACCCCGTTGAGCGCGATCGCGGCCCGGACCTGCACGGAACCCGCCTTGGGGCCGGCCGTGAAGGTCGTGGTCGCCGAGGTGGCGCCGCTCAGTGAGCCGAGGGTGTTGTTGAGGCTCCACTGATAGGTGACCCCGGCCGGGCAGGCTCCCGGAGAGCACTGGGCGGTGGCGGTGAAGTTCTGGGTGCCGCCCACATGGACGGGGACCGCGGTCGGGCTGACCGAGGCCGAGACCAGGGCGGACACGGACCCGGCGGAGATCGTGATGCTGGCCGTGGAGGTGCGGTTCGCCCCGTTCCACGTGCCCCAGAGCGTCAGGACCACCGTGCCCGCGGCAGTGCCCGCGGTGAAGAGGACCGTCCCACCGGTCGTGGCGTTGAGCTTGCCCAGACCGTTGCTGAGCGCCCAGGCGTAGTGGATGCCCGTGGTGGGGCAGGATCCTCCCGTGCAGTTCGGCACGGCGGTGAACGAGACGGAGGTGCTGACCCCCAGGGTGTCCGAGGGCGGGTTCACCGTGACCGAGGCGAGGACGGCCGGCGTCAGCACGGTGAGCGGAAGGCTCGCGTTGGACCAGTGACCGTTCCCGTCGCTCGCGTTCACCCACACGGTATAGTTCCCCGGGGTCGTGGGTTGGCAGGGGAGGACGGCGAGGTCCGCACTGGTGCACCCGGCAGGGAGCCCGCCATACCGGAACGTGGTGACCGAGACGTTGCCCGTCACCGCGGTCGTGAAGTTGGTGTACGCTCCGGCCTGGACGGGGTTGGGGACCGCCGTGAAGGAGGTGACCAGCGGGCCGGTCGCCACCGCGGCCAGCAGGCTGTAGCCTGCCACCCCGACGTAGACGATGCCGTCCGACGCGTCATATTCTTCCGACTCCGGGTATGCCCCCACGGTGAAATTGCCCACCATCGCATTCGAGGTGCCATCGAACACCGTCACGTTGCCCGAGTGGTCCCCCGTGACATAGACCTCCCCGTTCTCGGGGTCGTAGACCGCAGTGTACGGGGTCCCCCAGAGGTGGACGACGGAGACCACCGTGTCGGTGGTCATGTTGACGATGGACACGTTGTTCGTGCTGTCGTCGGGGACGTAGAGTTCTCGGCTGGCCGTGTCGAAGGCGATCCCCCAGGGGTAGTTGCCCGCCCCGAGCGAGATGTTCGCCAGGACCTTGTGGGCGGTGCCGTCGACCACGCCGATCGAGCTGTTGAACTCGCAGGCGACGTAGATGTCCCCGTTGCTCGGGTCGAAGGCCATCATGCCGTACGACGGGAGCAGCATGGTCGCGGTGACGGTCCGCGTCGTGGTGTTGATGGCCACGAGCTGGGAGTTCGAGAGCGATGCGTAGATCTCGTGCGTCGCGGGGTCGTAGAGGAGGGCATTGGCCCGGGCCGCGACGCTGATGTTCGCCACGACCCGGTCCAGGGCAAGGTCGACCACGCTCACGTCAAGGTTGCCCTCGAGCGCGACGAAAAGGTCCTGATGGACGGGATCGAGCGCCACGGCGCCGGGCAGGGCCCCGACAAAGAAGTTCGCGACGAGCGACCGGGTGGCCGGGGAGACCACGCTGACGTCGCCGGTATACCACTGGGACACGTAGACGTTCCCGTTGGCGGGGTCGTCCACCTCCCCGGACGGATACGTCGCGATGGGGAAGGAGCCGTTCACGTAGACCCCTCCCAGCAGGACGAGGTTGCTGGAGGTCTCTTCGAGGACCGCGACCTCCCCGTTCTGAGAGTCGTATCCCACGGCGACCGGGATGGTCGCCATGCCGAGCATGGCCACGACCGTGCTTCCGCTGACGATTTCGACCATGGTCGTCCCGGGGTCGGCGACGTAGATCTCCTGGTTCCCGCTGTCGTAGACGTCCATCTCGGGGCTGGAGCCGACGGCGACCGCGGCCACGACGGCGTTGGCCGAGTTGATGAGGCTCAGGTTGCCGGAGCCGTAGTTCGCAACGTAGATGTCCCCGTTCTGCGCGTCGTAGGCGACTCCGTCCGGGTTGGTCCCCACCGGCAGCGTCGCCACGACGCTCAGGCCCTGGATGACGCTCACGTTGTGGGAGCCGTAGTCCGCCACGTAGATCTCTCCGTTCAGCGAGTCCCAGGCGATCCCGGTGGGCGTGGCCTGGACGGGGACGTTCCCGGCGACCTGGTTCGTGCTTCCGTTGATGACCGTTACGTTGTTCGAGACGGTGTTCGTGACGTAGAGATAGCCGTTGTCGGCATCGTAGGCGATGTCGGAGGGTTGGGTCCCTACCGGAGCGCTCGCGACCACGGTGCGCGTGGCCGGGTCCACCACGCTCACGTTGTTGTTCGCATTGTTGGCGCAGTAGATATGCCCGTTCGAGGGGTCGTACGCCACCCCGATAGGACTCCCTCCCACGTTGATCGTCGCGACCACCGCCCGGGTCGTCCCGTTGAGCACCGCGAGGGCATTGGCGCCGAGAAGAGCGACGAAGAACTCGCCCGTCCGCGGGTCGAACGCGACCCGCACGGGCGCGGTCCCGATCGAGATGGTCGCGAGAACGACATTCGAGGAGCCGGACAATTCGTAGAGGAACGCCACCCCCATCGCGTAGATGGCCCCCAAGGCGGGGTCCGCGATCATGCCGGTGGAAGAGAAGCCCGGATTGAGGGTGGTCGAAGGGGCGTTGTTGGTCGAGTTGATGACCTGGATCTGCGTCCCCTCCCCGATGTAGACCTCCGTGGAAGTAGGGTCGTACGCGAGGTACGTGGGGGTTCCCGCCAGGCTCATCGTGGTGTAGACCGAGTGGGTGACGGTGTTGATGACGGAGAGATTCTTGGTCCCTTCGTTCGCGACATAGAGGTAGTGGTTGGATTCCGAGTAGAGCACGTCGAGCGGGTACTGGCCCACGTTGATCGTGGCCGTGGTGGTCGTGCCATTGAAGACCGTCACGGTGGCGCTCATGAGGTTGGTCACGTACGTCTCCTCCGTCACCGGGTCCCACGCCGCCCGGTAGGGCTGCGTCCCGACGCCGAGCCAGGCTGTGATCGTCCCGGTGGAGCAGTTCAGCACCGTGACGTTGTTCGAGAGGGAATTTACGACGTACAGGTCGTCGCGGCTCGCATCGTAGGCCAGGCCGAGGGGGCCCTTCCCCACTCCGACCGACCCCACGACGGTCTCGCTCGCCGTGTTCACGATCGTCACCGTTCCCGAGAGGTAATTGGAAACGTACACGTAGCCGTTGGCGGGGTCGTAGACCACCGACTCGGGTTGGCTCCCCGTTGGGAGGCTGTCGAGCACCGCCCCCGACCGCGGGTCCACGACGCAGAGGGTGCTGTATCGGCTCGAAGCCACGTAGAGGTAGCCATTCACAGGGTCGTAGGCGCCCGCGCTCGACCATTGGCACCCCAGGAGAGTGGGACCCCCCTGCAGCGACGTCCCGTTCGGGAAGGAGAGCTCCCACCCAACGTAGTTGCTGTTATAGGCCGAGGAGGAGGGCGTGGAAGGTGCGGGCGACCCCGAGGAGGACGGGGAACGGGGTGACGCGCCGGCCGCGGTTCCGGGTTGCGTACCCGGGGACGCGTGGGCCCCCGCCGCCAAGGGTACGGCATGGGCCAGCGGGACCCCCGGGATCGCGGCAAGAAGGGCAACGGTCAGGCACAGCGCGACGTGCGTCCACTTCGAACTCGACATGGGTTCAAGCGAGCACTCTGAATGCGGTTATAAGTCCATATCCAAGATCGGCGCCGAGCGCGAGCCGTGTGAAAGCCTCATAATGGGACCGTCCTTGCCCTCGCGCATGTCCGTACCCGCCAAGCTCCAGAACGATCTCCGGCAGTTCCAGCGCCTCCAGCAGGAGATCGGGTTGCTCGCCCAACAGAAGGCCCAGTTCGAGGTCAAGCTCCGGGAGACCAACCGCACCACCGAGGAACTCCAGTCGCTCAACGACGACACCCCGATCTACCGCAGCATCGGGGGGCTCCTGGTCAAGGCCTCCAGCAAGAAGGAGGTCGAGGACAAGCTCTCGGAGGAGAAGGAGACCCTCGAGGTACGGCTGAAGGCGATCGAGCGCCAGGAGGGCCATCTCCGCGAGCGCTACGAGGCCATGCAGAAGGAGCTCACCGAGCAGATCCGGGCCGCCGGCCTCAAGGAGGTCAGCGTCCCCCCTCCTGAGAGCGAATAGGCTCCGCGCCATCGTCGTTCGCCCCCCCCGTTCGCGGGGGTCGGTCGGGAAACCCGACACCGGCCGCGAACGGGTCGACTGACATTTATCGCCGGGTTTGTGGCCAAAAGGGAAATAGCGGCCCTCCTTCCCGTGGGTCATGCCTCGAGAACTCTCAGCTCTCCAGCGACTCGCGGCACGCAACTTGGTGAGACGTTGCCTCAACGTCCGGCGCGGGGAGAACGTGGTGGTCGAGACCTGGCCGCACACCCTCTCCATGGCGTCGGCGGTGGTCGACGAGGTGCGCCGGGTGGGGGGCGTCCCGCTCATGTTCCTGGAGGACGAGACGGCGTACTGGAGTGCCGTCGACCGGAAACAGACCCGGCTGCTGGGGACCATGGGGGCCCCCGAGCAGGCCGCGCTCAAGGAGGCCGACGTGTACGTCATGTTCTGGGGGCCGGGCGACAGCGCACGGTTCAACCAGCTCGACCTGAAGACCTCCGACGAAGTCACGGCCTGGAACGACCCGTGGTACGCGATCGTGCGCACGACGGGACTCCGCGGAGTGCGGATGGCCCTCGGGTTCGCGACCGAGAGCAACGCCAGGGCCTGGGGGACCACCCTGGACCGGTTGACCCGCAGGATCCTCGAGGCGAGCAGCGCCGACCCGCGGTCGATGGCACGGGACGGGGCGCGGTTGCAGCGGTCCCTTCGGGGCCGTCCGCGGGTCCAGATCCGGCACCCGAACGGGACGGACCTCGAGGTGGCCCTGGCCGGCGTGCCCTCGAAGCTGCACACGGGGATACCGGGCCGGCATTCCGCGGTCGACCCCTACGGCATGCTCTCGGGAAATCCGGAGGGGAGACTCCCCGTCGCCCTCGACGGGAGCACCGCGGAGGGGACGATCGTGGCCAATCTTCCCACCTGGACGCCGTGGTGGTCCAACTCGGGGGGGCGCCTTGAGTTCCACGAGGGCCGGCTCACCGAGTTCTCCTTCGAGGAGGGGGAAGGGTCCTTCCGGGAGCGCTACGCGCAGGGCACGGCGGGGAAGGACCGTGCGGGCGCGCTGGCCTTCGGGCTCAATCCGCTCTTGAAGGACGTCCCGAGCATGCATGTGAGCGAGCGGGGCGTCGTCAGTCTCCAGGTGGGACGGAACACCGGCTTCGGAGGCACGAACGACTCGAGCTTCATGGACTGGGTATCGGTGGCCGGGGCCGAGGTCAGCGTGGACGGGACACCCCTCCTGCGCCGCGGACGGATCCTCTGAGACTCGCGGCCTGACCTTTCGGAGGGTCCCCCGGTCGTCGTCGGGCGGGAAGACCCGCGCCTACTTCGCGCGCTCGGTGAGCATCTGGCCGATCTCCCGGAGGAGGTCGGCGCGGTCCTTGGGGATCGTTCCGAGCGCCTTGTAGGCCCGGTCGCGCAGCTGCGCGATGCGCTCCTCCGAGTAGTCGAGACTGCCCGTGGCGCGGATGACCTCGATCGCGTCGTCGAGCTGCCGCGGCGAGGCGATGGGGTTCCCGAGCACCCGCTCGAGGACCTCCCGTCCCTTGCGGGACGCCCGGCGCCACGCTTCGATCACGAGGAGGGTCCGCTTGCCCTCGAAGAGGTCGTTGGTGCTCTTGTCGAGGGAGACGTTGTCCCCCAGGCCGAGCCCGAGGACATCGTCGCGGAGCTGGAAGGCGACCCCGAGGTCGTCGCCGATCCTCCCGAGGCGTTGCTGGAGCGCGGGGCTTCCCCCTGCGAGGATCGCGCCCATCCGGAGCGGGGAGCTCACGGTGTAGGCCGCGGTCTTCAGCCGGTGGATCGTCAGCACGTCCTGCTCGTTGACGCGGGAGAGCGGGGAGGCGCCGAGGTACACGTCGAGGAGCTGGCCGTAGGCGGTCAGCCGGGTCATCTGGGAGTACTCGGCCATGAGCGCCACCTTCCGCTCCGCCGGGACCTTCACCGCGAGGAGCCCCCGCGTGGTGACGGCCTCCATGAGGTCACCGAGCGTGATCGCCATCGCCTCCCCGAAGTCGGAGTCGAGGCGGTCGAGCTCATGCTTCGAGTGGTACTCGGCCATGCTGACGTGCATGGTGGGCCCGCCCCGGCGCTTCTCGCCGTGGTCCATCACGTCATCGTGGATGAGCATCCAGCTCTGGAAGGTCTCGAGGGCCGCGGCCGCCGGCACGGGGACGGCGAGGACCTTGCCTCCCGCCACGTGGTATCCGGCCAGGACGAGGAGGGCGCGGAAGCGCTTCCCGCCCCGCAGGTTGAACTCCTGGGTGGCCTCGAGGAAGGGGACCAGATGGCGGCTCTCCGCCCGGGCCAGCGCGATCTCGCGCGTGAGCTCGGACGAGAGGCGCTTCTCGATGGTCGGCCTCCAGGCCAAGAGTTCCTTGAGCTTCATCGTATGCCCGGAGCGTTAGAGTACCTACCATTTATAGCCTCGCAGTATCGCGAAACCCCGACGAGGTCCGATAGATGACATCCGCAAGGCTCGTGGAGACCATCGCCGAAAGCTTCGGCCAGCGATTGACAGAGGCGAAGAGGTCCGGGTCGACGACCTTCCTCTCCACCCCGGACGATTTCCTCTACGCGTTCGTCGAGGAACCGGCCCACATGACGGAGCCCTACCTCTCCGCGATGGTGAAGAAGGGGCTCAAGGACTTCAAGCACATCGTGGTGCTCACCTCAGGGCAGATCCCGAGCGCGGTGCGTACCCCTCTCACGAACCGCAAGGTCACCGTCGTCGAAGGCGCCCGCTTCCAGCACCTGCTCGAGATCCTCGGCGTGGACACGATCGCGGCCCCGGAGACGCCCGCGCCCGCGTCCATCGGGGAGCACCGCACGCTGCCGACCGCCGACCGGCTCGACCGCCTGATGCACGTCGGCCGGGAGTGGCTGGGGCAGGGCGTGCCGGCACTCGCCGCCCGGTTCTACTCGGAGGCGGTCTCGCTGAAGCCGGAGTACATCCCGGCCTACCTCGGGCTCGGGGAATCCTACCTCGCCCTCGGCCTGGGGGACATGGCCCGGGAGGCGTTCGACACGGTGCTAACGCTCCAGGAGGACAATATGCAGGCCCGGGTCGGGAAGGCGCGGGCGCACGGCGTCCACGGGAAGATCCAGCAGGAGATCCGCGCGCTCAAATCGATCCTCGCGGACGCCCCGGGGAACGCGGTCGTCCGCACGCACCTCTTCGCCGCGCTCGTGGAGGCCCAGGAGTGGGCCGAAGCGGGACAGCATGTCGAGGAGCTCCTGCGTCTCGCCCCTGGCGAGGGCCGCTTCCACGCCATGTGGGCGGCGTGCCTGTGGCACACCGGGGACCGCGAGGGGGCCGCGCGCGAGGAAGCCGTCGCGCTCTCCACGGGCCTCCCCATGGAGGAAGTGCTCCGGGTCTACGAGACCATGATGATCCAGGAGAAGACGCTCCAGCGCGGGAAGGAGCGGCCGAAGTCCGTCACGCTCCCCCCCATCCCGGCCCCCGGACAGAAGGTCGCCGCTCCCGCGGCTCCCCCGCCCTCGAAGCCGGCGCCGAAGTCCCGCCCCGCAAAGGCCAAGACCTCGGGGCGGCGCAAGTAGATACCATCCATGTGGTCCCGGAGCTCCGCGGCGACGTACCAGTACACGCTTCCGGGAACGTACGCGCCCCGCCGGCCCGCGGCCACGTTCTCCCGCACCGAGATCCAGCACATCGTGATCGCGCTCACGGTGCTGACCTTCGACTTCTGGCTCCTCTTCTCGGGCCTCACGGGGTTCAGCATGTTCGCCCACGTCGCCGGGATGAACTACGTCCAGGCGCTGGCCGTGGCCCTGCTCGTGGGCCTCACGGGATTCTTCTCCCACGAGATGGCGCACAAGTTCGCCGCGCGGGCCTTCGGGCTCTGGGCCGAGTTCCGGATGTACGTGCAGACCCTCTTCCTCTCGATCATCATGGCCGCCATCGGCTTCCTCTACGCCGCGCCGGGAGCGACGATGGTGAGCGGGGCTCCCTCGCTGAAGCGGGAGTGGGGACTCATCAGCATCGCGGGCCCGGGGATGAACCTCGTCTGGACCGGTGCCTTCCTCGGCGCGGCACTGCTCCCGTTCCACTACCACGGTTACCTCTTCTGGACCGCGGTCTTCGCGCTGGTCGCGCAGGTCAACACCTGGTTCGCGATCTTCAACCTCATTCCCTGGGGGCCTTTGGACGGCCGGAAGATCTGGCACTGGAGCAAGCCCGTCTGGGTAGGCGCGTTCGCCGGCGCAGTGGCACTCTTCATATTCCTCTTCATCCTCTGAGGACGCCGGAGCATGGCCATCCAAGAGCTGGGCGAAGGTCGCCTCCTCATCGATCTAGATTTCCAGCACACCCCGGGGCTCATCGGGAGCTACCTGCTCCCGGAGAAGGACGGCGGATGGGCCGTCGTGGAGGTCGGTCCGACCACCTGCCACCAAGCCTTCCTCGAAGGTCTCGCGGCCGCCGGGATCACCCCGGTCGAGGTGAAGGACGTCTTCGTCACCCACATCCATCTCGACCACGCCGGCGGGCTCGGCGCGCTCGTCGACAGCCTGCCGAAGGCGGTCTTCCATGTCCACGAGGTCGGTCGACCGCACATGCTCGACACCTCGAAGCTCGTGCAGAGCGCCGCCCGGGCCTGGGGGCCGATGTCCGACCAACTGTGGGGTCCGGTCCTGCCGGTGCCCGCCGACCGCCTCCGCGCTTTGAAGGGAGGCGAGACCTTCGCGCTGGACCGCGGAGCCTCGCTGACCGTGATCCCGGCGCCGGGTCACGCAAACCACCACGTGGCGTTCTTCGACTCGGCCCTCGCCGCCGTCATGACGGGGGACGGGGCCGGTGTCCTGCTCCAGGGGTCCACGCACGTCCGCCCGGCGGTCCCGCCTCCGGACCTCGACGTGGACATGCTGCTCTCCAGCCTGGAAAGGATGCGCTCCTTCGCCCCCCGGCGTCTCCTCTTCAGCCACTACGGCCCGGCGGACAACGCGGTCGCCCGCCTCGAGGAGGCGGCGGAGCGGGTCAACCGCTGGGTGGCCGTGGCGCGCGAGGTGATCCAGAAGACCCCCACGGTCCCAGAGATCGCGCGTGCGCTCGAAGAGGACGACCTCGCGTTGTCACGCGCCGAGGGGGAGCCCGCGATCCAGGCCCAGCGGACGAACGCCGTCACGGGATACGAGATGGCGGCCATGGGTCTCCTCCGGTACCTTACGCGGCCCCCTCCGCGACACGCCGGCCCCGCGTGAGCCCGTGCCAAGACCGGTGGCCCGGGACTGATCCACGCGCTCTGCCCTACGGGAAAGTTCTTGCGAAGGAGGCCAAGGCTACCCCGCGAGAGATGCGGAAGGCAACTTCCGCAGAGACCCTTAGTGTGGTGACACCGCCTGACCAACGTTCATCCGGTTCCATCGGATCTTCTCGTTCCGGAATGGTGGTGGGTGCCCCCGCGCGTGGGTCATGCAGTTCCAGGCCAGAAATCCGTCCGGCGATGGATCGGTGTCGCCCTAGGGCGCAGGTGGTGCACTCGGTATGGAGTCTTCCCGCGATCGGCTCGTTCGTCTTGCCTTCGGAGGCGCTCAGGACGATCTGGTGGGGGAGGACCCGGCGATGCGGAGTAGAACGACCCCGTGCCCACGCGGAGAGCTGGGCGTGTTCCTCCGGTGTGAGGGAGACAGGCAGGGAGACCCGCGTGTCAAGGACAAAGCACGCGGGGCTTCGAACGTAGCCAATTCGGCATCACCGCCCTAGGACTCCTAGGCGACCGTTTGCCACACTCCGGGTATGCAGTCCTAACGGGGAGACTATATTCTCCTAACCGAGAGTAGAAATTCCTAGCCGCGGCTCCAACCTCGAGCAGGGCCATGGCGAGAGTGACCGCACCCCAGAGCGCGCCGACGGAGAAGCGACGACCGGCCGGAGCCTGGAGAGACCTCCCCGATCCCACGGATATCCTCGGGAAGGAGAAGGAAACGGCGGCCGTGAACTCCCGTCCCACGAAAAAGGCGGCCTACGTCCGTCCCCGGTGGAAGGAACCCGCGGCGCTCGTGACGGTGCCCATGCTCCTCGTGATGCTCACGGTCTCGCTCTTTCCCGCATCGGCGTACGGGAGTCCCGCGGCTCCCGTGGTTGGGGGACATCCGCTCTCCTCGGCTCCGACGGTTCGGGACGGCTCCGCGACCGCCACATCGCAGCTCCAGGACGCCGTGCGGTCCTACGTGTCGGGCGGCGGGCCCGCCCACGGGATCCCTCAATCCTGTTCGTCCGTAGCTTCCGGCTCCTCCGTCACCTGTGCCGCGCCCAGGACCGCGGTCCCCTCCCTCGCGTGGTCCCCCGTCGGGACCCCGATCGGTCGGTCGGGGGTCTCGATGGTCTACGACCCCGCGGACGGCTACGTGGTGCTGTTCTCGGGCGGGTCGAGCTCCTCGGTGCAGGGAGATACCTGGATCTTCCAGGAGGGTCACTGGACGGAGCTCTCGCTCCCGGTGGCCCCGGGCCCGCGCCTGGGGGCCTACATGACCTACTACACCAAGGGAGGGTACGTGGTGCTCTTCGGGGGATGGGGTGGGAACAACGGTCCCTACGAGTACGGGGACACCTGGTCCTTCTCGGGGGGTCGCTGGCAGCTCCTGATCGCCCAGTCGAGCTGCGCGGGCTCGGGAGGCACGACGACGTGTCCCTCGGCCCGGGACAGCGGGTCCTTCGCCGACGATCCGGTCGACGGGATCGCCGTCCTCTTCGGCGGATACGGCGGATTGGACGACACCTGGGAGTTCAGCTCCGGCACGTGGGTCCCGCTCATCTCGTCCTCGAGCTGCACGAGCGGCGGCGGCACCGTGGTGTGCCCCTCGGGCCGCGCCGATGCGCCGATGGCCTGGGATCCCACGCTCCCGGGGGACGTCCTCTTCGGCGGGGACATTTCCAGCGCTCCGCTCAACGACACCTGGCTCTACCGGCAGGGGTCGTGGACGGAGCTGATCTCACCCTCGCAGTGCACGGGACCGGCGGGGCCGACCCCCTGCCCGGCGGCGCGGGACGAGGCGAGCCTCGCCTACGATTCCGCCATCGGTGACCTGGTCCTCTTCGGCGGGTACAACGGTTCCGTGGACTTCTCGGACACATGGTACCTTGTGGCCGAGCACTGGCAGTTCCAGTCCGCCGCCTCGGGTTGCCTCCAGTGCCCGGGGGGACGGAGCCTGGCGGGTCTGGCCGACGACCCTTCGGTCGGCGGCCTCCTCATGTTCGGCGGGTATCCCTACCGAGGGGACACCTGGAGTCTCGTGCGGGGCCTTTGGAGCCCGTTCGCATTCTCCAACGCACCGGGTCCCCGATGGGACGCCAGCATGGCGTGGGACCCCTCGGACCACGTAGTCGTCCTCTTCGGTGGTTCGGACGGGACCACCCTCGGGGACACCTGGACGTATTCCCAGGGGGTGTGGACCGAGGTCATCTCGTCGGCCCAGTGCCTGGCATCGACCTGTCCTTCCCCGCGGGCGGGAACCTCCCTCGGGTGGGACGGCGTCAACGGTACCCTGATCCTGTTCGGGGGAATGTCCACGACCACCGGGGGCTACCTCCGGGACACGTGGAGCTTCTCCGCCAACTCCTGGACCGAGCTCATCGCGGGCGGCGCCTGCACGAGCACGACCTGCCCTTCTGCGCGGTCGAACGCGTCCATCGCCTGGGATGCCTCGGACCAGGAACTCGTCCTCTTCGGCGGCGTGGGAACTGGCTACGACAACGACACTTGGGTATTCTACGGTGGAGCCTGGCAGGAGGTCCTGAGCCCGTCGCAGTGTGCGACGCGCGCGTGCCCCTCCCCCCGGGCGAGCGCCGGGATGTCCCAGGGGCTCCTCACGAACGGAGGGGTCCTGCTCTTCGGAGGCGTGGGAGCGACGGGAATGCTCAACGACACCTGGTCGTTCCAGGGCGGGGCATGGACGTCCATCGAGAACGCCTCGTACTGCGCGCGTTCCCACTGCCCCTCGGTGCGCGCGGGCGCCGGGATCGCGCTGGACCCCACCGGGGACGTCGTGGTCCTCTTCGGCGGGGCCGGCGCCACCCGGATGCTCTCCGACACGTGGGTCTACGACGGGGTCAACTGGACCTCCCAGCCCCTCTACGGGCCCTCCGGACGGGGGTACGCCTCCCTCGCGTACACGGGCCAGGGTGACAATCTCCTCCTCTTCGGGGGCTCCTCGCGCTACGGGCCGATCACCGACACCTGGATGGTCGGAACCCCGTGGACGGCGCTGACCCCGACCGCCTCCCCCACGACGATCGACCTCGGGGAGAGCGTCCAGATCTCGGCGGCGGCCAGCGGAGGCGGCGTGAGCGCCCCCGGGTACTCCTGGCAAGGACTTCCGCCGGGATGCGCCGCGCCCGCGAACGGCGCGGCGTCCGTCGCCTGCACCCCGGCCACCAACGGGACCTTCTTCGTGACCGACGTGGTCTCCTCGGGGAACGGGCTCCCCGGCGTCACGAGCAATTTCCTCTCGCTGAACGTGAACACGGACCCCGTGGTCGTTCTCTCGCTCCACCCCTCGCAGATCGCGCTGGGCGAGAACGTGACGCTCTGGGCCAATGCCTCGGGAGGGAGCGAGACGTTCTCCTCGATCGCGTGGTTCGGGCTTCCCGCCAACTGCACGGCAGCCCCGGGCCCCACGAACGCCCTCACCTGCACCCCGAACCTTGCCTCGGACCTGGGCACGTGGCAGATCCACGTGAGCGCCCTGGACGGCACCGGGTTCAACGTCACCTCCGCCCCGGTCACGCTCACGATCGGCGGTCCCGACTGGAGCGTGGGGGTGTCCGCTTCTCTCTCCCAGGTCGACGTGCTCCAGTACCTGACCCTCGCCGCCGCGGTGACGGGGTACACCGGTGTCCTCAACTTCACCTGGTCGGGCCTTCCCCCAGGGTGCGCGGGCACCCTCGGTTCGATCATGTGCCAGCCCACGACCCCGGGCACCTACTCCATCACGGTCACGGGCTCCGGCCCAATCGCGGGTAGCATCACCTCGCCGCCGACGGTCGTCACCGTGTACCCCGCGTTCGGCAACCCCTCCCTCTCCGCCAGCCCCTCCCGGATCGGCCTCGGGGGGACGCTCGGCCTCGCCACGGACATCTCCGGGGGCGAGACGCCCTACACGTTCCTCTGGACAGGTCTTCCCCGGGGATGCCCCGCGATGAACGCGGCCTCGATTTCCTGCGTCCCGAGCACCACGGGCGACTACAACGTCTCCGTCCAGGTCACCGATGCCACCGGGGTGGTCTCGCCCCGGGCCTTCACGGTCGTGGAGGTGAACGCGACGCTCTCCTCGGTGGTGCTCCAGTCCTCCCCCGCCACTCTCGAACTGGGACAGTCCTCGGACATCCGGGTGGGATCCGTGGGAAACAACTCTACGGTCTCCTGGCAGTGGGAGGGGCTCCCGGGCGGGTGCGTCCCGTCCGGCACATACTTCACCTGCACTCCCACGGCGACCGGCACCTACGCGGTGGAGGTCTCCGGGACGCTCCCGGGACAGACCCCTGTCCTCTCGAACGTGGTCGTGCTCACCGTGCTGCCCCGCCTGGGGACGGCTTCGCTCGTGGCCAGCGCCTCGTCCCTCGTCGCGGGGACGTCCTTCACCCTCTCCGCGATCGAGTCGGGCGGGGCCCCGCCCTACGCGTACTCCTGGAGCGGACTCCCCACCGGCTGTGCTCCCGGGGATTCGCCGGTGCTGAGCTGCACCCCGACCGCGCCCGGCAGCTATGGGGTCAGCGTGAACGTGTCGGACCCCACCGGCGCCTACTCGAACGCCTCGCTGTCCGTGGTCGTGAACCCGGCCCCCACCAAATCCCCGTCCACCAACACCACGACGACGTCCCCGAGCGGAGGGGGAGGCTCCTTCGACTGGACCCCGTACTTCCTTGCCCTCATCATCGCGGTGCTCGGAGCGGCCCTCGTGGTCGCCATGATCATTCGCCACCGTGAAGAGGTGGAGATCGGACGACGCCCCCCCCAGCCACCATCCCCGCAGGGCCCGGGAGTTCCCGAGCCCGGGGCTCCGGCAGGGCCGGACCCCCGCGGGACCCCCGCCGACGTCCGGTCGAGGGCCCATCCGGCCGGGGTAGGGTCCACGCCGCAGGGATATCGCGCGGTCCCTCTGTCGGCCGCGGCTCGGCAGGAACTCTCGACGGGTCGGGCGTGAGCTGGAAGGTATGTTGCACGTCCCTGCGGTTCCGGTGCCCCCAGACTCAAGCGTCCCCCGGCTCCCCGAGGTGAGACCGACTTCCCTCTCGCTCAGTCCTTTTATACTGCCCGCTACTCCCCCCGTTCGGTCATGATGTCGGAGGCATTTCCGGTGAGAGGACCGGTTGGCACACCACAGCCTGGGCACTTCCTCAAGGGGACCACCACGATCGGGATCGTCTGCAAGGAAGGGGTCGTTATGGCCACCGAGCGGCGGGCGACCGCGGGCTCCTTCATCGCCAACAAGGCGACGGTGAAGCTGTTCCGGATCGATGACAACATCGGACTCACCATCGCGGGCCTGGTCGGGGACGCGCAGTCCCTTGCCCGCTACCTCCGGGCCTCCGTCTCGCTCTACCGGATGCGCCGCGGCTCCCCCATCTCGGTGGAGGGTGCCTCCACGCTCCTCGCGAACATGCTCAACAACAACCGCTACTTCCCCTTCTACGCCTGGTTCATCCTGGGCGGAGTGAGCCAGGACGGCGGCCACATCTACTCGGTCGACCCGATGGGCGGCAACATCGAGGACTCGTATGTCTCCGTCGGGAGCGGTTCCACGATGGCCTACGGGGTGCTGGAGGAGAACTACGCCAAGGGGATGAGCGTCAACGACGGGGTCGACCTGGCCCTGCGCGGCCTCACCGTGGCGATGAAGCGCGACTCCGCGAGCGGCGACGGCTACCTGGTGGCCACGATCACGGAGAAGGAATACAAGCAGTTCACGGACGACGAGATCAAGAAGAGGCTCACAAAGCTCAAGTTACCATAGGTCTCTAGTACAGCGGGTCCCGGCGCCTGCCGGGGCCCCCTGAACCCCTTCCGAACCCTTTCCGTTCCATTTCGTCAATGAGCTACGATGGTTTGATACAGGAGATACGCAGCCTGCTGAAGGAGAGCCTTCCCCCCGAGGTCAAGGTAACCTCCGTCGAGCTGGAAGGCCCGTACGTCGTCCTCTACACCCCCCAGATGGACGTCTTCCTCAACAACGGGGACCTGATGCGGCAGGCCGCCCAGAAGCTCCACCGGCGGGTCGTGGTCCGATCGGACACGGCGAGCCGTCTCACGGAGAAGGAGGCCGAGAAGGTCATCCGCGAGCAGATTCCCGCCGAGGCGGAGATCAGCCAGATCCTCTTCGAGGAGGAGACCGGCGAGGTCACGATCGAGGCCGGGAACCCGGGCGCCGCGATCGGGAAGCAGGCCTCCGTCCTGAACGAGATCAAGCGCAAGATCGGCTGGGTCCCGGTGGTCGTCCGGACCCCGCCCATCCCCTCCAAGACGGTCGAGGAGGTGCGGGTCTTCCTGCGCAACGTCTTCGACGAGCGGCAGAAGTTCCTGAAGCGGGTCGGGACGCGCATCGCGCGGGACCGTTCTCCCGAGAAGATCTGGGCCCGGAACTCTTCCCTCGGGGGATACCGGGAGGTCGGGCGGAGCGCCCACCTGCTGACGACCCCCACTTCGAAGGTGCTCATCGACTGCGGGATCGACCCGGGCTCCGAGCGCACCCCCTACTTCAACGCGCCCGAGATGCTCCCGCTCGACAATCTCGACGCCGTGGTGATCACCCACGCCCACATGGACCACGCGGGGCTCCTCCCGGTGCTGCTCAAGTACGGGTACGACGGCCCCATCTACTGTACGGCACCGACACGCGACCTCATGGCACTCCTCCTCCTCGACTCGATCAAGGTGATGAACGCCGAGGCCCGACGGGGGCTCTTCGACTCCTCGCACGTGCGCGACGTCATCCGGCAGACCATCCCCCTCCGCTGGGGGGAGACGACCGACGTGGCGCCCGACCTCCGGCTCACGCTCCACAACGCGGGCCACATCATCGGGTCCTCCGTCACCCACTTCCACATCGGGGACGGGGACTACAACATGGCCTACACGGGGGACATCAAGTTCGAGCGCACGTGGCTCTTCAACCCCGCCACCAACCGCTTCCCCCGCCTCGAGGCGCTCATCATGGAGTCGACGTACGGCGGGCACAAGGACATCCAACCCTCCCGCACGGAGGCCTCCGAGGAGATGACCCACTTCGTGGAGAAGGTGCTCCGGCGCCGGGGCCATGTCCTGATCCCGGTCTTCGCCGTGGGGCGGAGCCAGGAGGTCATGCTCGTCCTCGAGGAGAAGATGCGCACGGGGAAGCTCCCGCGCGTCCCCGTCTACCTGGACGGGATGATCTACGAGGCGACGGCCATCCACACCGCCTACCCGGAGTACCTCAACACCATGCTCCGGACGCAGATCTTCCAGCAGGGGGACAACCCCTTCCTCTCGGACATCTTCCAGCGGGTCGAGTCCTCCCACAAGCGGATGTCGGTCATCGACGACAAGGACCCGTCCATCGTGCTCGCGACGAGCGGGATGATGAGCGGCGGTCCGGTCATGGAATACTTCAAGGGCTGGGCCCCCGACGAGAACAACGGGCTCATGTTCGCCGGGTACCAGGCGGAGGGCACCTTCGGCCGCCGCCTCCAGCGCGGGATGTCCGAGGCGCAGGTCTCGGACAACGGCCGCTCCGCCACGATCCCGGTCCGGATGGAGATGGTGAACTGCGAGGGATTCTCCGGCCACTCCGACCGTGTCCAGCTGATGAACTACGTGGCCACGCTCGACCCCCGGCCCCAGCGCATCCTCCTCTGCCACGGCGAGGAGACCAAGGCCCTCGACCTCGCGTCCAGCCTGCACAAGCGCTTCGGGATGGAGACCCGGGTGCCCTACAACCTCGAGACCGTTCGCGTCCTGTAGGTCTCCGCCACCGCGGGGGAAGACCGCGGGGTTCCCCGGTCCAAGGACTTCGAGTACCTACGCCGTCGGGGGGACCGACGGGAGGGTGACCGATGACGGCGGCCACGACCGCGCCCAACCGTCGGGACGGACGCCGGCCTCGTCGAAGAGCCGTTTCGCCTCTCCGGAGAGCTCCGTGGCCCGTGCATGGTTCCCCGTCCCCTCTTCCCACCGGGACTGGTACTGGCGGGCCAGTGCCCGGCCAAAGAGATTGCCCGAGGCCTCCGCGCGTCGCAGGGCTTCCGCGGTGCTGGCGCGGGCGGCCCCGATCTCCTTCTTCGCCCACCGGTACCATGCGAGTTCGAGATGGTAGAGGATCCACAGGTCCTCGGATACCTCCCGGTCCTCGCCGAGACGCATCCGCTCGAGCTCCGCGAGCGCCGGGTCGGGCTCGCCGGCCCCGAGCCGGGCCTCGGCCAGGGCGAGCGTGACCGAGTCGCCGAGCTCCGAGTCCCCCTGGCGCTCCATCCCCTCCCGGGCCCGCTCGAGCAGCGTCACGGCCTCGGGCCAGTGCTGCTCGCGCAGGGCGATCTCACCCTCGAGGTTCGGAAGGAGGTAGGCTCCCCAGGGGAGCCGGAACCGCTCGGAGAGCTTCCGGCACTCGGCGAGGTTCTCCCGGGCGGCCGCGAGGTCCCCCACCAGGACGTGGTCGAGCCCGAGGTTGAAGAGCGCCTCCCGGGTGATCACGTTCACGTCGCCGATGACGCGGACGTGCCGGAGGGTGTTCTCCGTGGCCCGGGCCATGGCGCCCACGTCGCCGCGTAGACCGGCGAGGAACGCCTCGAGGTCGCTGCAGGCCCCGAGGAGCCACGGGTCGCCGGTCGGGGTGGCGAGCGCGAGCGCCTCGTCGAGCCGGGCCCGCGCCTCGGCCGCGCGTCCCTGGTGGGAGAGCGAGACCCCCGAGTAGTAGAGCGCCCGGACCCGGATCCACACCGGGACCCGGTCGCCCTTCGACAGTATCCGGTCCACCGCCTTGGCCAGGTCCTCCGGGTGGCCCTGCCCCAGGGCGAGGCTCGTCTCCGCGAGCGCCAGGATCGCATCGAGGCGCACGGGGACCTCCGCCATCGCCCCGACCTCGGTCCGCAGTTTCTCGAGGAGCGGGAGCGCGTCGTTCGGGGCCGTGGGGAGCAGGGCGAGCACCAGCCAGGCCTCCGCCTCCTGCCGCATCTCGTCCTCGGGCTGGAGGGCGAGCACCCGGCGCAGGATGCGGACCCCCTCGGCCGAGGACCCCATGCGCTCCTGCATCTGCGCCGAGATCGTGAGACTGTCGGCGACGCGCTCGTGGAGATGGGATTCCACCGACGCGTGAAGCTCGTGGAGCCACCGATGGTAGCGCTCGACGAGCTCCGGCGCCCTCGCCTCGAGGGCGGAATCCACGGCCCGGCGGACCCAGGGGATGCCCCGGTGTCCCTCGGCGGCCTCGTGGTAGAGCCGCGCCACGGTGTCGACCTCCTGGGCGCGGTGGACCGCCCACCAGTCGGCGAGGGCCAGCGCGCGTTGACGGAAGGCGCCCCGGGGCATCTCCTCGCGCACCACCTCCCACAGGAGCGGGTGCGTGAACCCCCACCGGGACTCCGCTCCCTCGGACCGGGACTCGAGGAGATGGTAGCGGGATTCGAGCCCCTCGAGGATCGGCTCGAGGTCGTCGCGCGAGTGGGGATGGACCCCGGCGATCGGCGCGATGTCGAACTCGGTCCCGATGAGCGCCCCCCACTCCAGGACGTCCCGCTCGGGCGCGCGGAGGAGCTCGAGGTGGCGGGAGAGCAGGTGGCGCAGGCTGTTGGGGATCATCGGCCGCCCGGTGGTGTCCCGGGCCCGCGCCTCCGCGGGCGTGGAGAGATGGACCCCGTCCCTGTCCCGCAGGACCAGCCCGCGCTCCGCCCACTGGACGAGGAGCTCCTTCAGGAAGAAGGGGTTCCCCTCCGACCGTTCGTAGAGGTCGTGGAAGGCCGGTTCCTCCGGTCCCGCGGCGAGCGGGGCCCCGAAGAGCCCGCGGGCCAGGTCGGCGCCCTCGGCCGGGGAGATCCCCCGCAGGGCCACCCGATGGACCGAACCCTCCCGGGTCATGGTGTCCAGGATCTCGGTGAGCGCTCGCGACGGGGATTCGTCCGCCCCTGCGGCATCGTCGGTGCGCAGGGTGGCGAGGAGCACCACGGGCAGGGACCGCACGTTGCGGGCCAGGAACTGGAAGGTGCGCAGGGACTCGGGGTCGGCCCACTGGAGGTCGTCCAGGACCACGAGGGCCGGTCCGCGTCCCGCGTCCTGCTCCAGGAGGTCGAGGTAGCGCATCATCGCCTCGCTGGGGGACGCCGGCCGGGCCGGCGCCTCCTCGGCCTTGCCGCTCCGGCCCACCACCGCCCCCTCCCCTTCGAGGAGGGCGATCTCCCGGGGCTCGAGCGTGGCCGGGTTGAGCGAGAGGAGGAGATGGCCCCCCGACTGCTCCGCGACGTCCCGGAGGAACTGCGCGAGGCGGAGGACGGGGCCGAAGCCGTTGAGCGCGACAAGGTACTCGAACCCGGAGAGGCCGACCACGCTCCCCCGGTGCTCCTCGAACTGGCGGGAGATGCGCTCGCCGAGGTGGTCCAGGTTCGCCGGGGAGACCGCCTCCTCGGACTCGCCCCGGGAGAGCCACCGCACGACGGCGTTCGGGGAGAGGGTGGGATGCTCGGTGCGGAGCTGGGCGGGGCGCTCGCGGCTGATAAGGAGGCAGGGATGCTCGGTCGAGAGCGAGGCGGCGGCGGAGAAGAGGCGGCGGGGCTTCGCTTCCTCCAGGATGACGAGGGCGGGGAGCGGGGAGGGCAGGTCCTGCTCGCGCACGACCTTGCGCCCGCGGAAGATCTGCTCGAAGAGGAGGAAGGGCGTGGACATCTCGCGCAGGCCGTACCCCCAGAGCGCCTCGAATCCGAGGGGGGACGCCCGCGACTGGAGCTGCCGCACGAGCCGGGTCTTGCCGATGCCCGCCGGTCCCTCGAGGAGCCATGCGGACCCCCGGGAGGCCCTGGCCTCGGTCAGGCCCTCCTCGAGGGTTCCGAGCTCCTGGGCCCGGCCCACGAAAGCGGTCTCCCCGGGGGTGACGATGAGGGGTGTCGGGCTCGCCGGGGGCACGAGGCTACCGGAAGATGACCTTCCGCTTGCCGATGATCAGGACGGTCGCCAGAGTCACCACGGCTACCCCCAGTACGGCATAGATCACCCAATCCGGCATCCCCGGGCTGCCGCGGCCGGGGGCGTTCCCCGCGCTCACGGCCACCGAGAGTCCCGTGCCCTTCGTGGACCAGGTGAGGGAGTGGCCCGCGGAGTCGTTGACGCTCACCGTCGGGTAGTAGGCCCCGGCCGAGGAGTAGGTGTGGTTCTGGGGGAGAAGCCCCGAGCTGTGGACGATGGGGCTGTGGTCGCCGAAGTCCCACGAGAGCTCGTACGGTGCGGTCCCGCCCCGTACGGCCGGGATGCAGGTGAGCTCCAACGGTGCCGCGCCGGACATCGACGGGACGGCGACGAACGCGGTAAGGTTGGAGGGTTCGTTCCCCGTCCCGGTGGCGAGGATGAAGATCCCGGTGATCGCCTGGTCTCCCGCGGCATCCGACACAGCGAGCGTGACGGCGTAGCTACCGAAGGAGTAGGTGCGGTTCACCGACGACACGTTGTGGGCGGTCCCGCCGTTGCCGAAGAGCCACGTCAGGGCGTAGGGTCCCGATCCGCCGGAGACCTCGGCGGTGAGCCGGGTGTTGAGCGGCGCGGGGCCCGTCGCGGGGGCGGCCGAGATTGCGATCTGCAGGGCCCCCGGGGCACCGTTGGTGAAGGACGGGAGGACCACGACGGTGGCACTGACCTGGGAGATGTGGCCGGCCGCATCGGACCCGGTCAGGAGAACCGTGTAGGTGCCCGGGGTGAGGTAGGTGTGGTTGGCGAAGGTCCCGGACGCCGAGGTCCCGTCCCCGAAGCTCCAGACGAACGAGTAGGGGGCGTACCCCCCCGCGGCCCCCGCGTGGAAGGTGACGGGGAGCGGGGCGAGCCCCGTGCCGGGGGTGTCGTCCAGCGTGAGCGAGAGCGGCGGTGAGCTCCCGGAGAGGAGGATCACCTGGGCTGTGGTGGAGCTCTGGGCCCCCGTGGCGTCCCGGACCACGAGCGTCACGTTGACGGGACACTGCAGGGTGGTGCATCCGGCGGGGAGCGTCCCGTACGCGTGGGAGACGCTCGGGCCCGCCCCGGAGGACCCGTCCCCGAAGGACCAGGTGAAGTTGTAGGGCGCCGTCCCCCCGGTCGCGCTGCCGGAGAACGTGACGTTAAACGGGGCGTATCCCAGCGAGGGGGAGTCGAAGACGAGCTGCGCGGTGAGCCCCGCCGATCCGGTGGCGAAGACGTTGGCGGTCGCGGAGGCGCGGGCGCCCGCGCCATCCGTCACGTCGAGCACCACCTGATGGACCCCGGAAGAGGTCCAGGTGTGGGTGACGGTGAGCCCCGTGCCCGAGGTCCCGTCCCCGAAGTTCCAGGTGTAGCCGAAGGGACCGACCCCTCCCGAGGCTCCCGCCGAGAGGGCGACCGTCAGCGGGGCGGGACCGGTGCTCGGGGAGTCGAAGGCGATCGTCGCGGCGAGGGGCGCGGAAACGGTCAGCGTGGTCGTGGCGGACGCGGACAGTCCGTTATGGTCGGTGACGTTCACGGTGATGAGGAAGACCCCCGCGGCGGTCGGGGTGCAGGTCAGGGAGGAGAGGTTCGCTGCAGAGCAGCCGGGGGGAAGGCCGGAATACTGGTACGTGATCGGAGCGGTGCCGCCGCTGGCCGAGACCGTGAGCGTGGCGGAGGCCCCCAGCGTGATGGACGGAGGCGAGGCCGTGAAGGTGGAGATCGTGGGGCCGCTGACCACGGGAGCGGGGGTGAGCAGGTACGCGGTCCCCGCGATCTCGTCGGGGACGAAGGCGGTCCGCACGGCGCTGTCGTAGACAACGGCCTGCGGCGCCTGCCCCAGCGTGAACTGGCCCTGAAGAATGTTCGACGTGGTGTTCACCACGCACACCGTGCTCCCGGCCGTGACGTAGACCGCGTTGCCGTACGCCACGTAGGCGATCGTCGCCCCGCTGGCGGCGCCGCAGGGGACGTTCACGGTGGCCACCACGGACAGGTTCCGGCCGTCGACCACCGTGACGGTGCTGCCTCCGGCGTCTGCGACGTAGGCATACCCATTGACGGGATCGAACGTCACTGCCGAGGGTCCGATGCCCGCGGGGACTGAAGCCTGCAGGGCATGCGAGGTCCCGTTGATCACCGTGAGATTGCCGCGGACCGACATACTCGGGGCATTCGGGACGAAGACCTCCCCGTTCGACGTGTCGCACGCCACCGCGGGCGTGTCGTTCGTCACCGCACCCGACGCCCAGGGCGACCCCGACCGGGGGTCGAGGAAGGTGTAGTAGCCCCCGGTCGAGGCCACCACGAGGCTGGTGCCCGTCGGGTCGTAGCAGGAGGCCCCGGGGGTGCCGGTGATCGGATAGGTCCCGACCACCTGGAGGGTGCTGGCATTGACCGCATCGATGGAGGAGCTCCCCTGCATCCCGACGTAGACCTCGTCCGTCAACGGGACGTAGGTCACGCCGGTGGGGTAGGAGCTCCCGGGCAGGGCGACGTCGCCCATCTGCACGCCCGCCTCGCTCAACGCGAGCATCCTTCCCCCCCCGTAGTCCGAGACGAAGAGTTCGTGCGCCGAGGGGTCGAGCGTCATCGCGTAGGGGCTCACCGACAGGAGGATGTTCCCGACGGTCACTCCCACCGACCCGGCCAGGACGGAGACGTTGTGCGAGGCGTCGCCCACGTAGAGGTCTCCGTTCACCGGGTCCCATGCCATCCCGGCGGGGGCCATGCCCACGCGCGCGGTGGCCACGATCTGCGAGATCCGGGTGTTGAGGAAGGTCACGTTCCCCGATCCGCTGTTCGCGACGTACAGCATGCTCAGGCTCGGGACCATGAGGTCCTGCGTCGGGTTGGTGCCTACCGTGAGATTGAGGACCACCGGTCCCGTACCGATACTGGTGTTGAGGAGAAAGACCTTGTTGAGCAGGCCATCGGTCACATAGAGCCCCGTGTTGACCGGATCGTAGGCCAGGCCCTGGGGCGACGCGCCGACCTTCCACGTGGTGACGACGCTGTTCGCCGAGGCGTTCACGACCGCGATGAGCGCGTTGGAGCTCTCGGACGCGTAGACATTGCCCCCCGGAGCGCCGTAGGCCAGCCCGGCGGGGGTCCCCGTCAATGGGATCGAGGCGATCGCTCCGAGCGTGAACGCGCTCAGGACCGTGAGGTTCTGCGAGAGGGAGTTCGCCACGTAGATCTCCCCGCTCGTGGTGTCCTCGGTGAGGGCGACAGGGTCGGTGCCCACCGTGACGTTCGTCTCGGTGCGGTAGGTCGACGCGTTCAGCACGGCGAGGTTCGTCCCACCGGAGGAGTTCGCCACGAGGATCGCGTGGGCCTGCGGGTCGTAGAGCAGGGCGCGCGAGCTCGCCTGGACCGGCACCTCACGGATGAGCTTGGCGGAGATCGGGTCCACCACGCTCACCACGGACGACGTGGAGGCGGACCCGGCGAGGAGGATGTCCCCGGTCTCGGGGTCGTAAACGGCGGCGAGGGGGATGACGCCGGTCTCGGTTCCGAAAGCCCCGGGAACGACGGTGCCGTTGGCGAGCACGAGGGTCCGGTTGAGGACCAGCGAAGGGGTCGTCGAGGTCCTACGGGGGGAAAGGGTGTCGGGATTCGAGGGAGGGCTCGGCCCCCGGTGCGCCAGCGCCGGCGGGGTCCCCCGGTCGGCCACGGAGTGGGGAAGGGAAGGGCCGTTCGCCCCCGTGCCCACCGCGAGTCCCGGAAGCACCAGGACCGATGCGATCACGCAGACGGCCCACGAACGGCTTCCCCACCGGCGAACCATGCGTACCTCATCAGTGTCCGCCCTCTAAAAAGATTCCTTCCGCGGGGCGCGCTCCCTGCCGGGAAGGGAGGGGTCTCGGAAGGGCATTATATCCGCCGGGGTCTCGGTGATACGTGACAGCCGGTCGCTGGTGGCTGTTGTGGCTCGTGCCCCTCCTGCTGGGCCTCGGGGCCGCGCCGGCCGTCCACGCAGCCCCCGCTCCTTCCTACCTCGGCAGCGCCCCGTCGTGGGACCAGTACGTGTCGGCGACGGGGGCCCCGATGTCGTTCGCGAACGGGACCTTCGTCTTCGCCGGGAACCAGGCGGGGGACCTGCTCTACGGCGGCATCACGCTCTCGGGCTACAGCAACCAGACGTGGCTCTTCACGGGGGCCCCCGGGTATCCGGACTGGGGTCTCCGCTACGAGACCAGCCCCGCGGCCCGTGAGGGGGCGGTTTCCGTCTCGGCGCCGACCCTCGGAGGGGCGCTCTACTTCGGTGGTCGCAACAACACCACCACCTTCGACGATACCTGGTTGTTCAGTGGCACGGCCCTCACCTGGCAGGAGCTCGCGCCGGCCCGATCGCCTCCCCCGGTGGCGTTCGCGGCCGCGGCCTGGAGCAACCGCCCGTCCGGGGTGATGCTCTTCGGAGGGGAGAGCGCGTCGGGCCAGGCGCTCAACACCACGTGGTTCTACGCGAACGGGACGTGGACGCAGCAGACCCTCACCCCCAGCCCTCCGGCCCGGTGGGGCGCGAGCCTGGTCTACGACCCCGCGGACTCCACCGACTACCTCTTCGGGGGTACCAACGGGACCTCCGTCCTGGGTGACTTCTGGGCCCTCCACAACGGCACTTGGAGCGAGATCACCGGGGTCCCGGGACCTTCGCCCCGGGCCTTTGTCGCGGCGACCACGACCGGGGGAGGCTATCCTCTCCTCTACGGGGGAGCGGGTCCCCAAGGGACCCTCGGGGACACCTGGATGTACCTCCCCCAGAACCATACCTGGGAGAACCTGACGCCCCTCTTCGCCCCGGGCGCCCCGGCTCCTTCTCCCGCCGCGGGGGCATCGCTCGTGGAGGGTTGGGACCTCGGCACGAACGTCTTCGTGCTGGCGGGCGGGGCTCCGCTCACGGACCAGGTCATCTCGCCCTGGATCCTCTCGATCCCCTTCGGCGGGTCTCCCGGGGGTCTCGCCGGGTCGATCGCCCTCTCGGTGACGAGCGGGACCACCCCCCTCAAGGTCACGCTCACCGCGTCGGCCACGGGAGGCACGGCCCCCTACTCGTACACGTGGAACTTCGGCGACGGGACCGCCACCGCCGTGGGGACGACGGTCACGCACGTGTTCCGGACCAACGCGACCGGGACCTTCACGATCACCCTCTCCGTCCGGGACGCCGTCGGCGACACCGCGCGGACCACCGCGAGCCTCCACGTGAAGGCCCCGCCTCCCCCAGCCCCTCCCCCGCTCGTGATCCCCTGGCCCCTGATCGTCGCGGGGGTCGTCCTCATCGGGCTCATCCTCCTGGGGCTCAGCATCCTCACCGTCAAGGCCGCGCTCTTCCAGCAGCACCAGCGCGCGATCCTGGCCGACCTTGGGGTCAACCGACACATCCCCTTCCCGTTCGCCCTGGCCCCGCTCTTCGTCGCGTTCGTGCGTGATAGGGACCTCCGCTCGTTCCTCTGGGCCGCGAAGCGGCGCACCCAGGAGGCGTGGGAGACGGTCTGGCACTCCCGGGCCCCGGCGACGCTGCGCCGGAGGGCCCAGGCCTTCTGGGCCCTCGAGACCCTGCTCAGCGTGCTCTCGAAGCTCATCTTCGTGGTCACCGTCGTCTACTTCCTCGAGTCGGCGGCGAGGGATTCGCTCCCGGGCGCTTCGCACGTCACGACCCTGGGGTATCTCCAGGGGTGGGGCTCGGCGCTCGGCAACTTCTTCTCGGGGGCGTGGTTCGCGGCCACGCTCTCGTACAACTACGGAACGGTCCCGATCATGTGGTACTTCACCTCCTCCCTCGAGCTCATCCTGGTCGCCCTGGCGCTGAGCGCGCTCCTCGCCTACCCGCTCGGTCTCCTCTCGGGGTGGAACCGCGGAGGCAAGCTCGATGCGGTCACCCGCGGGTACTCGACGTTCGGTCTCTACTTCTCGACCATCGCCCTGTGCTTCCTGGTCCTGGGGTGGGCCTACGCGGCCTGGCTCTACACGTTCGGCTGGGACTCCTCCTTCTACGGGATCCTCCCGATCTCGGCCGGGTGGTACTTCGATCACCTTGGGGGCGTGCCCGCCTGGCTCACGCTCTACGGGACGACGACGCCCACGGGCTTCCCGATCATCGACGTGGCCCTCCACAATGAGTGGTCGCTCGAGGAGATCGTGGTGATCAAGACCCTGCTCCAGGGGCTCATCATCGCCCTGATCTACTCGGCGGTCTACCTCCGCTACCTCCGCTTCAGCGTGGCCGAGGCGGCCGAGGAGCCGCACCTCACGGCGTCCCGGGCCCGCGGGGTCTCGGAGCGCCGGCTCCTGTGGCACCATGCCTCCCGGCGCGCCCTGCCGCTCTACGTGTCCGCCTTCTCGACCACGTTCAGCGCGTTCCTCATCACCGAGGCGATCGTGGAGTACGTCTTCGGCGACATCGGGATCGGCGGCGCGGTGATGGGGATGCTCAACACCTCCCTCTCCCAGAGCTCGGTTTTCGAGCTCGTTCCGATCATCTACATCTTCGCCATCATGGTGGTGATCGTCAACGTCGTCGCCGATGTCCTCGTCCGGTTCCTCGATCCCCGCGTGAGCGCCTCCGGCCTCCTCCGGCGGTCGCAATGACCGAGGCCGTTCTTCAGCGCTCGACGTGGGGGCACATCCTTGCGCGTCCGGCCTTCCTTGCCGGGGCGGTTATCGTCGCGGGGTACGTCGCGGTGGCCCTCGTGGCCCCGCTGCTCTACCCCGGGGACCTGGGGGGACTCCCGTACGACCTCCACCTCCTCCAGACCTGCGGCATTGCACCCGGGCCCACCTTGCGGGGCCCGCATCCCCTCGGGGAGACGCAGTTCATGGGGTACGATGTGGCGGCGGGACTGGTCGTCGGCAGCCGCTGGGACCTCTTCCTCGTCGCCGCCATCACGGGCCCGTCGGCCGTGCTGGGCACCTCGGCGGGCCTGACGGCCGCCGGATACGGGGGAAAGGTCGACTGGCTCCTCATGACCGTGACCGACGCGGTCCTCGCCATCCCCTACTTCGTCTTCGTGATCCTGTTCGTCATCCTGCTCTCCCCTCGTGTGCCCACGGCGTGGGGGCCGATGCTCTTCGTTTCCGCCATGGTCCTCGTGCTCTGGGCCCCGTATTCCCGGGGAGTGCGGGGGGAGGCGAGCCGGGTGGTCGCCCTGCCCTTTGTCGAGGCCTCCCGGGCCGCCGGGGCCTCGCTGGGAAGAGTGCTGCGGCGCCACATCCTGCCGAACAGCCTGGCCCCGGTGCTCGCCCAGATCCCCATCACCGTGGCCATGACCTTGGCGCTGGTGGTCGGTGTCCAGTTCGTGGTGACCATGGCCAACCTGCAAAGCGCGGCCTTCTGCGGCTTCGGAACGGTCGGATCCGCCGTCGCTCCCGTGGTCCCGGTGTACAACTACCCCGAGTGGGGACTCATTCTGGCGGCCGGTTCGGTCGACTGGGCACCTGCCCCCGGCACGAACTTCCTGTCCGGTCCCTGGTGGGGTTTCGTCTTCCCGGCGCTGTGGATCGCGCTCTTCGGCATCGGCGTCATCTTGCTTTGTGATGGTCTGGGGACGGGGATTTCTGCCCGCTCGCGGACCGGTTAGGGGGACGGGTGGTGCAGGTCGAGGATTCGAGCGGGGACGCTTCCGAGGCGGACGACGCCGCCCCGGAGGAAGTGGAGACGTCACCCGGAACGGACGGGCCCGGTCCTGACACGGAGACACCGCAACCCCCTACCGATCCCCACCACTCGGGAGCGCACCGTACCGCGTGGATCCGCGCGTGGCTCCGCCCGAGCCTCCTCGCCGGTCTCGGGATCACCGCGTTCTTCGTGGCCATGGCCCTCCTCTCCCCGCTCTGGTACCCGCGCGACCTCACTTCCCTCCCCGTCGACACCGCGATGGTCGCCGCCTGCGGCGTGCCCTCCGGGCCCACGCTGTCCTTCCTCCCGCTAGGGATGGGACCCCACCCCTTCGGTGAGACGCTGTCCATGGGCTACGACGTCCTGGAGGGGCTCGTCGTGGGGAGCCGCTGGGACCTCATGCTCATCACCCTCATCACGGCGCCCGCGGCCGTGATGGGGACCCTCGTGGGGCTCTCGGCCGCCTCCTATGGCGGGAAGGTCGACTGGCTCCTCATGACGGTCACCGACGCCATCCTCTCCTTCCCGTACTTCGTCTTCGTGATCCTCGCGGTGATCCTCCTGTCCCCCCGGGTCCCTGCGGACGACGCCCCGTACCTCTTCATCGGCGCCATGATCGCGGTGCTCTGGGCGCCCTTTGCGCGGGGGGTCCGCGGGGAGGCCTCCCGCGTGCTGGCCCTGCCCTTCGTCGAGGCCTCGCGCGCCGCGGGGGCACGCCGGGGTAACCTGTTGCGGAGGCACGTGCTCCCGAACAGCCTGACCCCGGTCCTCGTCCAGATCCCGATCACGATCGCGCTGATCCTCGCCCTGGTGATCGGGGTCCAGTACGTCGTGACCTACGCGAACGCCCACCCTCCCTACGGAGAGGGGTGCGGGTGGCAGACCAACACCTCCGGGGTGGCCCCGGTGACCCCCTCGGCCGCTTACCCCGAATGGGGCCTCGTCCTCGCCGCCGGGAGCGTACTGTGGGCCCCCGGGTTCGGGCCGGTGACCTTCCTGTCCGGACCGTGGTGGGGGTTCGTCATTCCCGCGCTCTGGATCTCACTCTTCGGCCTTGGGGTGATCCTGCTCTTCGACGGGATACGGGACGCGTGGGAGCCGCGGGGGACCGCGCGCTGAGCGGGGATGTCGGGGAACGAAGCGACCGAAGCGGACGAGCCCGGACCCTCCTCCCATGGTGAGTCCGGTCGGGGAGGTGCCTCCGGACGGCGACGCCGTCAGCTCGAGAACCTCGGGTGGGCCCTCCGGCGGCCCTCGCTCGTGGCAGGGCTCGCGATCACCGGTTTCTTCGTGGCCATGGCGCTCATGGCCCCGGTGTGGTATCCCCACAACCTCACCTCCCTCTCGATGGACACCGCGTATCTCATCCAGTGCTCGGAGCCGTCGCCGCCGACGCTCCAGCTCGTTCCCTTCTCAACGGGTCCGCACCCGTTCGGCGAGACGATCTTCATGGGCTACGATGTGGCCCAGGGCCTCGTGGTCGGGAGCCGGTGGGACCTCTTCCTCGTCGCCGCGATCGCGCTGCCGGCGGCCGGGCTGGGTCTCGGGGCCGGGCTCGTGGCGGGAAGCTCCGGGGGGAGGATCGACTGGCTCATCATGACCCTCATCGACGTGATCCTCGCCGTGCCGTACTTCGTCTTCGTCCTGCTCCTCGTCGGCGTCCTTGCCCCGCACTTTCCCCTGTGGGCCGGCCCGTACCTGTTCATCTTCGCCATGGTGCTCGTCCTGTGGGCGCCGTTCGCCCGGGGGGTGCGGGGAGAGGCGGCCCGGGTGGCCCACCTCCCGTACGTCGAGGCGGCCTACGCGGCCGGTTCTTCCCGAGGGCACGTGATACGCCGGCACGTGCTCCCGAACAGCCTCTATCCGGTGCTGGCCCAGATCCCGGTGACGGTCGCGCTCACCCTCGCCCTCGTGGTCGGGGTCCAGTTCGTCGTCACGGCCTCCAACTGGGCGAACTCGGGGTTCGGATGCGGCTACGGGCTCGCGGGCCCCACCGTGGCCCCCGTCACCCCCTCCTTCGGCTTCCCGGAATGGGGGCTCGTCCTCTCCACCGGGGCAGTGGCCTGGGTCCCGGCCCCGGGCATCACCTTCCTCTCGAACGCCTGGTGGGGGTTCGTCATCCCGGCGGTCTGGATCGCCCTGTTCGGGCTGGGGATCCTCTTCCTCTCGGACGGGCTCCGCGACGTCCTGGACCCCCGCCTCGCCTCGAAATGACGGGGAGCGCGGCCTCCGGGGTGATCCCTCTTTCACTTGGAGCCCGAGGTCCTGTGGATGTTCTATCTTTATATAGAAGGGCAAACATACTTTTGTCAAGGTGAAACGAAATGCCCACGAAGAAGACCCGTGCGCCACCGACCCGGAAGAAGCCTACGACCTCGATCGCTCCGACCCCCCCGGCCCCAGCGCCGGCCCCCGCTGTGCCCTACTCTCCCTTCGCGGAGCTTGACCAGATGGCGCGGACGATGAACCGCTGGATCGCGGACGCCTACGGCATCGAGCCCTTCTCGGGGTTCTTTGCCGGGAACCTGGCGAGCCCGCTCGGGAACCTCTCCTTCCGCCCGGTCTATTCGGACATCGAGGACACCGGGAAGGCGCTGGTCGTGCGCTCCGAGCTCCCCGGGGTGAAGAAGGAGGAGGTCGAGGTGTCGGTCCGGGAGGGGCTGGTGCAGATCTCCGCCGAGAGCGCATCCTCCCAGGACTCCGCTGAAGGGTCCGGGCCGGTCTACCGGGAACGCTCCCACGCGAGCTTCTACCGCGCCTTCCGCATCCCCGAGGAGATCGACGCGGACCGTGCCGACGCAGCCTTCCAGGATGGGGTGCTGACCCTCACCCTCCCGAAGCGCGCCCCCACGGAGCCCACCGACAAGACGATCCCGGTGCACTGAGCACCGGGCCCTCCGGCCGGCTCGAGGGGAGGGGGGTCCCTCTCCCGGAGGAGCGACCGACCGCTCGTCCGTCTATTCGTCGTGCGAGCGTCGGGGCTTCTTGCGGAACCGGGACGGGCCGCCAAAACGGGGCCGGTCCGAGCCGTACTCTCGCCGCTCACCGAAACCGCGGCGGTCCGGTCCGCGGAAGCCGCCGGACCGGGGGGGTCCTCCCCCCCATCCGCCTTCCCGGGGTCCCCGGCCGTAGCTCCGGCCGCCGCCCCCCCGTCCGTATCCGCCGCCCCCACGGCCTCCCCGGTCTTCGCGGGGAGGGAGGGTGAAGCGGTTGCCGCATTCCGTGCACCGGCCCGTCACCGAGCCGTCGGGTCGAGTGGAGAATTCGAGCGGGCCACCGCACTGGCGGCAGCCGCGTCCCCCGCCCTGGGGGCGTCCCCCGGAGAATCCCCCGCCACGGAAACCGCGGGAGGGGGCTCGTTCCCGGTCCATCCGGGGCTCGGTGTGGGCTTCGGGGTCAAAGAGCACGAAGGTAGAGGAGGTCCCGCAGGTGTCGCAGGTCCCGATCACCTCTCCCTTGTCGTTCTGCTGGAACGTGAGAGCCTCACCGCACGACGGGCAGCCCTTGCGGGAGGTGGTCTCCTCTTCTTCGGACTGTCCCTCTTCCTCTTCGTCCTCTTCCTCGTTCGGCGAGTGGTCGAAGTCGCGGCGGTCAGGGTTCTCCATGAGGGGGGGCTAGGGGCTTATCCACTTAAGCTCGCGTCCGAAGCCAAGAAGGCCAAAGTCGGCAGTCTATCCTCGGCGAGGTACGCGCCTAGCCCTCACTCGGGGCGTTCTCGCAATCGCGAAGAAGGTGCCTTTACGAGGATACGCGTCCCAGGCGGCGGTTTCAACCACTTTGTCTTGGTCCGTGAGAGCATTTGGACGCCAACGACTGTTTTTATGTAGTAGGAGTGTAATCACGTCTCGATGTACGCTTGGTGGAGTCGCCGTGGACGCCTGGTCGCCCTAGCGCTGATCGTCGCTTTGACCATGATCTTCTCGGGAGGGGTGTCCTCCGCCCAGTCGCTGGGCCAAGCCGCGAATCCGGTGGGCGGAGCCGCTCCCGCGACGCTCCACTCGACGCCTGCGGCCACGGCCACTCCAGCGGGTCCAATGCTGGGTCAACTCCCGACCGTCCCTTCGGCAAACCCTTCGACTTCTCCTGTTGCCTCCTATGCGAATTCCCCCTACGTTGAGAACTCCTACTCGAACGGCGTGGGGTCCCATCTTCCCTCGAACTACCATTCCCTTCCCTTGTGGGCCCAGAAGGCGCTGGGCGTCCACGACGCAGCGACCGCCCGCCTGGGTCAGCTCGTCTCCTATCCCAACGCCAACATCGTGCAGGGGATCCACCCGGTCTCCGCGGCCATGTCCCCCTACTACTCCGAAGCCCCGGCCCCGATGGGGATCGCTGACTTCGGCCTCGGCGCGGGCGGGCCCTTCGCGTACAATTCCTCCCATTTCCTGGGCACCGTCACCTTCAACTCGATGCCCAATGCGACCCAGCCTGCAGCCATGCCGATGATCATGCCCGGTGGCGAGCACGAGGGGTACGTCGGATCCGAGTACGAGTTCGGCATCCAGCTCAACACCATCCTCACGAACATCACCATTCCCGGGTACACCAACGGGACGTTCTGGACCCAGAACGTCGTCGACGTCAACGACACCGGCATCCATTTCGTCGATGACATCTTCAACTTCACCTACGGTGCATCGGGCGGAATCCCCTCGGGCACCACCTTCTTGCCCACGGGGTGCCCCTCGATGAACGTGACCGACCTCGTGACCTTGAACGGACTGTACCAGTGCGTGGGCTCCACGATCCCGATCTCCCCGGCGGACTTCCCGATGACCCTCCAGTTCTACAACAATGCGTCCGTCGTGAACGGGCATGACCAGATCGCCTTCGGGTACCACTTCAGCGGCGCGGGCGGATTCAAGGCCTCCGGCATCGAGAGCAACCCCTCGTTCACGGGGATCGTCACGCCCACCAGCCCCACTCCGAACTTCGAGGTCAACGGCCACTACACCACAACCCCCGGGGTCCCGTACGACTCCGAGCTGGTCCTCTGCGGCGGGATCGGCGGGGACAACGCGATGTTCCGCTCTCTGAACGGGACGATGTCCCTTCAGTACTCCAACGCCAGCTCGGGGGGATGGAAGACCATCCAGTCGGCCTACGACTACGGTACCGACACGGGAGAGACCGCGGCGGGCGTGTCCGAGAGCTGGCTGACCAAGGGAACCGTCCAGATCACGGCGGGCCCGTCCCTGCTCCACGGGTTCTGGGGAACCCCGGCGGCCGGTGCCGCGGCCTCCGGAGACATCCAGTTCAAGGGGACCATCTCCCCGGCCTATGGTTTCGTCTTCGTGACCCCGGGGGCGCAGGACCCTTCCAGCTTCAACTCGAGCTGGGTCCCCACCACCAGCACGGGCACCTTCGACACGTACCTGCCTCCCCTCCCCGGGGCCCAGCAGTACTACGTGCAGGGCTTCGCCCCGGACGCGACCGAGTTTAACGGATCCTTCGCGACGAACCAGCCGGCGTTCCCCATCACCTTGACGAAGCTGGTCACGACGCCCCTCCATGCCCCGATCTACATCAACGGGGACGCGCAGGCCAAGGGTGCGGCCCTCAACATCACCGGCTCCGGGACGGCCCCGTGGACCTTCTCCGGGCAGAGCTTTGCCCTGAACAACTCCTTCGGGCACATCAACGACTACGGGTTCACCACGTTCGAGATGTTCCAGGCCGAGGGTCTGTCCAGCTCGATCCACGTGAACCATGTGTGGGAGCAGCCCAACTCGAACCTGATCTATGACGCTGGGTCTCCTCCGTCTGTGTTCACCGCGGTGGACAATTACACGGCCGACATCAACCTCTTCCTGGACCACGGCGCCGTCCTGTCGAACGAGACCCTGGTAAGCATGTGCTTCTACTACTGCATCGGGTCGGCCGCCTTCCTGTGGAAGGACACCAACACCCTCGCCTGGAACGACTCCTCGAGCGGGGACATGGTGACCAACTTCTATGGTAGCGCCTACGGGATCTTCACGGGCGGTTCCTCTGACACCGTGGTGATGAACGACGTGTCCGTGGCGGGCGGGGCCGGTGTCTATGACGTGGCGGGCCACCATACCCTGGTGAAGAACCTGCGGGCCCTGTACAACCCCTCGTACGGCGCCGGGAACGGGATCATCACCGCCTCTACCACCGGGAGCGTCTATGAGGATCTCACGTGCCTCATGATCTACATGTACTGCATTAACGGCGGGTACTGGGCTGGCTCGGGCTGGCTCTCCTACTACAACATTCCGGGTGGAAACGGGACGACGATCCAGAACGTCTACGATTCGGGGTATACCTGGGCGATCTACCTCCAGGTCACGAACCAGCTCTCCATGCGCAACGTGACGGAGACCAATGGGGCCTACATGGGGATCGGCCTGACGGCCGCCTCCCACACGACCCTCGACTGGTTCAATGCGACCGGCGGAGACTATGCCAGCTTCGAGTCGGGCTACAGCAACTACACGAACGTGTCCCACGTAGTGCTCTCGGACCTCTCCTACGGCCTGGTCACGGACTGGGATGCGTGGGTCAACGTGACCGACATGCAGGCCAACGACTCGTACTACTATGCCATCTCGACCGGCAACGACACCCAGGTGGCCGTCAGCAACTTCGATGCGAATTCCACCACCGCGGGATTCTACGGGCAGTACACCGACCATGTGACCATCCAGAGGTCCGTCTTCAACTTCTGGACCGACCCGGCGACCGGCACCTCCATGTCCTACGGTGTGGAGCTGGCCCACGGTAACTACGTCACCCTCAACGAGATCACCTGCTGGTTCCAGAACTCCTCGACCCTCTACGGGATCTGGTTGGACTACGTCAACAACGTGGCGGCGTCCAACCTGGCCGGTACCATGGTCGCCCCGTGGTCCACCAACCAGGCATACGTCTTCATGGGGGATTACGGGTCCAACTACAACATCAACACCGTGACCGCGACCGGGACGTCGACCGAGCCCGTCTACGGGGTGGCCCTCGTGTACGTCACCCCCTCGACCATCAGCACGGTGACCGCGGCGTGGGGTTATGGGGTCCTGGCCTACTTCTCTCCTCACGTCACGGTCTCGAGCGTCAGCGCCAACCGGTGGGGCGGGGTCTACCTGATGTACTCCGACAACTCCTCCGTGACCGGGACGGTGGTCACGAACGAATCCCTAGCGGTCTATCTCATCTATTCGGGCTGGTCTACCGTGACCAACACGGTCGCCTCCGTCCAGTCCTGGGGCGTCTGGATTGAGTACTCGTCGTATACCACCATCACCGACACGAAGGTCTCCTGGTCCATCGGGGTCGGGGTCCTGTACGGGTCCAACGATGCCGTCACGGGGGTCACCGCCACCAACGCCACTCTCGGGACCGCCTGGAGCCAGTACAACTACTTCGGAAACCTGATGACCGCGGTCTACGCCTACCAAACCTACAAGACCACCATCGGCTCCGTCACCGCCACCAATTACGAGGCAGGCCTCTACGACATCGGTTCCGAGAACCTCTTGGCCGACTCGGTGACGGCCACCACCACCGACTACGGAGCGATGCTCAACGGGACGTACTGGTCGGACTTCTCCAACCTGAACTTCGTCCAGGATGGGATCGGACTCCAGATGAACGCGAACGCGCACTCCAACTGGGTGACGCTCTCCCAGTTCACGAACGACACGGGATACGGCGTGGACATCGAGTCGGGCGTCGGTAACGTGGTCTGGGACAGCTCGTTCGTGGGCGACAACGGGGCGACGGCCACCTACAGCCCGCTCCACATCCAGGCGTGGTCGGTCAGCAACAACTTCTTCAACTCGTCCGGGCAGGTCGGGAACTTCTGGGCCGACTGGCACTCCTTCAACGCGCAGGGGCGGCTCAACCCCTACTACCTCTCGGACGGGGTATGGGACTACTACCCGCTCGGAGCGCACGAGGGAGACACGGCGGTCTACTTCTACGAGAAGGGGCTTCCGGCGGGGACGACCTGGTCGGTGGTCCTGAACTCGAAGACCTACGCGACCGCCAACGCCTGGCAGCTCCTGGACGCACCCCCGGGATCGAGCACCTTCACGGTCCCGGCCGTGGCCGGCTATACGAGCACCCCGACCACCGGGACGATCATGGGCGGGAACGCCCTCGTGCTGAACGAGACGGTGGTCTACACCCCCATCCCGACCTACTACACGGTCTCGGTGGTGGAGAGCGGCCTCCCCGCGGGCACGGCCTGGTCGGCCGTGTTCAACGGTGTGAGCAACTCGAGCGCGGCCTCCACGCTGACCTATCGCGTGGTGGCGGGGAGCTACCAGTACCAGGTCGGATCGGTCGCGGGCTACGCGGTGAGCCCGTCGAGCGGGACGGTGAACGTGAACGGGGCCTACACGCTGGACGTGACGTACACCTCGACGGTGCCCCCCACCTACACGGTGAGCGTGGCGGAGACGGGGCTCGCCTCGGGCACCTCGTGGACCGCGACGTTCAACGGAGCGACGCAGACCGGCACGGGGACCTCCATCGCCTTCCCCACGACCCCCGGGACCTACCAGTACCAGATCGGGTCGGTGGCCGGCTACCTGGTGAGCCCGTCGAGCGGGACGGTGACGGTGGGCGGGAACTACACGGTGTGGGTCAGCTTCACGTCGACGGCCCAGCCGGTGTACACCGTGACGGTCATGGAGTCCGGGCTGGCGAGCGGGACTGGCTGGTCGGCGACGGTGAACGGGGTGACGGCGACGTCGACCTCGGGCACGGCGACCTTCCAGGTGAACCCGGGAACGTTCGACTACGCGGTCTCGCCGGTGGCGGGTTACTCCGTGAAGCCGGCGTCGGGCACGATCTCGGTGAACGGCAACTACAACCTGACCGTGACGTACACGCCGGTGACGTACGCGATCACGGTGCAGGAGGCCGGGCTCACCGGGCAGACGTGGTCGGCAACGGTGAACGGGGTCACGCAGAGCACCGCCGGGACGAACCTGGTCTTCTACGAGGCGAACGGGTCGTACAGCTACTCGGTCTCGCAGGTGTCGGGCTACAAGGTGGCCTGCGCCTCGACGTCGGTGACGGTGAGCGGGAGCGCGGTGACGGTGGGATGCCAGTACACGACGACCTCGACGCCCGCGCCGACGGCGACGCTCGCGGATGCGCAGACGTACTTCGCGATCGCGCTGGTGGTGGCGGTGGTCGCGCTGGTGATCGCGGTGCTGGCCGTGATGATGCGGCGGAAGTCGCAGAACCCGCCGGCGAACGCGACCTCCTCGTCCCCTCCGGCGCCGGAGCCTGCCGCGGAACCTGCCCCGGAGACGTCCCACTAAGGTCCGGACCGGGAACCCCGGGCGACCCTTCCCCGTCAGGGGAGGGTCGTCCCAACCATTTCAAGCGGCGCGTGACCGTGCGCCCCTGACCGTCAGGATGCTCAGCCCTGCGGGGATGCCCCTGCGGTGAAGGGAGGAGGAAGTTCGTCCGGGGGGTCCTACGGGGTTTTCGCGGGGGATGGCGCGGACCGTGTGATGGCCCGGAGGAAGTCGATCATGTCGTGCGGCCGGAACTCGTTGCCGCAGTAGGAGCAGACCTTGAGCTGGTGGTCCGGCGTGTCCTTGGAGAAGCGGATCGAGGCGCCGCAGGAGGGGCACCGGAAGACGGAGACGATGTCGGAGGCCCGGAAGGCGCGCACGAGGGCGTCGATGGTCTGGGAGAGGTTCCCTCCCGTGGGCGCCTTGGCCCGCTCGCGCCCGGCCTCGGCAAAGAAGTCCCCCAGTTCGTAGGTACGGGCGGCCTCCTCGAACCGGCCCGCGGTCGAGAGCACCTCGGCCACCCCCTTGACCGACCGGGACCACTCCTCCGTCCAGTACGAGCCCGGGCCCTGTCCGATGCCGGCCTGGGCCGCATCGAGCACGACGGGGGAGCCCCGAAGGAGGACGTAGCGGGAACGGTCGATCGCGTCGATGAAGATGCGTGAGCTGCCGTCCGGGGTCGTCTCCATGCCATGCCCATCCGCGATCAGCGCCTGCACCAGGTAACGGAACGGCATCCGGCGCGGCCCCTCCGTGCGGCAGTACCGGTCGATCCTCTTCGCCACGTAGGTCGAGAGCCCGGGGAGGTTCAGCACGAAGTCGGGGCCGTAGATGCCGACGCTCCGGTCCACCTTCACGCCCGACGCCCGGAGGCGCTTGCGCATCCCGTCGACGAGACAGCTCGCGACCGCATCGAGGACGGGCTCCTGGGCGCACTCGGCGGAGCAGGTCCCCGTCCGGGCGACCTCCTCGTCATACGTGCGGGCGAGGCCGCCCTGATGCTCCGAGAAGTGGACATAGTGCAGGGAGACCACCGTTCCGCACTTCGTGCAGATGGGCTTCGAGCACGTCGTGCACGTCCCGGTGTCCGACGGGGGCACCCGCTGGCCACAGGACGCACAGGGGACGAGCCGGGGGGCGCGCTTCCGTCCGAGGTACTCCTTGAGCGACTCTTCCCACCCGAACACGGCCCGGGCCAACCTCCGGGGAAGGATTACCTTTGCTTACGGTGGGCCCGGAAGAGGTCGGGTGTCTTCATGCCCCGTTCCCCCCGCGGGGGAGCGCGGATCCGCCCGGGAGCTCGCTCCGGGGCCCGGCCCGCACGCCGTCACCCTTAAACCGGCGGAGCGGTCCGGATGGGGAACCCGGAGCATGAGCGAGGTGGCGAGCAAGGCCCGCGGACTGGTCGTCTTCGATCTGGACGGCACGCTCGTCGATGACATGCACCTGATCGGACAGAGCGCCGCGCGAGTGATCCACGAGGCGTTCGGGACCCCCCTCGAGGTCGCCGCGGCCCAATACTACTCCACGACCGGGAAGCCCTTCGAGCTCCAGCTCCGGGAGCTCTATCCCGAGGCGACCCCCTTCGAGCTCAGCCGAACGGTCTCGAAGTTCCACGAGACGAAGGTGAAGGACGCCTACCGGCAGGCGAGCCTCTTCCGCGAGGTCCCGGAGGTCCTTCGGCGTCTCGACCGCTCCGGCTGGAGCCTGGTCGTGGCCACCGGGGCCGAGAAGGAGATGGCGGAGCTCATCCTCGAACGGGAGGGCATCGCCTTCCTCATCCAGAAGGTCCTCGGGGCGGGCCAGGGAACGAAGGACGTCCACCTGCGGGAGTACTCCGCGTTGCTCCCGGGTCTCCCCCACGTCATGGTCGGGGACTCGAGGTTCGACATGGAGGTGGCCCGCCAATTCCCCGACTATCTGATACTGGGACGGGCCAGCCACCTGGCCGACTGGACGCTCACCCCCAACGATCTCAAGCGCTGGGGAGCCCGCTGGGCCGACTACACCCTGGAGCGACTGCCCGAGGTGCTGGACGAGCTCGCGCCCCCGGCGTCCGGGTGAGAGGGCCGGGACCGAGAATCTCAGGAGGGAGGGGAGGCCCTCGCTCCATTTGAACCCGGGTCGAGGGATCCACAGTCCCCCAGGATAACCAAGCTACCCCATCCCGGCCATCTGCCGCCGGCGGACGACTTCGGTCCTTATAACACCTCTGGGCATTTGGGCCCTCATGCGCGCGGTGGTGCTCCAAAGATTCGGCGGTCCGGAGGTCCTGCAGATGGGCGATGTCCCGCGTCCGACCCCGGGCCCGGGAGAGCTCCTGGTCCGCATCGTGGCGGCCGGGACGAACCCCCTCGACGCGAAGATCCGCGCCACCGGGCACTGGGCGAAGATCCAGCCCCCCGCGGTCCTGGGCTACGAGGCCTCGGGCGTGGTCGAGGAGGTGGGCGTCGGGGTCGAGGGCTTCCGGTCCGGGGACGAGGTCTACTACGTGGCCGAGGTCCTGGGGAACCGGGGCGGATGCTACGCCGAGTACAATGTCGTCCCCGCCCGCATCGTGGCCCGCAAGCCCCGGTCCCTCTCGTTCATCGAGGCGGCCGCCGTTCCCCTGGCGGGCGGCACCGCCTGGGACGGCATCGTGCGCCGCCTGGCCGTCCGGGTCGGCGAGACCGTGCTGGTCCATGGAGGGGCGGGGGGCGTCGGCTCCTTCGCCGTCCAGTTCGCCCACCGGGCGGGAGCCCGGGTCCTCGCGACGGCCAGCACGGCCAACCAGCGCACCCTCCGCCAGCTGGGGGTCGACCGGCCGATCGACTACACCTCCGAGGACGTGGGCGACGTTATCCGGCGGGAGACGGAGGGGAGGGGCGTCGATGCCCTCTTCGACACGGTCGGGGGAGAGAGCCTCGCCCGCCTGCTGCCCTATGTCCGCGAGTTCGGCCGGGCCGCGACGATCCTCGCTCCCGCGGGGGACCTGCGCCCCATCTACCGCAATAACCTCGCGCTCCACGGGATCTTCCTGGCCCGCGAGCGGGAGCGTCTGGACGAGATGCGACCGCTGCTCGAGCGGGGGGAAGTGAAGCCGCTCATCGACCTGGTGCTCCCGCTCGAGGACGCGCGGAAGGCCCACGAGCGCCTGGACTCGGGCCACGGAAGGGGAAAGATCGTCCTCAAGATCGCTCCCTGACCTCCGGCGGAGCGCGGCCGGACCTCATCTCAACGGCGGGAGACGGGGCAAGGGGACTTCCCGGCCCGCGGCGGGGCCGTCCGCGGAACCGGGCTAGTCCTTCGACGGGGCGATGCCCGTGCCGTGGCACGCGTCGCAGGTGGCCCCCCGCATCCGGTACCCCAGGCCGAGGCAGTAGGGGCACTTCGCCTGGGCGGCCTTCAGTCCGAGCGCGAGGTCGATCGGCTGGCCCTTCTCGTCGAGGTCCATGTATCCGGTCCCCCCGCAGTGCTTGCACGCGCCGCCGAGCGTCTTGCCGCTGGACATGCAGTACCCGCAGGGCTTGCGCTTCTTCGCCGCGGCCAGGATCCATCCCTTGGCCTCGCATTTCGTGCACGGGGTGCCGTCCTCCTTCTTCCCGGTGCCCTTGCACGTCGTGCAGGGCTCGCGGGCCTGGCCCTTGAACGTGCGTCCGAGGCCGAAGCAGTGCTTGCAGCTCCCGCCCAGTCCGGACCCCGATCCGAGGCAATACTTGCAGAGTTCTCCTTCGCTCTCCCACGGATACCGGGTTCGGTACACGGCCAGGAGCAGGCGCCGGGACTCAAAACGTACGCACCGCGCTCCGAGGGTGGAACGACCGGCGGGCCGTCAGCGCTTCCGGGGGGGAGGAAGGGGGGGTGGTTCGACCGCGGGTGGCTTCTCCTCCGGGGGGATGACGTGCTCCCGCAACGGGGGCGGGGCCGCGGGGCGGAGCCAGGTCATGGCGGGCGGGGGTCGCTCGGACTTGCTCTTCTCGACGGCGGCGTAACGGGCGGGGTCTCCCTTCCAGGCCCACATGGCCCCGATGGGGGCCACGATCGTCGCGACGATCCCGACCGCGGCGATGATGGTGAAGGCCTCGGTCTGGATGATCCCGTCGGTGAGCAGGATGGTCGCCATGGCTAGCTCCACCGCACCTCGACTGCCGACCATGAAGCCGATCGCCCGGGCATCCGACTCTCCCCATCCGAACTGGGACGCAAGCCCCCAACCTGCCAGGAACTTGGACAGGATGGCCACGGTGAGGAGCGAGACGAAGGCGATGAGCCCGGCGACCATCGCGATCAGGTGAAGGTTCATCTCGACGCCGACCAGCGCGAAGAACAACGGGACGAAGAACCCCCATGTCATGGCGTCGAATATGCTGCTGATGGAGGTGTGCGCCGCGGCCCCGGCGCTCTCCCGCGTCACGAGGACGCCGGCGTAGAAGGCCCCGATCACGTAGGTCAGGCCGAGGAACTGGGAGAAGAGCGTCGACCCCACCACCATCACCATCAGGATGGCAAAGCTGCCCTGGCGGGAGTGCCAGGTCCGGGAGAACTGCTTGACCAGGGGCTCCCAGAGCCGCGCGTTGCGCAGCAACAGGAGGAGGTTGTGGATCAGGAACATGACCACGATGAAGAGCGCGACCGAGACGAAGGCGATCCCGAGGGTCACCCAGGGATTTCCCTGGCCCGTCCCCATCTTGAGGAGGATGGAGAAGACCGTCACCGCCAGGAGCTCCCCGACCAAGGCGACGTTCATCAGCATCTTCCCGATCCGGGTGCCGCTCAGCCCGAACTCCACGAGCATGAGCCCCATGACCGGCAGGGCGGTGATGGAGAGCGTGATCGCGATGTACAGCGCCTCGAAGACCGTGACCCCGTGGAGGACGAGAGGGACCACCGCGGCCGAGGCGAGGAAGGGCAGGAAGAACACCCCGGCCCCCAGCGCCGCGTGCGAGAGGTCCATGTTGTAGAGCTGCTCGGGGGAGACCTCGAGCCCCGCCATGAAGAGCACGAACACCGTGGCGAGGATCTGCAGGGCCCCGAGCTGGGCCGTGAGACCCGTAAGTCCGAAGTAGGGGCCGAGGAGCGTGGGACCGAGCACGACCCCGATCAAGAGCTGGCCCACCATGGCGGGCTGGCCGAGCTGGGTGGCGATCTCTCCCGCGAGGACGGCCCCCCCCATCAGGAGGAAGAGGTCGACGATGAACTGGGTCGTCGGATCGAGCATGTGGGCTCTCCTGCGTACGCCGGAGAGGCGAACCGAAGGCCCGCAAGGCCATAATCCTTGAGCCCGGGAGGGTGCGACGCTCCCCGCGGGATCCCTTCCCCCCTCGCGTCCCCGTCGGGACGCCGGCGTTGCCGACCGGGGCTACTTCGGCTCCCGGCTCTCTTCCGGCTCGAGTTCCTTGCTCGGGTAGGGGCCCCCCTCACAGAGGGCGAGGAGGATCAGGATGAACCCCACCATCATGACCCCGGAGCAGACCACCCACGCCGTCAGCAGGTCGCCGGCAAGCACCTCGTAGATGACCCCGGCGGCCCCCGCACCGACGGAGACCGAGAGGAATCCGAGGCCGAAGTGGAGCGGGGACCGCTGACCGGAGTGTCGCGCGGCCAGGAGCGAGTAGTAGCTGATGATCCCTCCGAGGGCCATGACGAAGACCATGATGGCCTGGAGGTACCAGATCTCCGGGAAGCTCGTCATGGCCGGTGCCCTTCGTCCGCGGGCGCTCCCCCCCAGGGAACCCGCCCGGTTCCCCGGGAATTCCCTGTCTGGGAAGGCCGCATGACCGCGAGAAGGCGCTCAGACCGTCCGTCGCCGGGTGGCGATCGCCCGGTCCCGGTACGAGAGCTCCAAGATGTGGAAGATCAGGGCGAAGGTGACCAGCATGAGGGCGACGGAGAGGCCGAACGCCTCCTCCTCCCAGGGCACGGACAGCTTGTGGAGGGTCACGGCAAAGAACGCGACCAGCGCCACGCTGGCGAGCAGTAGGACCATCGCGAAGGTGTAGAAGTTCAGTCGCCGCGCGTAGGCCGCCACCGGGTCCTGTGTCCGGAACGGTGGGAGCCAGGGGTGCGCCACCAGCCCTGCCGCGAGGAGGAGCAGTACGGTTCCGGCGGCGAGGGGCCAGAAGGAAGCGAGCTCGATCATGGGGTCACCTGGGCACGGGGCGTCCGGTCCCCGGAGGGGAATTCAACCATCGACGGCACCTCCCGGAACGGCCGGGGCCGGCTCGGAGGGTTCCACGCCCTCGAACCCGCTCCCTTCCCGGGCACGCATGCGCCGGGCGTAGCTCCGCCGGTAGCGGAGGTACAGGGGGACGACGACCGCCACGTTGACCGCGAGCAGGGCTCCCAGGTAGGCCGCGTACATCGCCACGGGGACCTCCACGCCGGGGAGGACTCCTCCCCAGACCGTGAGCACGATAAACAGGCTGAGCAGGCAGTTCCCGACGATGAGCAGGATCGGGCGGTCTCGCGGATGGGTCCGCTGCGATGTCAGCGGGTGCCGGTCGATCCAGGGGAGCAGGAGGATGAAGATCAGGATCCCGGTGACGAGGGCGACCCCGAACAGCGGCGAGATCACCTGGCAGGTGGTCCCGGTCGTCTGGCAGAAGTCGAGCAGCTTGTAGAGCCAGAGGAAGTACCAGTCGGGTTCCGGGGAGACGCCTCCGCTCTGGGGGGACCCGTAGTAGGTGGGGAGGGCCCAGGGGAAGAACGCGGCGATCGCGAGGAGCGCGCCGCCGCAGAGCAAGGCCCACTTGGTCATGTAAAGGAAAACGTTCGGGAAGAAGGGGCCCATGCGGTGATCGTCCTTCTCCGTCAGCTCCCGCTTCGCGTCCGGGTCGCTCGAGGCCCGCGGGGCGATCCCGTGGATCTCGAAGAGCGAGAGGTGGGCGTAGAGGAGCGCGGCCAGCATCAGCGGGATCACCACGACGTGCAGTCCGAACATCCGGGAGAGCAGGGCCTGGGAGGTCCCGTTGCCCAGGATCACGGGGGCGATGATCGGCCCCATGGTGGGTATCGAGGTGGCGAGCACCAGCCCCACGTCCGTCGCCCCGACCGACAGGGCGGTGTAGGGCAGTAGGTAGCCCGTGAATCCCATGCCGAGCATCCCGACCAGGAGCATCGTCCCGATCATCCAGGTGAACTCGCGGGGCCGCTTGTAGACCCCGGTGTAGTATCCCCGGAAGAAGTGCACGAAGGCGAGGAAGAGCACGGCGTAGGCACCGTAGAGGTGGGTCGTCAGTATGAGGGAGCCTAGCGGTACCTGATGGATGATGTAGTACGTGGAGGCCCAGGCCATCGGGGCTCCCGCGATGTAGACCCCTCCCGCGGCGGCGGGGGAGGTCGAGGGAACGTAGTAGAGGATGAGGATCAGGCCGCTCACCACCTGGAGGAGGAAGACGGCCAGCACGAGCCCTCCCGTCCAGTAGGCCGGGGAGAAGGAGAAGTCGGGCTGGGGGCGCAGGGCCCACTTGTCGGTGCGGATGCGTCGGTCCACGAACGCCCAGGTACGGTCGAGGAACACCTGGAAGAACGGGAGCGGCACCTCGGAGGGGTGGGCGCCGGCGGAGGCTCCGGAGGGGTCCGTTGGTGTCGTCATGTGGGGCAACTCTGGGTGGGGGTTTCCACCGGGGAAAGCCGCGCAGGAGAGGTGACCGCGGTCCCTCCCGAAAGCGTGTTGGTGTGACCTTTCACGGCGGGGCCGATCATGCCGACCGCGTAGATGTTGCCGCTCGAGTCGGTCTCCAGCAACACCTGGGGGAGGGGCAGCACCGTCGGTCCGGTGAGCACCTTGGCGCCGCCACCGTTCGAGCTGTCCTTCACGCAGGGGTCGTAGGTCGACCCGTGGCAGACGCAGTGGATGATCGCCTGCCCGCCGTTGAACGAGCCGCACTGGCCCGGAGGGTAGTACGAGACGTAGGGTGGGACGCACCCGAGGTGCTGACAGAGGGCGGAGTAGGCCACCATGTAGGTCCCGTCCCCCTTGGCGATGGGGTTCTGCGGCGACGGCGAGCCGAGCGTGCCGATGTTGAGGAGCATGTTGGGCTCGTTCGTGAGCGGGTAGTCAAAGATGACCTGCCCGTTGTCCTTGTAGGTGTATTTGTACTGCGACGCCACCACCGGCGAGCCGTCCTCGTAGAGCAGCTGGACCCGGGGATAGGAGGAGGCCCCGGCCATCGGCGGGGTCAGGATGTTCAGCGCTCCCGCACCTCCCGCGGCCGCTCCCCCGATGACGAGGGCGCCCACGGCCATGAGCTTGAGCGAGTTGCGCTTCGCGTGGTCCACGTCCGCTTCGGGGGCCCCGGCCGCGAGCGCGGTGGGTCGCCGGCGGACGAGCCCCGGGACGGACCCCGTGGACGGGCGCCAGATCGGGTTCCGGTAGGCCGGGACCGGTGCCTCTTCGAAGACGGTGAGGTTCATGGGACCCTCGGAGCGCGGAGCTCCTCTTGCTCGGCCGAGGTCACGGGTACCACGGCGGAGTCGCCGGGCAGTTCGGCCCGGTCCGAGCCCCAGTAGACGTAGATGCTGATCGCGATGCTCGTCAGGAGCGCCCCCACCTCGGCGAGGTTGAGGACCTGGAAGCAGTCCACGCTCAGCGGCCCGAGCGTGAAGGTGGTCCCGGAGGGGCAGGAGGCGTTGGAGACTCCCCTGAACTCGAGTGTTCCCGGTAGCTTGCCGGGGGACGCACCGGCCGCGAGGCCGATCCCTGCCTGGGCTCCCAGCGGAAGCGCGACCGCGAGGATCACGATGCCCGCGGCCAGGGCGATCATCCATCGTCCGCCGGAGGGCTGGCCCGGAGTCCGTCGAGCGTCGCTCGACCTGAGCGGTGCGTGGGACGTCATGGGGTCGGGAAGATGTCCTCTTACGAGACCACGGTGACGGTGCCCGTCATGTATCCCGCCGCCCCCATGGACCACGGGTCACACTGCGCCATGCACTGCCAGGTGAACGTGCCGGTGTCGTTGAAGTAGGCCTCGAAGGTCACGACCGAAGGGGAGACGGGTCCCGCGGACGGGAGCGGGATGTTGAACCCGGTACTCATGATCGTGAAGGTGTGGGCGATGGGCGTGGTCACGCTCGAGATCCCGGTCGCGCTCCCGTTCACGTAGATCAGGTTGTGGACGGTCCCGTTGACCTTGGTGTCCACCGTGGGCACGACGTTCTGCCCGTTGTCGTAGTTCGTGATGGTGAAGATCAGGAGGGTATGGGCCGGGACGGTGAAGTTGCCCGGGGTGAACTGGTCCGTGGACTGGTTGCGGTCAGGGTTCGCGTTGACGGCGAGGTAGACGTAGTCCGGACCGCCGCCACCCGAGTTCGAGTTCCCGTTCCCATTCCCGGACGACGAGGAGGGGTTGCCGACGCCCACGCCGTAGGCCGCGGCGAAAGCGAACCACGCAACGATGCCCGTGACGACGATCAGGATGACCCCCCAAGAGATCATCTGGCCGCTGATGCTCGGCGTGCGGCGTGGTTTCGCGGGGGACTCGCTCGACTGGGACTCGGTGCTTTCGGACTTCGCCATGGGTTCTCGGCGCGTGGTGGGCTCGCGGGTATATCTTTCATATGTTGGTTCCAAGGGCTCGTTCCAACTCTTTGTAAGCTCACTTTCGCCACGCCGAATCAGTCAATTGATGACCCGCGTTCTCCCCGAAAGCATTCCTTCCCTTCTGCCGCCTCCGCTCCCCGTTATAAGCACGGGGCCATAGTGGGAAATGCGTATGCCGGTCTCCCACGGAATCGCCCGGAACGTCCTCGATCTCATCGGTCACCAACCGCTGGTGGCGCTTGGGAAGATCGGGCGCGGGCTCCCGTTCAAGCTCTACGGGAAGACCGAGTTCCTCAACCCGGGCGGATCCGTCAAGGACCGGATCGGTCCCCTCATGATCGAGAGGGCCGAGGAGGAGGGGTGGCTCAAGCCCGGAGGCACCATCATCGAGGCCACCAGCGGGAACACCGGCGTGGGCCTCGCGATGATCGCGGCGGTGAAGGGTTACCGGCTCATCGTGGTGATGCCCGACAAGATGAGCACGGAGAAGATCCGCCTGCTCCGGGCCTACGGCGCCCGGGTGGTCATCACCCCGACCGCGGTCCCCCCGGAGAGCCCCCTCAGCAACTACTCCGTGGCACGGCGCCTTGCGAACGAGATCCCCCTGTCCTACTACCCGAACCAGTACGAGAACGCGATGAACCCGGAGGCCCACTACCGTACTACGGCCCCGGAGATCTTCGAAGCCCTCGGAACGGATGTCCATGCCATCGTGATCGCGAGCGGCACGGGGGGGACCGTGAGCGGGATCGGGCGGTACTTCCACGAGAAGAGCCCCTCGACGAGGATCGTGGCCGTGGACCCGAAGGGCTCCGTGTTGGCGCACTACCACCGGACCCACGAACTCTCCAAGGCGGTTCCGTACAAGGTGGAGGGCATCGGGGAGGACATGATCCCGAAGACCTTCCAGTTCGAGTACGTCACCGATTTCGTCACGGTCGATGACCGGGAGTCGTTCCAGATGGCCCGGCGCATCGCCCGCGAGGAGGGGCTCTTCGTGGGCGGTTCCTCCGGGTCGGCCGTGGCCGGGGCCTTGCAGTGGGCCGACGCCCACCGTCCCCCCGACGATGCGAACATCGTCGTCATCCTCCCCGACTCCGGGGACCGCTACCTCTCCAAGTTCTACTCCGACGAGTGGATGCGAGAGAACGGGTTCATCGACGAGACCGCCCGGGTGGCCGATATCCTCGCCGTGAAGGACTTCCAGCCCGCGCTCCTCTCCGCTCCCTCTACTACGACGGTGCGGGCGGCCCTGGAACTGCTCCGGAAGAAGAACCTCTCGCAGATGCCCGTCATCGATGGGGCAGAGGTCAAGGGGAGCATCGCCGAGGACACCCTCATGCGCGAGGTGATCCGCGACGCGAGCATGCAGGACCGCACTATCCAACAGCTCCTCGATCCGCCCTTCCCGGTGCTTCGCCGCTCGGCCTCGCTCCCCGAGCTGATGGCCGCGCTCAAGGAGGCGACCGCCGTGCTCGTCCAGGACGAGGGCCAGGCGGGTTTCGTCGGTCTCCTCACGCGCTACGACCTCCTGACGTTCCTTTCCATCGAAGGGGGGGAGAGCGGGTGACGCGGAAGCGGACAGCTCGCGCTCCCGCCAAGGACCCCCGTGCGCCCCGCTTCGACACGGTGGCCATCCATGGGGGCCAGGAGCCGGACCCTCTCACCGGGGCCGTGAACGTCCCGGTCTACCTGACGAGCACCTACGTCCAGAGCGCCCCGGGGGTCACCAAGGGGTACGACTACTCCCGGACCGCCAACCCGACGCGGTCGGTCCTCGAGAAGTCGCTCGCCGAGATCGAAGGGGGCACCGGCGCCCTTGCTTTCTCGAGCGGGCTCGGGGCCCTGAACACGTTCCTCTGGTCCCTCCCCTCGGGGACGCGGCTCCTGGCCGGCGACGACCTCTACGGAGGGACCTACCGACTGCTCGAGCATGCCCGGCGCACCTGGGGGCTGGAGGTCGAGTACCTGGACCTCGGGGACGTGGCCCGGGTAAGGACGAAGGTGCGCTCCACGCGCCCCCAGGTCGTCTATCTCGAGAGCCCGACCAATCCGCTCCTCAAGCTCGTGGACCTCCAGGCCGCCACCGAGGTCGCTCACGAGGTCGACGCCACCGTCGTGGTCGACAACACGTTCGCGACCCCGGTCTTCCAGCGCCCCCTCGCGTTCGGGGCCGACGTGGTCCTGCACTCCACCACGAAGTACCTCGGGGGACACTCGGACGTCATCGGAGGGGCGCTCGTCTTCCGCGACCGGGAGCGGCTCGAGTCCCTGCGCTGGCTCCAGAACGCCGCGGGTTCCGTCCCGGGCCCGTTCGACTGCTTCCTCGTGCTCCGCGGGATCCACACCCTCGGGCTCCGCATGCGCGCGCACGCCGCCAACGCGCGCGCGGTCGCCCTCGCGCTCGAAGAGCATCCACGGGTCGAGCGCGTGCTCTACCCGGGGCTCCCCTCGCACCCCCAGCACGAGCTCGCGCGCCGCCAGATGACCGGGTTCGGGGGCATGGTGACGGCGGACCTCAAGGGAGGTCTTCCGGAAGCCCGCAAGTTCCTGTCGAAGCTCCGGTACTTCTACTTGGGAGAGAGCCTGGGCGGGGTCGAATCCCTGATCGAGGCCCCGGCGCTCATGACGCACCAGTCCATCCCGAAGGCCGAACGGGAGGCGCGGGGGATCCGGGACGGGCTCCTGCGGTTCTCGGTCGGGGTCGAGGACCCTGACGATCTGGTGGCGGACGTCCTCCGGGCGCTCGGGAGGTGACCATGCGCGAGGTCATGATCTACAGCACCCTCGACGCGAAGCTGGTCCCCCTCCGCCCGCGCGTCCCTCCCCGCATCTCGATGTTCGTCTGCGGGATCACCCCCTACAAGCCCTCGCACATCGGCCATGGCCGCACGATGGTCTTCTTCGACACCGCGGCCCGCTTCCTCGACTATCTGGGGTACCGCGTGTTCTACCTCCAGAACGTCACGGACATCGAGGACAAGATCCTCCGGGAGGCGACGGAAGAGGGGGTCGAGTGGAACGTCATCTCCGAACGCAATTTCGCGGGTTACTTGCGGGAGATGCAGGCGCTCGGCGTCGACTCGGTCAATTTCTACGCCCGTTGCACGGACTACATCCCCGAGATCATCGCCCAGATCGAGACCCTGATCGCGAAGGGGCACGCCTACGAGAGCGAGGGGGACGTCTACTACTCCGTCGCGAGCTTCCCCGCCTACGGGAAGCTCTCCGGACAGCGCTTGGAAGCGCTCGAGCCCGGCGCCCACGTCGAGGTCAACCCGAAGAAGCGGGCCCCCGAGGACTTCGCGCTCTGGAAGCGGGAGCGCCTGGGCCCGCGCTGGCCGAGCCCCTGGGGCGAGGGCCGCCCCGGCTGGCACATCGAGGACACCGCGATCACCGTGAACGTGCTCGGTCCCTCCTACGACCTCCACGGCGGGGCCCTGGAGCTCAAGTTCCCCCACCACGAGGCGGAGATCGCGCAGGCGGAGGCGGCGACGGGCAAGAGTCCCCTCGCGGCGATCTGGATGCACGCCGGCCTCCTCAACATGCGCGGGGAGAAGATGTCGAAGTCGCTCGGGAACGTGCTCTCGCTCGGGGACGCGCTCACCATGGTCCGTCCGGAGGTGCTGCGCTTCTTCTTCCTGAGCGGACACTACCGGAGCCCCCTCGACTACGCGGGGCCCTCCTCCTTCGAGGAGGCGAACCGCGCCTACGAGACCCTCGAGGGGAGCTACCACCGGCTCGAGGATGCCCTCGCCCAGCGCTTCCCCGGGACCTGGACGGGCCCGGACGGCGTGGCGCGCACCTTCCCCGGCTGGAAGGAATGGGTGGCAGCCGTTGACGCGACCCTTCCGGCCGACCCTTCGAAGCCCGGCGGGGACAAGGTGCTCGAGTCGATGGAGTCCTCCATGGCGAACGACTTCAGCGTGCGGGAGGCCACTGCCAGCCTCTACACGTGGGCCGGAGAGGTCAACGTCATCCTCGGCAACAACCCCGAGAAGGTGCCGCTCGAGCCGCTCGTCCGGGCGCTCCGGCCGTTCCGTTTCGCCCAGAAGGTGCTCGGGTTCTTCCCCGCGAAGGGGGGCGGAGCGTCGGAACAGGCGCTCGGCAAGCTTGTCGAGATCGCCCTGGAGGCCCGCACCCGGGCAAAGGCCCGGAAGGACTTTGCCGAGGCCGACCGCATCCGGCAGGAGCTCCTGGCGGCGGGCGTCCTCGTCGAGGACACCGGCGGCCGGGCCCGCTGGCGGCTCAAGCCATGAGGGCGTTCGGCTTCCGCCAGCACGGGGACCTCGACCGTCTCGAGTTCCTCGATCTCCCCGAACCCCATGCGGGCCCGGGAGAGGTCCGCGTCCGCATACGGGCGGCGGGATTCAATCATCTCGATCTCTTTTCGCTGGAGGGCATGCCGGGCGTTCCCCTGCCCCTCCCCCACATCCTCGCGGGGGACGGGACCGGGGTGGTGGACGAGCTCGGTGAGGGCGCGGTCGGGCCGAAGATCGGGGACCGCGTGATGATCGACCCCAGCCTCTCGGACGGGACCTGCGAGTGGTGCCGGCGCGGGGACGAGGTCTACTGCCGGAACTATCGGATCCTCGGCGAGCACGTCCAGGGGACCGCGGCCGAGTGGGTGGTCGTGCCGGCACGGAACGTCGTTCCCCTCCCCTCGCGGCTCGACTTCACCTCGGGGGCGGGTTGCGCCCTCGTCTTCATGACCGCCTGGAGGGCGCTGTTCACCGTGGGGGAGCTACGGCCCGGGGAGCGGGTGGCGATGGTGGGGGCCGGCGGCGGCCTCGTGACCGCGGCGATCCAGCTCGCCCACTGGAAGGGAGCCCACATTACGGTGGCCACGCGGTCCGCCGAGCGTGCCGAGAAGGTGCGCGCGCTGGGGGCGGACGCGACTCTCGTCACCAGCCCGGAGCGCAGCCTGGGGAAGGGGCTCTGGGAACTCTCGGAGAAGCGGGGCTTCGATGTCGTCTTCGACTCCAACGGCCGGGCCACCTTCCCGGACTCGCTCCGCGTCCTCGGACGGGGGGGCCGGCTCGTCTTCTGCGGCGCCACGACCGGGCCGAACGTGGAGATGGACCTGCGGCCCATCTTCTGGAGGGGCGCGTCGGTCCGGGGGAGCACGATGGGGAACCGCGCGGAGTTCCACGAGGCGCTGAAGTTGCTCGACTCCGGGGCCGTCCATCCCGTGATCGATCGCGTATACCCGCTGTCCCAGGGCGTCGAGGCCATGGCAAGGCTCAAGGCGGGGGATATGTTCGGCAAGATCGTCCTCGAGGTATCGTGATCGACATTGAACTCGTCCGCAAGGAACCCGACCGGGTGCGCGAGAATCTGGCCCGACGACAGGTGCCGCAGTATCTCGAGCTCTTCGAAAGCCTCCGCGCCAGGGATGGTGCCTGGAGGGAGGTCAGCCGGAAGGCCGCCGAGACCCGGAAGCGTCGCAACGAGCTCTCCCGTCTCTTGGGCGAGGCCAAGAAGAAGGGCGAAGACCCCGGGGCTATCCGTCAGGAGGCCGAGAATCTCCCGGACGTGCTGGGCGGGCTCGAGTGGGAGGAGACAGAACTCGCCGCGGAACGCGACCGGCTGCTGAAGCGGATCCCGAATCTCCTGGACCCCACGGTCCCCTACGGCAAGGACGACAGCGAGAACCAGGTCGTGGCCGAGTGGGGCACGCGTCGCGAGGCCCCGGCCGGACTCCCCAGCCACGGCGAGCTCCTGGAGTCCCTGGGCCTGGCGGACTTTGAGCGCGCCCGTCGTGCGAGCGGGGCGGGGTTCTACTACCTCGTCGGGCCCGCGGTGCTCCTGGACCTCGCGCTCCAGCGCTACGCCCTGGACCTCCTGGTCCAGCGGGGCTTCATCCCCGTCCTGCCCCCCTACCTGCTCCGGCGTGAGCCCTACGAGGGCGTCACCGACCTCGCCGACTTCGAGAACGTGATGTACAAGATCCAGGACGAGGACCTCTACCTCATCGCGACGAGCGAGCATCCGCTCGCCGCGCTGCACATGGGCGAGATCCTCGAGGAGGACCGGATGCCCATCCGCCTCGCGGGACTGAGCGCCTGCTTCCGCAAGGAGATCGGAGGGCACGGGGTCGACCAGAAGGGGGTCTTCCGGGTGCACCAGTTCGAGAAGGTCGAGCAGTTCGTCTACGCCCGGCCCGAGGACTCCCCCGCGCTCCACGAGGAGATCCTGAAGAACGCGGAGGACATCTTCCGCGGGCTCGACATCGCCTACCGGATCGTGAACGTCTGCACGGGGGACCTCGGGATCGTCGCCGCGAAGAAGTACGACATCGAGGCGTGGTTCCCCCGGCAGGGGAAGTACCGCGAGGTCGTCAGCTGCTCGAACTGCACGGACTACCAGTCCCGCCGCCTCGGCCTGCGCATGGGGCGCCCCGGAGCTCCCGGGAAGCGGGTCCCGCACACCCTCAACTCCACCGGCGTGGCGAGCCCCCGGGCCATCGCGGCGGTGATCGAGAACTATGCCCGGGAGGACGGCACGATCGAGGTGCCCAAGGTCCTCCAGCCCTACATGGGCGGCCTGAAGGAGATCTCGAAGCTTCCCCGGTTCGCCTGATGTCGGGGAGCTGCGGGGGTCCCGCTCGAGGGGCGGCGCTGCCGGCCGGCTCCGGCAGGGCTTACTTACCCCCTAGGGTTGCGCGTCACTGCGTGCCACCGAGAGGACCATGACCCGGATCGCCGTTCTGCTGCGCGACCGTTGCCACCCCAAGGAGTGCCAGGGGGAGTGCCTTGCCTACTGCCCCCCCGTGCGCATGGGCCAGGAGTGCATCGTCTGGGGGGAGGACTCCAAACCGGTCATCTCGGAATCCCTCTGCATCGGGTGCGGGATCTGCGTCCACAAGTGCCCCTTCACGGCCATCAAGATCCTCAACACCCCGGAGGCCGCCGAGGGGGAGATGGTGCACCGCTACGGTCAGAACGCCTTCCGCCTCTTCCGACTCCCGGTGCCGAAGCTGAAGCGCACGGTGGGGCTCCTCGGCTCGAACGGGATCGGCAAGTCGACCGCGCTCCGGCTGCTGAGCGGCCGAGAGCAACCGAACCTGGGGCGGTACGACGACCCGCCCGAGTGGAAGGAGATCCTCGACCACTACCGGGGAACGGAGCTCCAGGCCCATCTCGGGCGCCTCGCGAAGGGGGACCTCCGCGTCTCCGTGAAACCCCAGTACGTCGACGTGCTCGCGGACTCGAACCTCACCATCGGGAGTTACGTGGACCAGGCTCGGGGCGACACCGGAAAGGCGCTCGGGGAGGTCGGGCTCGAGGGCATGGAGGACAAGCCCCTCGCCGAGGCCGCGGGCGGGGAGATGCAGCTCGCCGCGGTGGCGCGCACCCTGGCCGAGGACGTCGACCTCTACCTCATCGACGAACCGTCGAGCTACCTCGACATCGTCCATCGCCTCCGGGTGGCGGCGCTCATCCGGAAGCTCGGGGAGACGAAGTCCGTCGTGGTTGTCGAGCACGACCTCGCCATCCTGGACTACATGGCCGACCAGGTGCACCTGCTCTACGGGGAGTCGGCCGCCTTCGGCGTGGTCTCCCATCCCATGGCGACGCGCACGGCGATCAACACGTACCTCAGCGGCTACCTCCGGGACGAGAACGTCCGGTTCCGGACCGAGCCGGTGGCCTTCACCGCCCATCCCCCGCGCCCCTCGACCAGCCGCTACGAGCTCGTGAGCTTCCCGCCGCTCGAGAAGGAGTACCCCCACTTCCGGTTGCGGGTCGGTGAGGGGTCCCTCCGGAAGGGAGAGACCATCGGGATCGTGGGTCCCAATGCGACCGGGAAGACGACGTTCGTCAAGCTCCTGGCCGGCGCGGAGGTCCCGACCCAGGGGACGCCTCCGAGCGGGGTCCGGGTCAGCTACAAGCCCCAGTACCTCAAGGCGACCGGGGAGGCGACGCTCCAGGAGCGGGTGCTCGCCCTCGCCGCCGCGAAGGACTTTGACAACACCTTCTTCCAGAACGAGCTCGTTCCGAGCCTCCATCTCCAGCCGCTCATGGAGACCCCCTTCCCGAACCTCTCGGGAGGCGAGCTCCAGCGCGTGGCCATCGCGCTCACCCTGGCCCGGGAGGCCACGCTCTACCTGATCGACGAACCGTCCGCCTACCTCGATGTCGACGAGCGCATGAACGCCGCCAAGGTGCTCCGCCGCGCCGTGGAGAACCGTGGAGCGACGGCCCTGATCGTTGACCACGACGTCTACTTCCTGGACCTCCTCGCGGACAGCCTGATGGTCTTCCACCAGGACGGGAAGGCCGCGGGCCGCGGAGAGGGGCCCTTCTCGATGCGGGAGGGGATGAACCGGCTCCTGGCCAGCGTCGGCGTCACCTTCCGCCGGGATGAGGAGACCCTTCGTCCCCGCGTCAACAAGGCGGGTTCCGTCCTCGACCGCGAGCAGCGGGCGAAGGGCGAGTACTACTACGAAGCGGCGTAGCCCCACCCTCTGAGAACCGGGCGATGCCGGGGGACTAGGCGAACATCCGGTCCCGTCGGCCGGGCGGGGGGTTGGCCGTGGTCGTGGTGGCATGGCTCTGCCACTGGGTGAACCGGTGGTAGTCCTGCTCAAAGCCCCGACCCAGGTCCGTCGCCTCGATCTCGCCCTCCTTGATGAGCCGGTCGACCTGGCGGAACCATCCGAGGACGGACGGGGGACGCTTCCGGATCTCCGTGAGGAGCCGTTCGTTGGTCAGCTTCCACTCCCGCCGCATGAGGTCCGAGGAGCGTTCCTCGAAGAGCAGGTCCGACAGGAGCCCCTGGACGTCGGACATGGAGTACCACTCGGTCTCGCGGGTCGCGAGGTCGAGGTCGAAGGAGCCGTGCTGGGGAAGTCCCCCCAGGTGCTGCTGGATCAGCCGCCGTCGGGCCTGGGCGTTGGGCGGACCGAGATAGACGGGCATCCCGAGCCTTCCCGTCCGGATCATGGCGGGATCGAGGTCGAACGGGCGGTTCGTGGCGCCGATGACCCGCATGTTGAGCGTCTCGTGGCGGAGATGCTCCGAGAGCTCGGAGAGCTCCGTCATGATCTGGGTGAAGAGGCGGCGCTCGTTCCGCTCCTCGCGCGTCCGGCGGGTGGAGGCGAAGCTGTCGACCTCGTCGATGAAGAGGATCACCCGCTCGCTGACGGCCGCCCGGCGGGCCCGCAGGAAGAGCTGGTGGACCGCCTTCTCCGTCTCCCCGTAGTAGAGGTCCCCCACCCGGTCGAACCGGAGGTACTCGAAGGAGGCGGAGGCCTCCTTGGCGAGCGCGCGGGCCACCGACGTCTTCCCGCAGCCCGGGGGCCCGGCCAGGAGCACCTGGAAGTCCGCGATGTCGTAGGCATAGTAGTTCTCCGGCACCAGGAGCGGGGCGACCACGCGCTGGACCAGGAGGTCCAGCACGGGCTCGATGCCTTCGAACCGCGACAGGGTGCTCCGTGGGCTCTTCACGACGGGGTTGCCCGACAGGAGCTCCTTGAGGAGGTGGGCGCTGTTGAGGGTGGAGTCGATGGTGATCGCCCGGTCCAGGAGCTGGTCGGCCGCCGCATGGTCCCGGACGGCGATGGTGAAACGGGCCGCCTCCTCGCACTGGGTCGCGGTCTCCAGGGGAAGCCGGGCGATCAGCGGGCGGGCTTCGTCCCGGCGGCCCAGCCCGAGCAGCGCGGTGATCCGGAAGCGGAGCACCTCCTGGTTCTCCGGGACGGCGTCGCAGAGCCGGAGCACTCCCTTCCAGTCCTTCAGGCGGTGCAGCGTGCGGAGCAGGGCGGTCCGGTACCCGATCACGGTGGGGTGTTCCCGGGTCAGCCCTTCCAGGAGTCCCTTGGCCTCGTCCATCCGGTCGAGCTCCATGCAGGCGACCGCGAGCTCGGACCGCTTCCGGACGTCGGCTCCCGGAGGGACCAGGAGCCGGAGGGCTTCCTCCAGCCAGGCGATCTGGATATCCGCGGGACGGTGGGAGTCCCCGCTCGAGGTGCCGAGCCCGCCGCCGTAGCGGCGCGCGACCTCTTCCGCCGACGGCAGGCTGGGTTCCTCCGGCGTCTTCTTCGCGGCCCCCTGCGGGGTCTTGGGCGTGTCGGGCTGGCTGATCCCTCCGCAGTACGGGCAGACCAGGAACTCGCGCTTGATGTCGCGGGCGCAGCTCATGCACTTCACCATCGCGGGAGCACCCGCGGCGAGTCCCGGATCCTCGCTGAACACCACCGAAGGCTCCTTGCCATCCGTGGCGGCGCCCTCATCCTTCAGCTTGTGGCGGCGCTTGATCAGGGCCTCGAGCCTCGACCAGGCGTTGGCGTAGTTCCCTTCCCCGATGGCCTTCGCGTAGAGCTGGACCGCGGCCTCCATGCGCCCCTCGTTCTCGGCCACGAATCCCATGAGATAGGCGGCGTCCGCGGCCCATCCCTCGGAGGCGACCAGGTTGCATATCTCGACCTTGGCCTCGAGGTTGTGCTTGAGGATCGCGAGCGTGAGCGCGCGGTTGAACCGGGCGCTGGTGAAGGTGGGGTCGAGGTCGAGGACCAGGGAGTAGAGCTGGTTCGCTTCCTCGAAG
>JAJYEA010000135.1 GCA_021790425.1 Thermoplasmata archaeon | reverse complement strand
GGTGACGGTCGGCGAGAAGATCGTCAAGATGAGGTCCCCCACGCCGGAGGCCCGTACGGAAGCGGAGACCAAACCCATCGACGTCTGGGGGCTGGGAGACCTCGGGCTTGCGCCTGGAGACGTCGGACTCGCAGGCTCGCCCACCGTGGTGAAGGCACTCCGAAACGTCGAACCGGACCGGGCGAAGCTGGTCTTCGACTTCGGCCCGATGCCCGAAAGGATCCGGGCGGCGGGCACGAAGATTCGCGACCTCCTCGCTCGGTCCCGAACGCTCTCTCGCCCTTGCCGCCCTCTCCCGAGGTCCCCATCCCCCTCAGGCGAGGTGCTGGTCTTCGTCGCGGGGCCCGAAGGCGGGATTGACCCCGAGTCCCTTCCCCTCCTGTCGGAAGTGCTGCGTTTGCCAGGGCCGCTCTACTCATCTGCAGTGGGGTTCGGCCCGCTCACGGACGATGACCGACACCGCCTGGCTCGAGCTGGGGCCGCCTCTGCATACTGGGCTACAGCGAACCGAGGGTGGAGATCGCCGGAGGCGCTCGTCCCGACGGTCTGTGACCTTCTTGGCGAGCACGTGCAGGGACCCGGGGCGCTCTTTTCGAGCACGACATGGGCCCGGGAGCTCGCCGGCCGCATCTCCGCTCGGATGGGACTCGGGCTCACCGGCGACGCCGTGAGCCTGTCCTGGGACACCGCCTCGGGTCTGGTCCTCGGGAAGCCTTCTTTTGGAGGAGGTCTCATCGCCGAGGTGGTTTCCAAACACCGTCCCTCCCTTGCCACCATACGGCCCGGCTCCTTTGAATTGGGCCGTTTCGAACGGGATGCGGCCGACGTTCGCTGGATGCCGGTGCCGCTGGAGGAGGCCCCGCGTCGTCTCCGGAGGATCGAATCCGGCGTGGAACGCGACCCACGCTATGGGGACTTGAACTCGGCCCGCACCGTGGTGGGCATAGGGATGGGCATCGGAGGACCGGACCACGTGTCCGAGGTCCTCGAAACGATTCGCCCCCTCGGTGCGGCGCTCGGGGCAAGCCGAAAAGTGGTCGATTCCGGCTGGGTCCCGCCCCAGCTCCAGATCGGTCTTACGGGGAAGTCCATCGCGCCCGACCTGTACATAGGATTGGGCATCAGCGGCCAGATGAACCATCTCGTCGGGGTCAAGCGCGCGCGGGTGACCGTCGGCATCAACCCGAAAGCGTCCGAGCCGGTCTTCTCCCGGGTCGACGTCGGTGTGGTCGGAGATTGGCGGGAGGTCCTCGGACCGCTCGTTGAAGCTCTGTGCGCTCCGGAGGCCGAGGGTCCGAAAGGCCCATCCTCGCTCGAGAGCCTTACCTAGCGCGGTCGCGTTGGAAGGGACCATGAGAACCAAGGCAGAAAGCCCCTCGGAGATCTGGACGCGGGAGAAGCTGAAGACGATCGCGCGAGATCACTTCGGAGGCCGGAACGCGGCGCTCGAGAACCTCGTTCGCGGGTTGGTCGAGCGACACCGGAAGATCTGGAAGTCTCAGGCGACGGGATCCTATCGCCCGACGGCTTCGATGTACGCGCTCGCGCTTCAATGGCAGGTGGATGCGTTGGGCCCCAAGTGCGCCGTCTGCGACGGGAAGATTGTCCTTCCCGAGACGCCCGCAGAACATTTCGCGACGGGATCCCAACTCACCCTGGCTCCCCGCGTCCTCCCATCCAACGGGGGACTGAATGTTCCCCAGAACCTTGTTCTCTGCCATAGCGGTTGCATGCCCGGATTGTGAAGGGACGCTCTCATGGATGTCAAGGTCCAGATCGAGAAGTGCACGGGCTGCCGCCACTGCTTCGACGTATGTCCGGTGAACGTGTTCGTGATGCACCCGCGCAGCGAGTTCCCTCAGGTAGTGGACGACCCCGAGGTCGCTGCGAAGTTCCAGTTCCGCGAAGAGAAATCCGTCGCCGAGAACGGGTCCGACTGCATCCTCTGTAACGCATGCCTGACGGAGTGCGAGGGGAGCTGCATCACGATCTGGGACGACGAGGGGAAGACTTACCAGTCCACGTACAAGTGACCGGAGGAACACGGACGAGAGGGGAGTGGGTCGTTCTGCGCCCAGAACCCCGATCGCACCGCATCCACCTATGACCGTGAGTCCCGCTCCTCATTCGGAGGTCAAATCTCAATCACGAACCCCCGGCGATGCCGCAACGACTCGCCCGTTGGGGAACGTACCTCCGAGGGCTGCCCAGCCCCATCGGCGGGCGGTGACCCTTACGGCGAACTTCGAGGCGAGCCCCTCCATCCATGTCCTCACCTTCACCCTGCCGCCCGACGACCCGATGGAGTTCGTGCCCGGTCAGTACGTGACGTTCTACCTTGTCCGAGATGGGAAGTCTGTGACCCGCTCGTACTCGATTTATTCCTCCGCCCACCTCCACGATCGTTTCTCGCTCCTCGTCAAACGCGTCCCCAACGGGTTCGCGTCGAATCTCCTCTGTGACCTGACCCCGTCCGCGGGGACCACGGAGACGATCCTCGCTCCGCTCGGGAAGTTCCTCTACCGCGACCCGGAGGACCGCTGCGTACTCATGGTCGCCACCGGAGTGGGCCTTGCCCCCTTCGTTCCGATGCTCGAGCGCCTTCACGAGAGAAGCCCCTCGACCGACGCATGGCTCATCTGGGGCAATCGGTACGTCGGCGATATGGTCGGGCGTGGCGAGCTCGAGGCGCTGGCCGTCTCGTGGCCTAGCTTCCATTTCGTGCCGGTCCTCTCCCGACCTCCCAAGGACGGGAGTTGGACTGGAGCGGTGGGCCATGTCCAAGACGCAGTGCGTGCCGGCTTCCCCGACCTCGCTCGCGCCGACGTGTATCTCTGCGGGGCCACCCCGATGGTCAACGAAATGCAGGATCTCGCGATCGAACTCCGGTGCCCCAAGGAGCACGTCTTCGTCGACCGCTGGGGAGAG
>JAJYEA010000134.1 GCA_021790425.1 Thermoplasmata archaeon | reverse complement strand
CGATCTTCGCTAGGTTTCAGCGACCGGGAGCCGAACATGTCCGGGAGAACGGTTCGACTTCCCCGAGCTCCGGACATGTCCGGAGAACATGTCTGGGACTCTTCTCACGCCGTGGCGCGCCCTACTTCTCACCGGAAGGAGGCACGCAGACATGCTTGTGTCGGAGGAGGTACTGGGGCAGATCGTCTTGTCGGTGGCGGTGTTTGGTGCGGTGGCCAGCCACGCCCCTGTTCCGGTTTCGGGGGCGCCGACGGGGTCAGCTCCGGTCTGGAACGGCTTACCGGCCGGGACAACGATGAACTGGGCGGGGGCGATCTATTGCCCCAACGGGCCTGCGGGAGCGTTTTGCGCGCACGGTGAGGCCCAGATCCAGGGTGTCTTCGGATGCTGGAACCTCCCCCAAGTGGCTCGCACTCTTCCGGAAACCCAAGCTGGAGGCGCCCAGTTGGCATCGACCTGGGTCGGAGTCGCGGGGACTCAGGGAGAGGACCTGGTTCAAATCGGGACGATGGAGGCCCCGAGTTCCGCCCCGCAAGCGTGGTGGGAAACCCTCCCCTCGAGCGCCCAACCAATCTCCCTAGACCTGAGGACGGGAGACACCGTTTGCGCGCAGGTGCAGTACCTGGGCGACAACGGTGATGGTCAACAGTACTGGTACCTCTCCCTGGAGGATCTGGCCTCGGGATCGAGTTGGAACGATAGCGGGAACACCGAGCTTTGTGGCAGTTTTCTATGGCCCGCCTGTGCCCCCATCGATTTCTCGAGCGCCGAGTGGATTGTGGAAACCCCTCAGCTCGACGGGTCGACGGTGGCTCTCCCCGCCTTCTCCGAGGTGGCCTTCACCAACTTGGAGGTCTTCGGTGCGGGGCACTGGACCCATCTCTCACAGAGTTCCGCACAAAACAACCTGAGGCCCCTGAACATCGAGAGCGGCTCCCGACCCACGGCCCCGGCGTACATGACCTGGTCCCAGGTGACCCTTCCGAACTCGGGAGGCTCGTTCGTTCAGATCGAGTACCTGGCCTATCTGGCGGATGTCTTCGGTGAGGTCCGGGCGGGTCAGGACTGGGCCAATGCGTCCTTGCTCGCGGAGGACATGCTTACACCCCACGACGGCGTGGCTCCTTTCGCTCTCGCATGGGTCGCGAACTGTGGAGGGGGGTGTGCGAGCGCCGAGCAGGCTCCACGGCTCGGTTTCGAGGTCTCCACCGGGAACTACCTACTTGGACCCTTCCCAGTAACCGGGGGGGCAGATGCTCAGGCCCTGGTTGAAGCGTGCCTTTGGTGGGCGGCTCCGGGCAGCTCGAACGGGTCGTTGGCGCCCGGTAGCCTGGAGCTGGAGTGCGCCGCGAACAACGGTACTTGGATTGAGTCTCCGAATGTGGGACCGACCCACGCTACCTACAACGAGCTCAACGTGCAAGAGGTAGGGATGATCCTGGCGCTTCCTGCGGGCCTGGTCGTGGTGGACCGCAGGCTCCGGAAGGCTCGAAAGGCTCGGGGGAGAGTCGGAGGTCCCGTCCGGCGCTCTCAAGTTCCCGGGAAGCACGTCCGGAAGGCCAAGGTGCGCCCATGAAGCTCCGAAAGACGAAGCCGAAGGTACGGTTGATCGTCCAGAAGCGCTCCCCCCAGGATGGGGCCCGCCTACACATGCCCGGGTGCACGCCGGTCCTCTCCTACTCCCGTCACCGAGGCTGGTACGAGGTGAGGGCATTGATATGACGCTCGGTCGAGATCCCATTCGATGTCCGATGCCATGGTCATCCTCCTTCCCAGGACATCCCGGCCCGGGTCGGGAAACGAACTCCGGGTGGCGGGACCGTGGAGGAAGCCAATCAGCATCGGAAGGGAACCTCGGGCCCGTGCCTCCTTCCAACCGGGTCCGAGGCTCCTACGCCACGAGAGCGAGGGAGTGCCCGTAATCAAGGGGGCGATTCCTCCCAGCAGGACGAAGGCCCCGGCGTCGCAGGCCCGTGGCAACCCCGCTTAAATATGACCAGGGGCGTGGGGGCGCTTCCATGAGAACCCTGGCCTCCACCCCTACTCCTCCCGCTTCATCCTCAGGAATCGCGCTTCGAGCGCGAGCGGTCACCAAGACCTACCACAGCCGCGGCACGCCCCCGGTGAAGGCGCTTCGTGGCCTCGACCTTCAAGTCACGAAGGGCCAACGGGTCGCGCTCCTGGGCCGGAACGGAGCCGGGAAGACGACGTTCCTCAAGATCGCGTCCACGCTCCTCGCCCCCACGAGCGGCGAGGTCGAGGTCTTCTCGATGGACGTGGTCCACCACCCCGAGCAGGCTCGCCCCTACATGGCGGTCGTCCCGCAGGAGGGCAAGCCGTTCTTCCACCTCACCCCCCGTGAACAGATCTACACCTACCTCCGGGCGCGCGGGTTCGTGAGGGAGACCGCCCGTTCACGGACCGACGCCGTGCTCGAGCACATGGGCCTCGCCGAGGTGGCGGACCGCCTGTGCGTGACGCTCTCCGGAGGACAGCAGCAACGGACGATGGTCTCGACCGTGCTGGCGACCGAGGCACCGCTCCTCTTCCTCGACGAGCCCACCCTCGGGATGGACCCCTTCGCGCGCCGGGGGGTCTGGGAGGCCCTCCGGAACCTGACCCGGAAGGGTTCCACCATACTGCTGACGACGCACTACCTCGACGAGGCCGAGAACCTCTCCGACAAGGTCTACATCGTGAACCAGGGCCTGGTGGTGGCCGAAGGCACCTCCGCGGACCTGAAACGCAAGGTCGGGGGCACCATCCGGATCACCTTGGGCGGGGCCTCGCAGGACATCGAGTCGTACCGGTCCTTCGGGAAGTGCATCGTGGGAGACGGCGTCCTCCACATCATCACAGAGCCCACCCGTGTCTCCGAGGTGCTGGGGCTCGCCCTGGCCCGGGGACTCTCGACGACGGTGGGCCCCGTGACGCTCGAGGAGGCCTTCCTCGAGCTTGTGGGGGGTTCGATCGAGCATGATGAG
>JAJYEA010000133.1 GCA_021790425.1 Thermoplasmata archaeon | reverse complement strand
TCACAAGGAAGAGGGGAATCGCGAAAAGAAAGTCGTACGAACCGCCGACCAGGAAACGCGGCCAGGACAGGAGAAGGGCCCCCCCCGCCGCGAACATCAAGCCCCCCTCCCTGCCGGAGGCGGTTCCGGGACCGAACAGGCGGGCGCCCCAGCCATAGAACGCGGGCACCGAGAGCGCCATGAACAGCGGCGGAAGGAGCACCGGCGACTGTGGCACCGACCAGCCGAACAGGGCGGTCGCGCTGCCGAACCAGACCGCGGATCCCTGGGGATAGACCACCCCCATCGGGGCGATGGGTTCGAGCGTCCCGGGGGAGTTCCCTTGAGAGAGCAGCAGAGAGACAAAGTCCGTTTGGACGCTGCCGTCGAAGCTGTTCGGGAGGAGGCGGCTCCCCACCAACAAGACTTCGAATCCCAAGAGGAACAAGAAGAGGAGACTTACCAGCAGGAACGGAACCCAATCTTCCCTTCCCAAGACCCATCGGCCCGCAGCGGGCCACGGGGCCCGAGCCGCGCCCCGGTCCCCGCGCCGGCGAATCCCCCGGGCCCCCCATGCCACCCACCCCACGGCTCCGAGCGCGACCAGGAGGAACGGGAGCCGGGCCCTCAGGAACAGCTCCAGGGGGACGTAGGAGAGGGCGAAGAGGAAGCCGCCCGCGGCGTAGAAGGAGACCAGGACGCGTTCGAGCAGGGAGAGCGCGGGTCGTACCTTGAGGGCCTTCTCCGCAATCCATACCAAGAGGTCCCCGAAAGGGACCAGCAAAGCCGGGAGGAGCAGCAGCTCAGCGAGCAGGAGGAGCGCCGGGAAGGGCACACCGAACCTTCAGGTGCGAGGGTAGAAGAACGTCCCGTCCGGGTCTGGGCCGGGGTATGGCCAAGGACCGGCTGAGACCGGCGCTTCCCGATCACCCCTGCCCCTCGAGGTCATGCGGGAGAACAGGGCCCGAACCTGGCAAGGGATGTGTGGACGAAGTCGACGAGGTCCGGTGGGCACGGCCCGAGCCGGAGGTGCAGCAGCGAACTTTGCTGGCCACATAGTCTCGCCCTCGGGACAATCTGCATATAGGGCGGCCATCGTGGGAATAACTTCCCCAGGGGGGACCCTCGCTGTCCGGACTGAGCATCGTTATCCCAGCTTGGAATGAGGAGAGCCGGCTGGGCCGCACCCTCGACCGTTTCTTGCCGGCCCTCGAATCCCGCGCCGAACCGTTCGAGGTGCTGGTCGTGGTGGACGGGGCGAGGGACCGGACCGCGGAGGTCGCCCGGGTCTACGCTCCACGTGGGGTCCGGGTCCTCGAGTTCTCCCACAAGCTCGGCAAGGGGGGCGCCGTCATGGCCGGCTTCCGGGAGGCGAGATACGACTGCGTGGGCTACCTGGACGCCGACGGCCCAATCCCGCCGAGCGAGGTCTGCCAACTGGTCGATGGCCTGAAGGATTGCGACTGCGTCGTGGCCTCGCGGTGGGCCCGGGGTGCCAACGTCCTTCGACACGAGCCCCTGTTCAACCGGGTCGCCGGGCGTCTGTGGAACTTCCTGGTCCGGGGCGTCCTCTTCCTTCCCGTGAAGGATACGCAGTGCGGCGCCAAGTTCTTGCGGCGCTCGGTCCTGCTACCCCTGCTCCGGGCCGCAGCGCTGACCAACCGGGCGTTCGACGTGGACATGCTCTACCACCTCCGCAAGAGGGGGAACTCGATACGCGAGTTCCCCGTAACGTGGGCGCACGACCCGGACACCCGCATGCCCATCGGGCGCGCCATTCCCGTCATGTTCCTCTCGCTGGTGGGGGTCAGGGTCATGAACACGCCGCTCGGGAAGCGAGTGCCGCAGGAGTGGGTGAGCTGGTTCTTGGACCGATGGGGACATGTGTAGATCCACTGCGTTCCCGGCCTCGCTTGGAGGCGCGGAGTTCGCCTTTTTCCGCGACCTTCACGGATCCGCTCGAGGTGACCCGTGCGTTTCCGCGACACGACGCCACATATCATTGAGTCCGATTTCCCCTTGAATCGGTGGCGTGCGTCGCTTCGGCGAATCCCCCGCGCCCGAAATCTCTCCCGAGACGTTCCAGAGGCTCCTCGTCGAGAACCGCGAGCTGAGAGCAGGGGTGGAACAGGTCGAGGCCGCTCTCCAGGGCGATGGTCGTCGCCCTCCGCCCCCGGCCTTCGTCAAGCCCAACGTCAAGAAGGACCCCGCCGAAAGGAAGAGGTCCGGGGCCGGAGACGGGCGCGAGGAGCACCTCCGTCGCTCTCCCACGGACACCAAGGAGACGGTCCAGATCACGGAGCGGCTGCGCGCGCACTCCAAGCCCATCCCAGCTACTCTCGCATCGATCACTAGCCATCCGGTGGTCGCGCTCGCCCGCCCGCGGCGGGCTTGGCCCTCACCGAATGCCTAATGCCCCCTCCCTCTCCCCCCTCCCCCGTGCCGGACGCGCTCCCGGTCGATGGCCAGCACCTGACCATCGAGGACCTGGTCGAGGTCGCCCGACGGGGGCGGAAGGTCGAGCTCACGCCCCAGGCGAAGGCCAACCTGGAGCGGGCGAGGGCGGCCGTGGCGAAGGCCGTCGCGGAGGGTCGTCCCGTGTACGGGGTCACGACGGGGTTCGGCCGTCTCTCCGACCGGATCGTCCCGAAGGACCAGCTTCCGGAGCTCCAAAGGAACCTGGTCCGGTCCCACGCCAGCGGGGTGGGTCCGCTCCTGCCGCACGACATCGTCCGGTCCATGATGTTGCTGCGGGCGAACAGCCTCTCGAAGGGATTCTCGGGGGTCCGGGTGGAGGTGGTGGAGCTCCTGCTCTCCGCGCTCAACCAGGACGTCGTGCCGGCGGTCCCGAGCCAGGGATCGGTCGGAGCCTCCGGAGACCTGGCCCCGCTCGCGCACCTCGCCCTCGCCCTGACCGGGGAAGGGGAGATGCAGCAGAGGGACGGGACGACGCTCCCCGCGGCGAAGGCCCTGCACGGGGCCGGTCTCGCTCCCCTCTCGCTCGTGG